>JAQBNP010000035.1 GCA_028288515.1 Flaviaestuariibacter sp. | reverse complement strand
TGATGATCTCTTTGGCGTCCGGCTCCATGCTGAACAGTCGCTCGATGAACATATCGCTGATGTCGTCGGCCTGGTTCTCGATGCTGTTGATGCGGACAAGCGAGTCGGTGATGCGGCGGATATTCTTCATGTCGCGCAGCTCCGATACGGCTGCTTTTACCTCGCTCGTGCTTTGGACAATGAGCTCGGCAAGCCGCTGGATGCCGTCATCCGTGGGGTTGACATGGTATAGCTTGATCTTTTTTGCCGATGCATAGATATAGTCGGCGATATCGTCCAGCGCGCTGGCCAGGAAGTGAATGTCCTCACGATCGAATGGCGTGATGAAGTTGCGGCCGAGCTCCGTGAACACACGGTGCGTCAGCTCATCGTTGGCATGCTCAAGGTCCTCGATCGGCTTGATCATATTCTGCCGCTTGTTGAAATCGGGCTCGGCAACGAGCGCGGCCAGCTGCTGGGCCATCGTGTAGCCATTATTGGCAACTTCCTCGAACAAGCCATAGAATACTTTATCCTTGGGACTAAACAACTTCATGAATGAAAACGCCATAAATCGGTTTTAGTAAGATGAGCAAAAGTACTGCCGCAGAACGGCTCTTTCCCGCCATACCGAGAAGTAACAATAACTTAATATTGCATGGACGTTCCCATAAAAATCATGCGCACCCTCATTCACGTTCCTAAAGGCCAGGCCAAGACCCGTCTTCTGCTCCTGGCAGTGGCGTTTGCCCTGGGAGGGCTGCCTGCCAGAGCCCAACGGTATCTTACTGACGTCGATTCCTCACTGTTCGTCCGGGATACGGTCCGGCCGCTTGTGCGCCGCCTCGAGAACATCCGGTTCAGCGGCTATATCCAACCGCAATACCAGGTGGCATCGGCCAAAGGCGCCGGGTCTTTCGAGGGCGGTAATTTCGCGCCTTTCTCCAACAACCGCTTTATGCTGCGGCGGGCGCGCATCAAGGTCGATTACCTGCTGCCCTCACTGCGGCCACGCTTTCCCCGCGCATCTTTTACGTTCCAGGTCGATGCCACGGAACGGGGTGTGATCGCCCGCGATGTGTTCCTGCGTCTCTACCCCGCAACGGGCAACAACGTCACGTTCACAATGGGCTTGTTTGCGCGGCCGTTCGGATACGAGGTCAACCTGTCCTCGGCGTACCGCGAATCTCCTGAGCGCAGCCGTGCATCACAGGTGCTCATGCCTGGCGAGCGTGATCTCGGCGCCATGATCTCTTTCGAAGGGAAAGGGCGCGACAGCAGCAGGGCGGCAGCGAAGCTTGACATCGGTGCATTCAACGGGCAGGGTCCCTCCGGGACAACCGATTTTGATTCGTATAAAGATGTGGCAGCGCGGCTCTCCCTCAGGCCTTTATTTCTCAGCCGCCAGGTCTCTGTCGCGGCGGGCTTATCGGCGCTTTACGGCGGCTGGCGCCAAGGCAGCATTTATGTCTATAAAATGAGCGCGGGATCCAACGCCGCATTTGGTGTCGACTCCTCGCTGTCGAACCTGGGCAAGAAAGCGCCCCGTCGCTACGCGGGTGCCGATGTGCAGTTCGTTCGCCGTGCTGGTCGCGGCAAGACAGAGCTCCGGGGTGAGTACTGGCGCGGCATGCAGCCCGGCACCGATCAAACCACGGTCAGTCCGGGTAGCCTGCCAACCGGACCAACCTACCTGCGCCATTTCGATGCCGGCATTTTTTACCTGCTGCAATCGATCGGCGGCGACAAGTGGGAAGCCCTGCTCAAATACGACTGGTACGATCCTAATACGAAGGTCAGCGGCAACAGCCTCCGCGCTGCAGGGGGGCTCACAGCCGCCGACATGCGCTTCACGACGATCGGGATCGGACTGACCCGCTATTTCACTGCGAGCCTGAAGATCCTTGCCTATTACGATGTCGTGCGCAACGAATCTACGGCGTTGCCAGGCCTCTCTACCGATGCCAGGGACGATGTTCTGACCCTGCGCATGCAGTTGCGCTTCTAGCGTTCGGAGTCCCGAATTCTTTTTTTCAGAGACAATTTGGCGGAGAGAAATTTATTCCATTATATTTGTCTACCTATTTGGTAGACTATTAGCCAAACGGGTATTGTGTGAGATGGGTTAACCGCCGGCGCTCTCACGATTGACAACCTAAAAATTTCGTTCAGCATGTTCCCGATGCCCCTTCTCGGCCTCTGTCCGGCGGTTCCTCTATTCAGTTGCCTGGTCCCATCCGACAGGACCTCCCCGGGCTCTTACAGCAAGCGGCGCGCGCGGTAAAGCAGTTGCCCGGATGTCCGTCCGGATCGGCGGTTGATCCCCCCCGGCCCCGGGCCTGCTTTCCCCTGCGTGGTCAGTTCACGCGCCAATCTTCATTCGATCACAATCGAGCATCATCCCCGTTATGAGAAAAAACAACCATCGATTCGGCCCGCATGCTTCTTTCTTTCACGCTTTCTTTCCACCATGATCGTTGTTCTGTGCCTGTCGTTCACCGCATCAGGGCAGCAAGCCCTGGAGATCACCGGGAAGGTGACCGGCAGCGAGAGTGGCGAGGCGCTGGCCGGCGTGGCCATTACGCTCAAAGGCACGGTTACCGGCACGGTCACAGCACCAGACGGCAGCTTCCTGCTGCGCACGCGCCAGAAGCTTCCGCTGACCTTGCAGTTTACGTCCGTCGGCTATACGCCCCGTGACATCGAGGTGCTGACCGCTGGCACGCAGCTCAATGTCGCGCTCGCGACGCAGACGGTGCTTGGGGCGGAGGTCGTCGTCACTGCCTCGCGCGTGCCCGAGCAGCTCCTGCGCTCGCCGGTGGCCATTGAAAAGCTGGATATCCGCGCCATCCGCGAATCGCCCGCGCCATCCTTCTACGACGCGCTGGAGAACGTCAAAGGCGTGCAGATGACAACCTCAAGCCTGACCTTCAAAGTGCCCAACACGCGCGGCTTCAACATTCCTAATAATTTCAGGTTTCTGCAGCTCGTCGACGGGGTGGATATGCAGGCGGCTACCCTCGGCGTGCCGCTTGGAAATGCCATCGGTCCCACGGAGCTCGACATCCAAAGCGTGGAGATCACACCAGGGGCCGCGTCTGCGCTTTATGGCATGAACGCCATCAACGGCATGGCCAACCTGCTTACGAAAAGTCCCTTCATTCAGCAGGGACTCAGCGTCTACCAGCGCACGGGCGTCAACCATGTTGACGGGCGCGATGCAGACCCGTCTCTTCTCACGGAGACCGCCATCCGCTACGCAAAAGCCTATGGACGGTTTGCGTTCAAGGTCAATGCGGGGTATATGCAGGGAACCGACTGGCGCTCGGATACGCGTCTCGACCAGAATACAAATGAACTGAAAAGCGCCAACCCGAAATTCCCCGAGCTGAACGGTGCGGCCAATACTGCCTTCGACGGCTGGAACCGCTACGGCGACGACGCGCTTGCCGGCAGCAATGTTGTGTCCATCAGCGGCCTGACGATCAACGGCCAGGCCAACCAGACCTTGCGCGTGGCCCGAACCGGTTACTGGGAGACAGACCTCGTGAGCCCCCATGTCGACAACCTCAAGGCCGACGCAACGCTTGTCTTCAGGGCAACCGAAAAAGCCGAGATCTCCTATTCCTACCGCATTGGCAAAATGGACGGGGTGTTTCAGCGCGGCAACAAGATCCAGCTCGATAACGTCGTCGTGCAGAATCACCGCCTCCTCGTGAAAGGGCCGACCTACCAGGTTCAGGCATACGTGTCGACCGAGAACACGGGCGATTCATACAACGTCAAGCCGCTGGCTGACAACCTCGACCTGTCTAGCGGCGGCGCCACCGATACGAAAACGGCCACGAGCTGGGGAACAAAATACCGGAACGCGCTGCAGGCCTATGCGTCGGCAAATGGCGGAGGTCTCACATCCGCCAACCTCGCGGCGGCAACGCTCTATGCGCGGCAGCAGGCGGATGCGAGCCGTGTTGTACCAGGGACGCCGGCGTTCGAGGCCTTGAAAAAACAGATCATTGGTATCAACAACTGGGATATTAAATCGTCGTCCATTCCAGACGCGCCGGAAACGGGGGGCGCTGCCTTGTGGCAGCGCAGCCGACTGTATCATGCGGAAGGACAGTGGGACCTCTCGCGGCTCACGCGCCGCTTCGATCTTCTCGTGGGCGGGGACGCGCGGGTCTATGAAGTGATCCCGGACGGAAATAATTTTGTGGACTTCTCGCGCCCGATCGCTGAGCGCAATACGCCGCTCAAGGACGGCACCTTCGGGGACAAGGTCTACTACAAAAAGATTGGCGCATTTCTCCAGGCCACAAAGACACTGTTTGGTGAGCGGCTGAAGCTGTTTGGTTCGCTTCGGGGCGATTACAACCCGGCGTTCAATCCCGTTCTGACACCGCGTGTCGCTGCCGTTTACACGGTAAAGCAGCGCCACAATTTCCGCGTCACGTTCCAGGAGGGATACCGGTTCCCGGCTTTGTTCGAGGCGTTATCCTACGTCAACAACGGCCGCGTGAAGCGCGTTGGAAGCCTGCCGTTCATCGATGAGGGGCTGGGGTATCTTGGCAACAGCTATACGCAGTCGTCCGTCGTTTCCTTCAATGCCGCCGTCAGCGCGCAGGGCAATACGGATGCGGCCGCGCTCGCGAATCGTGGGTTGCTGGTGGCCGCCCATCTTCCAAAAGCCGCGCCCGAGCAAATCCGCTCCTGGGAGGTCGGCTATAAAAGCGTCCTGCTTGACAGCCGCCTCGTGGTGGACATCGACGCGTACAGCAACCGGTATACGGGTTTCCTGGGGCAGGTGCAGGTCTATGTGCCGAAAGGGGAGACGATCGGTACCGATGCAGGTGTGCTCGCCATGCTCGACCGGAACCGGGACGCAACCGCCGCGACGTCGTCAACCAAGGCAAGCAAGGGCCAGGACCGGTACCGGGTTTATACCAATGCACGCAATACCTATCACAATTTCGGATCGGCCCTGGGGCTTACCTATCGGGCGTTCGGTACGTATACGGTGGGAGGAACAGTATCGTATAACAACATGAAGGCGGGTTCCGCGGGCGACATCTTTGTGACCGGCTTCAACACGCCGAAGTGGGCGGCTCATGTTGCCGTCGGCAACAGGGCGGTTGCGAAGAATGTCGGCTTCAATATTGTCTGGCGCTGGCAGGATGCGTTCCTGTGGGAGAGCCCGCTCGTGACGGGCCGTGTGCCTGCGTTTCAGACCGTTGATGCGCAGGTGAGCCTGGCTGTTCCGAAGCTCAGGTCGGCCATTAAGCTTGGGGGAACGGACCTTCTTAACCACCGCTATATCCAGTATGCCGGCGGGCCGTCCCTCGGAGGGCTTTACTATGTGGCGATCACGGTTGATGGGGGCGCGCGTTGAACCGGGGAAGGGTGAATGGTGAATCGTGAATGGTGAATCGTGAGTGGTGAATGGTGAGTGGTGAATGGGGTCGTTTAGAAGACAATCATGTCGCGCTCTAAGGCTGACATGCGTCAGCATGACAGCCCTGTGGTAGGCCGTGTCATCAATGTACATGGCCAACTGCTTTTTAGCCTCACTGGCGTCCGCAGGCACGCTCTCTACTTAACATAATGTAGGTTTTCATGGCTTCTGATGAAGTATCCATGAACCAACCATGAAGTATCCATGACCCAACCATGGACTATCCATGAACCAGGCATGGAGAACAGCCATAAACGCAAAGGGCGCGGAGAAGCAAAGAACCGCAAAGAAACTTCCTTTG
>JAQBNP010000030.1 GCA_028288515.1 Flaviaestuariibacter sp. | reverse complement strand
AACCAGATCACGTGCACGATCACGGGGATCTACAAGCGCCTGCCGGCGAACGCGCACCTTCATCCTGATTTCATGCTCTCCTTCAGCACGCTCCGGGACACCGCCATTTATGGAGAGGAACAGCTGCGGACCAACTGGGGAAATAATTCATTTTTTACCTACCTGCTGTTGCCCAAAAAATACGATGCGAAAAAGTTGGAAGCCCAAATGCCTGCCTTCCTTGACCGCCATTATCCTGAGCAGGGAAAGGCGTTCAAGCCCTCACAGTGGACGACGCTGACACTTCGCAAGCTGACCGATATCCACCTGCTTTCGCACAAGGATCTTGAGCTCGAAGCCAATGGCGACATCAAGCGCGTGTATATATTTTCGGCGATCGCCCTGTTCGTACTTCTCATCGCGTGCATTAATTATATGAACCTGTCCACGGCACGCTCGGTGCTGCGTGCAAAAGAGATCGGCGTGAGAAAGGTTGTCGGCGCGCGGAAAAGCGAGCTCATCGCGCAATTCCTCAGCGAGTCGGTGCTTGTGTCCTGGCTGGCGACACTTCTTGCGTTCGGACTGACCTGGCTGGCCTTGCCCGGTCTCAGCCGCATTTCCGGCCAGCAGCTTGATATCGGCATCCTGCTGCAATGGAAGATCCTCGTTCCGGTATTGCTCATGCCATTTGCTGTGGGCCTGCTTTCAGGGTTATACCCCGCTCTCTTCCTGTCTTCCTTTCAACCCATCAGGGTGCTGAAAGGAATGCTCAAGGTCGGCGGCGCAAACGTCTCCTTCCGCAAAGCGCTGGTTGTGGCCCAATTCTCCATCTCGATCATCCTGATCGTTGCCACGATCGTGGTCTACAAGCAGCTCCGGTATATGCAGGAGAAAGCGCTTGGGTTTGACCGGGAGCAAGTAGTAACGCTGGCAAACAACTCGGGCCTCGATCATAGTTTCGTTTCTTTCCGTACGGCGTTGCTCGCCGACCCCAATATCAGGAGTGTTGGTCGCTCTTCCCGTATTCCTACGGGGCGCCTTCTCGATGCGCAGGGCTCCCGGGTGAGCCGCGGCGACTCGCTGGCGCCGACACAGGCGGAGATCAAATACGTGACAGCCGATGAAGGCTTTATCTCGACATACGGCGTTGCGATGGCTGCCGGCCGGAACTTCACGGCTGGGATCGTCGACACTTCTTCCTTCCTCATCAACGAAGCAGCCGTAGCAGCGCTCGGCATCAAGTCGCCGGCAGATGCCATCGGCCAGCAATTCCAGTACGGCAACCGGAAGGGTACGCTGGCAGGGGTTTTCAAGGACTTCAATTTCGAATCGCTGCACCAGCGCATCCTGCCCATCGTGCTTTTTGAATCGGCCCGGACAAACGGCTACGGCAACATTTCGATCAAGATCGCCGGGAAGAATGTGGCCGCCGGCCTGGCAACCATTGAAAAGACGTGGAAAGCCTTTTTGCCTGAAGCGCCTTTCACGTATGCTTTCATGGATGACAGCTATGACCGCCTCTACGATGCCGAGCAAAAACAGGGCATCATCTTCACGATCTTTGCTTGCATTGCCATCTTCATTGCCTGCCTGGGGCTTTTCGGATTGTCTGCCTTTACGATCTCGCAGCGCGTTAAGGAGATCGGTATCCGCAAGGTGCTCGGGGCCGATGTCGGCACGATCGTCGGTCTGTTGTCCCGCGACTTCCTGCGTCTCGTTGTCATTGCAGCGATCATCGCCTTTCCGATCGCATGGTATGCCATGCACCAGTGGCTTGAGGATTTTGCATACCGCATCGGCGTGCCGTGGTGGGTCTTTATACTTGCTGGTATTCTTGCCGCCGGCGTCGCGTTCTTCACGATCTCCTTCCAGGCTGTGCGGGCCGCCACCGCAAACCCGATCAAGAATCTACGGACCGAATAACAACTAAACTCTTTTGCCATGTTTCGAAATTATCTCAAGACCGCGGTCCGAAACCTGCTGCGCTACAAGGGCTTCGCCTTTGTAAATATTGCGAGCCTCACCATTGGCCTGGTTGGCTGCCTCTCGATTGGCCTGTTCGTGTGGGATGAGATGAAATACGACCGCGGAATTGCCGGCGGCGATACTGTCTATCGCATTTATAATGAGCGGTACAACGATGAGGGGACGGTGAGACATGCCCCCGTTCCGCCTGCTTACACGAGCTTTCTCAAGCAGCAGTACCCGGAGGTTGACACAACGTTTCGCATCCTGATGAGCAATGACCAGTTCCTGGTTGAGGTGGGTGAGAAGCGTGCCAACGAAGCCGGCGGTATCTTCGCTGACCCGGGCATGTTTGCCGTACTTCCCCTGTCGCTTCGGCAGGGCGATCCGGCAACCGCACTAACAGCGCCTTCGTCGATCGTGCTGACACGCGAGCTGGCAGAAAAATATTTTGGTTCGGTAAACCCCGTCGGGAAAACTGTCAAGATCGATAAGAGCGACTTTTTGGTGACGGGCGTGCTGGCAACGCTTCCCACCCATTTCCACCTGCACTTCAACTATATCATGTCGCTCTCGTCCGCTGGCATCCCGGAAGAACGGATGCAAAAATGGACGTGGAGCCAGTTCTATTCGTATGTCAAGCTCAAGCCGGGCGCATCGGCCCGCAGCCTGCAGGACAAGCTGCAGGCACATGTACGGAAAGAGATCTACCCGACACTGAAGGACGGATCCACTTTTTTGCCGTTCTTCCAACCGCTGCGCGACATTCATCTCAACTCGGCTGATTTTGTTTATGATAATGCCGTGCGTGGAAATGCCACCTATGTCAAAGGCTTAACGATCATTGCTCTTTTCGTGCTGCTGATTGCCTGTTTCAATTTCATCAATCTCGCGACGGCACGATCATTCCGGCGAGCGCGTGAGATCGGTGTACGTAAGGTCATCGGGGCTGACAGGAAGCAGATCGTTGTGCAGTTCATCGCGGAGACGGCCCTGCTTGCCTTATTCGCGGCAGTGCTGGCCATCGGGCTTTGCTTTGGGGTGCTTCCATCGCTCAATGCATTTACGGGAAAGGCAATCCCGTTCCAGGTCCTCGCCAGCCCTCTGTTCCTCCTGCTGGTGCTGGCGGGTTCCGCATTCATCGGTGTGCTTGCGGGTATTTACCCGGCTTTTGTTCTGTCCGGCTTTCAGCCGATCAAGGTTTTGAAAAGCGCAAAGGCAACAGGAACTGGCGGCACAGGCTGGCTGCGGCAGGCGCTGGTGGTCGTCCAGTTTTCACTTTCTGCGCTGCTGATCATTTCGTCAACCATTGTGTACCGGCAGATCAGGTTCCTGAATGATCGCAACCTCGGCTTTGATAAGGCACAGGTGCTGACGTTCCCCGTAAAGGGTGATGTGGCAACCAAGACTGAAACGTTTAAGGCCGAGCTCCGCCGCGCCCCGGGCGTACTGTCTGTGACGTCTGGTTATGGACTTCCGGGAGATATGTTTGCAACGGACAATGTCACTGTGCCGGGCGCAAATGGAGACAAAGAGTATTCATCGACACTTTTCCTGGGGGACTATGATTATCTCAAGACCATCGGGCTGCGGCTTGTCGCCGGGCGCGACTTCTCGCGCGATCTGCCAACCGATACAAGCGAGGCCTTCATCATCAATGAGACTGCCGTCAAAGAGTTTGGATTCGGCAGCCCTGAGAAGGCGCTGGGTCAGCGGCTCAACTGGCATAAGTGGACACAGGACACGGTGAATGCGATCAAGAAGGGCCGCGTCATCGGTGTTGTGCAGGATTTTCATTACAAGAGCCTGCACGAAAAAGTAGCCGCCTCGGTCATTCACATCTATCCGCAGGAGCTGTATAAGGTTGCCGTGAAGCTGCGTTCCTCGGAAACCAAGAAGACCATCGCCTATGTGGGCGGGCTCTGGAATCGCTTTGCACCTGGCTACCCGCTGGAGTATAGCTTCCTTGACGAAAGCTATGGAAAGATGTACCAGTCGGAAGAAAAGCTGGGCAGCCTGCTGTGGGTGTTCACACTGATGGCCGTTATCGTTGGATGCATGGGGCTCTTTGCCCTGGCGGCCTTCAGCGCGGAGCAGCGGACGAAGGAGATCGGGATCAGGAAGGTCCTCGGGGCCAGCGTTCTCACGATCATGGGTCTGATGTCAAGGAGCTTCGTGAAGCTGGTTCTCATTGCCGCCCTGGTGGCATTCCCGATCGCGTGGTGGGCAATGCACAACTGGCTTTCCGATTTCCCCTACCGTGTGGCGATCAGCTGGTGGATCTTTGCCGTTGCGACCCTGGCTGCTGTCATGGTGGCATTTCTCACGGTGAGCTTCCAGGCTGTTAAAGTGGCAACCGCCAACCCCGTGAAGAGTCTTCGAACCGAATAAGTGGGTTTGTGCTTCGTTTGGATGCATTTTTATTTACCAGTTAAGCAAGCAAATATGTTCAGGAATTATCTCAAGATCGCATGGAGAAACCTTGGAAAGCACAAGGGTGAC
>JAQBNP010000004.1 GCA_028288515.1 Flaviaestuariibacter sp. | reverse complement strand
GCATCGATCACGTTTTTGAAGAAGGGGTACTTCGCTTCGTTGTCGATCTTGATCATGTGGTTGACCTTGCGGCCGGCCATCACGGTCACTGCATCGCGAACCCAGTAGTAGAGCTCATTGGTTGCGGAGTCCTTGATGGGAATGCCGGGCTGCTTGAGCTTGGCCTGTTCGGCCGGGGCGTGCTGCGGCACCTGCTTCAGCATGCTGAAGGGAACGCCGATCGGGCCCGAATGCGTGAAGTTCTTCTTCTCGGCCTCGGTCAGGCCCAGGTTGCGGGTCTTGTCGAGGTTGTCGATCAGCGCATACTTCGCGTTGTCGTCCGTGGAGATCATGGAGAAGAAAGCCTTGCCCTCTTTGTCCATTTCCAGCATGGTTGCGTCGTTGTCCGGCAGCTTGTCGGTCGACACCGAATTCGGCGTCGTCACCTCCACGGGCTGCGGCGGTTTGAACTTGGTCGCCATGATGAAAAAGAACAGGATCAGGAAGCCGACGTCCACGAAGGGCGTCATGTCCGTATCCGAACTTTTCCGGGGAATTTTAATACTTGGCATTTGTTAATCAGAATTTAGGAGTGAGAGTGTCGGTCGGTCCTTTTTCCATAAACCTTTTCTACTATTTGTAAGTAGAAGCAAAGCTTTGGGTCAGGGTGAAGCCGGACTCATCGATTCCGTATGTGATGCTGTCGATCTTCGTCGTGAACACGTTGTACATGATCAGGGCGAGGGCCGATGTTCCGATACCGAGGGCCGTGTTGTACAGGGCCTCGGAGATCCCTTGTGCGAGTGCGCCTGCGTTGCCGCCGCCGCCTTCTTCACCAAGTGAGGAGAACGAGCGGATCATACCCATGACCGTACCCAGGAGGGCAATGAGGGTACCGACCGACGTGATGGTGGACAGGAACACGAGGTTCTTCTGCAGCATCGGCAGCTCGAGGGCCGTCGCTTCTTCCACTTCTTTCTGGATCGACAGAACTTTCTGCTCCGTATCGAGATCTGTTACATTGATCATTTCCTTATAGCGGCGCAGACCGGCCTTCATCACGTTGGCAACAGAGCCACGCTGCTTGTCGCACTCAGCCAGGGCTGCGTCGACATTGCGGTTTGCGAGGTGGTATTGAACTTTGCGGATGAAGTCGGCGATAGAGCCTTTGCCCAGCGCTTTGGAGATTGTCAGGAAGCGCTCGATCGAGAACGTGATCACCATGAGGAGCATACCAATCAGAAGGGGAACGATGATACCGCCTTCATAGATGCCATGGAACTGGCCAATCGGCTTTTGGTGCGCAGGCCAGAAACCACCCTTCGTATCAGGAATCTTAAATCCACTCGCGGCGCCCATTGCGAAACGCCAAATGCAATATCCGACCACAATACAAATGATAGGGGCGAGCCAGGATATGGCGTTGCTGCTTCTCTTGGGTTGCACCGATGTAGCCTTGGTTGATGTTGTACTTGCAGCTGGTCTTTGCTCTGCCATGATTCTAATTTTTAGTGTTTGAAATTTAAAATAAGAGTTACAAGTTTATGAGGTCACAATTCTACTGAAAAAATGGATTGAAATGTTAACACTGTTGCATTTTTTTCAACATTGCCGGCAATTCGCACGCCGCTACCGGCGCGGGATTCAACACGTGCTTACTCGTAACGAAGCGCTTCGATTGGGTTCAGCCGCCCGGCCTTCACCGCGGGGTACAGCCCTGCTGCCAGACCAACAACCGTACAGATGAGAATGCCGAGGAATACCCAGTTCCAGGGAACCACAAACCCCGTATGCAACACCAGCGAGAAGAGGTTGCCAACACCGACCCCAAGGACGATGCCGAACAAAGCCCCGACCATGCTGATAATGACAGCTTCGGAAAGGAACTGGAAACGGACCGTTCCGCTCCGGCCGCCGATGGCCTTGATGAGTCCAACCTCTTTCGTTCGTTCCGTCACAGACACGAGCATGATATTCATCAACCCAATGGCTGCGCCGATCAGCGTGATCATTCCAATAACGGTTGCGGAGATCGTGAGGAAGCTCAGGCTGTTCATCGCCTTCTCCGCTACGCTGTCGTTGCGGTCGAGAACGAAATTGCTTTCCTCCGTGGTGTTCAGCTTGCGCACCGAGCGAAAGGTTCCTTCCGCCTCGCCCATCCCCTCTTCCACCTGGCGCAGGTCGCTGACCATGACGCCAATCACAAACGACCCGTTGGGAGAAATATTGCGCTTGACATTTCGGTACCCAAGCACCACGATATTGTCGCGGCTGAAGCCGAACGAGGAGCCGCGGCTGCCCAGCACAGCGATGACGCGGTAGGGCGTCCCATTCAGGCGAACAACATTGCCAACGGCCTTTTCGACACCCGCTTTGAACAGGCGCTTGGCAACGTCAAAGCCCAGCAGGCACACGTTGGCAGCGCTCTGTACCTCCTGGCGCGTGAAGTTTCGGCCCGCCTGCAAAGCAAAGCCATTGAGGGCCAGGTAGCTCTCATCGCCGCCAAACAGGAACACGTTCGGTGTGGTCTTGCGCGTGCCGAAATTGACGATGGCATTGCGCGACGCAAACGTTGAAATTCCGACCTGCGCATCGAAATGATAGTTGTTGACGAAGGCCTCCGCCTCATCGATCGTGATGGATTTTCCAAGGCTGGATTTCTTCTCCTTCCGGTTGCTTTTCTTCGTCACCTTGAGGTCCGAATTATTGTTGCCGAAATGAATATTGCGCTCCTTGAACCGGATCGTGAAACCCGATGCGCCCATCGTCGAAAAGCTCTCGGTAAATTTCTGGTTCATGGCCTTGATCGCCGTGATGATGCCGATCAGCGCCATAATGCCGAACGCAATGATCGCCACGGTGAGGGCGGTGCGCAGCTTGTTGCCCTTGACGGTGCGGTAGGCGAGTGAAAATACGTCCGTTGTCTTCATACTGAAACAGGCTTACTAAATTAGGAAACCTGAAGGGGAACGGCCTTTTATTTTTCAACCGGTGGGGAAAACGCTAGAAGTACAGCCAGCTGGTCAGCAGCTGCGGGAAGAGTCCGAGCACGATCGTCAGCGCTGCCAGCACGATCAGCGTCGCCCGGAAACCAGCGCTGATCGGCACTTCCACGGCGTTGCCTGCATCCTTGAAGTACATGGACTGGATCAGCCGGAAATAATAGTACACGCTCACCGCCGCCATCAGTACCGCGAAGATCGCGAGACCAAGTGAGCCGCCATCGATCGTAGCGCGCAGCATGTAAAACTTGGAGATGAAGCCGGCCGTGAGCGGAATGCCGGCCAGCGACAACAGGAAGATCACCAGCGCGCCGGCAACAACCGGATGCTGCCGCGCAAAGCCATTGAACCCCTCGAAGCTCTGGTCCTTCATCTTCACCAGCACCGCAAAGATGCCGATGGTTGCCAGCGAGTAGGCCGCAGCATACAGCAGCAAGCCTTCCTTCGCATCGCTGTTCAGTGAATAGATCGCCAGCAGCATGAAGCCCGCCTGCGCGATCGAGGAATACGCCAGCATTCTCTTGACGCTTTGCTGGAAGACCGCGGTGAGGTTGCCGATGAACAGGGTCAGCGCGACCATGATGGAAACAAGAAGCTTCCACTGCGGCGCGAGGCCCGAGAACGCATCGCTGAAGAGACGCATGAATGCAATGAAGAAAGCCGCTTTCACCACCGTTGCCATAAAAGATGTAAACACTGTTGGAGAGCCGTCATAGACGTCGGGCGTCCAGAAATGAAACGGGGCGGCAGATGCTTTGAAAGCCATGGAAAACAGCAGCAGCATCATGCCCGCCACCAGCAGCGCCGGCACCGCCTGTGTGGCATGGATCGTGGTCGTATCGAAGCTGCCCGACGCGCCATACACGAGGGCGATGCCCATCAGCATGAGGCCGGTGGAGAAAGCGCCCATCAGGAAATATTTTAAAGACGCCTCGTTGCTTTTTAAATTGAGCTTGTCGCTGCCCGCAAGAATATAGAGCGGTATCGAAATGATCTCGATGCCGAGGAAAAGGATCAGCAGGGATTTGAACGAAGCCGCCAGCACGATGCCGCTGAGGATGAAAAAGATCAGCGCGAAGTAGTCGCTGTAGTTCGACCCGACACGCTCCATGTCTTTGGACGACAAGGCGAAAAAGGCAAAGGTGCACAGGTTGGCAACAAGCATGAACATCAGCGCAAACCGGTCGAAGACCATCATGCCCCGCGTGTCGATGTGTACGATCTCGATGCCGCGCAGCTCCAGGATGGTTCCGGCGATGACAACGAGAAGAAGGATATGCGCCAGGGTCCGCACGGCGCTCCGGCTGCCCAGCAGGAAGCCGCTGAACATCATCACCACGCCGCTGAGTGCCGATAAGATCAAAGTGTTCATACTTATTTCATTGGGAGGTTAGAGTAACGGGCAGCCTTGAGCAGGTCGGCCACAAAGCCGTCGGTGAGGTTCAGCAGGGGCTGCGGGTAGACACCGAAGAAAAGAATGATGGCGACCAGGATCCCAAGTGCCAGGCGCTCATTGCCAGCAAGGTCGCGGGCCGGCTCCGTCAGCACCGTTGTCGGACCGAAGAAGATCTTCTGGATCATGTTGAGCGTATACACGGCCGACAGGATAATGCCGAGGCCGGCCAGTGCCGTGAACACCGCGTGGTACTGCGTCACATCGGAATTCCAGATGCCGTTGAACATCATGAACTCCCCGATGAATGAATTGGTCAGCGGCAGGGAGATATTGGCAAAGGCAATGATCACGAGAAGGATGGTGAGCCCCGGCGCTTTTTGCGCAAGGCCGCCAAGCTCGGACAGCTTGCGGGTTCCGTAGCGGCGCTCGATGATGTCCACCACGATCCAGAGCCCGATGATGTTGATGCCATGGTTGAACATCTGCATCATCACGCCCTGCAGGCCGGTATGGGTTTCAGCAAAGACCGTTGCCGCCATCAGCCCAACGTGGGCAATGGACGAATAGGCGATCAGGCGCTTCAGGTCGTTCTGCTGGATGGCAATGATCGATGCGTAAATGATGCCGATCACGGCCATGCTCATCACCACGTCGCCCCACTGGTAGGCTGCCGTCGGAACAACGGGAAGCACCCAACGGATCACGCCGAACAGGCCCATCTTCACCATGATGCCGCTCAGCACCATCGTTGTGGCGGTCGGCGATTGCTCATAGGTATCGGGCTGCCATGTATGGAACGGGAATACCGGCATCTTGACCGCGAACGCCACGAAGAGAAGCCAGAATACCCAGCTCTGTGTGGCGTTCGACATCGCTACGGCATAAAATGATTCCATGGAAAACGACCGGTCGGGCGTTTGAAAATAAACGTAGGTGAGACCGATCAGCATCAGCACCGAACCGGTGAACGTATAGATGAAAAATTTGAACGTAACCGGGATGCGTCGCTCGCCGCCCCAGCCGGAGCAAAGGAAGTAAACAGGAATGAGAGCAAGTTCCCAGAAGAAGTAAAAAAGAAGTGCGTCTGTGGCTGTGAATACCCCGATGAGGCCGGCCTGCGTGAGCAGCATCAGTCCAAAGAAATTCGATGCCTTGCGATGCCCGCTGCGCCAGGTTGCCAGCAGGATAATCGGGTAGGATACCGCCGTCAGCAGGCAGAGAAGACTGCCCATGCCGTCGAGACCAATGCTGAAGCTGCTGCCCAGGCTGCCCATCCACGGGGCCGAAAAGGTGAGCGCGTCGTGCTGCTTCGTGGCGATGGCGGCAAGAGAAACGGCAAGGGTCGCCAGGGTCACCAGCAGCGACCAGCCACGGGCCAGGCCCGCATCCTTCAGGAAGAAGGCCACCAGGCCGCCGAGCAGCGGAATCAGTATCAATAATAAAACGATCATAACACAGTCAACATTCAAAGGTCAGAACTGGCACACCCGCGCTTCGTTTTGACCTTCTACTTTTTAATTTTATTTTCTCAGGAAAAACTGCAACACGAAGAACAGCACCATGCTGATCACCATCAGCAGCACATAGCTTCCCACCTGCCCGCTCTGCATCCACCGCAGCTGGCGGCCGCCATAGTTGACAAGCCGTCCAACCCCATTGACGAGAAAGTCGATGCCGCTTCTCTCGAAATATTTCTGTGACACCGCGCCGAGGCGATTCACCGGCCGCACGATCACGGAATCATACAGTTCGTCCACATACCATTTATTCTGCAGCAGCCGCCCGAAGCTGCCATTCTGCTCCTCTTTGTAGTTGCGGTAGCGGATCCATGCAAAGACGATGGCGCCGATCGCGATGATCGTTGTCAGTCCCATCAGCAGCATCTCCGTATTGTGGGCGATCTCGTGATGCGCCTCGGGGATCACAGGCGACAGGAAAGCGCCAAGGCGCTCACCGCCGTGCAGGAACACATCGGGCACACCAACGAACCCGCCGATGATGGAGAGCACCGCGAGAACGAACAGCGGGATCGTCATCGCCGCGGGGCTTTCATGAATATGGTGTCGCTGCTCCTCGGTTCCGCGGAAGCTTCCGTTGAACGTGATGAAGAGGAGGCGGAACATATAGAAGGCTGTCAGCGCTGCAGTCAGCAGCCCGATCACGTAAAGGAATTTATCATGCTCGAAGGCGCTCAGGAGGATCGCGTCTTTTGAAAAGAAACCCGAGAACGGCGGAATGCCAGCGATGGCGAGGCAGCCGATGAAGAATGTCAGATAGGTGATCTTCAGCTTGCCTTTCAGACCGCCCATGAACCGGATATCCTGCTGTCCGCTCACCGCGTGGATCACCGAGCCGGAGCCGAGGAAGAGAAGGGCTTTGAAAAAGGCGTGCGTCATGACGTGGAAGACGGCTGCACTATAGGCGCCGCAACCCAGAGCAAGGAACATATAGCCAAGCTGGCTCACGGTGGAATAGGCCAGTACTTTCTTGATGTCGTTCTGCCGCAGCGCGATGGTGGCAGCGAGCAGCGCTGTGGCCGCACCGATGATGGCGATGACGGTATTCGTTACGTCGGCATGAGCAAAGAGGGCATTGCTGCGCGCGATCATGTAGATGCCGGCTGTGACCATGGTGGCGGCGTGGATGAGGGCTGATACCGGGGTGGGACCTGCCATCGCGTCCGGAAGCCAGGTGTACAGCGGGATCTGGGCGCTCTTGCCGGTGGCGCCGAGGAACAGGAGAAGCGTGATGCCGGTGATGTCGGCAGAGGTCAGCTTGCCAACGTTGGCGAATACGGTACCGAAATCCACCGAGCCTGTCTTTGCAATGATCCAGAAGACGGCCAGCAGGAAGCCAAGGTCGCCGATGCGGTTCATCACAAAGGCCTTTTTTGCCGCTTTGGTATAATCGATATTCTTGAACCAGTAGCCGATCAGGAGGTATGAGCAAAGCCCCACTCCTTCCCAGCCGATGAACATGATCACGAAGTTGGAACCCATGACGAGCAAGAGCATCGAGAACACGAACAGATTGAGGTAGGCAAAGTAGCGCCCGAAGTGCTCGCGTTTCTCTTCATGCATATACGCTGTGGAGTATACATGGATGAGGAAGCCGACGCCGGTAATGATCAGCAGGAAGAGCGAGGAGAGCTGGTCAACCTGGAAGGCAAACGGAATGTGGAGTGAACCGGCCTGGATAAAATCAAAGTACCGCACCGGTGTGGCAGACAGCGGTCCCTTAAAAAAGATGTAGAGGCTGATCAGGAAAGACCCGAGCACGGTTCCGCTGCCGATGGCGCCAACCAGCCCTTTCGACAGGTGCTTGCGGCCGAGGCCGTTGACCAGGAAACCGATGAGGGGCAGTAGCGGAACGAGGGCGATTAAATTCTTCATATTGATTCTGGCGAACAGGAGGCGATTTTCAAAATTGGAAAGTCAAAAGTCAAAATTCCTTGCCTGCTTCGTCCCGGCTCTTGGTGTAGAGAGCCCTGCGGCTTGCCACCGTATCAGAAAAATGCGGCAGGGGACATTCTTTTGCATTTTGACTTTTGCCTTCACTAGTGTTTCAATCGGTTTAAAAAATTCACGTCAACCGAATGTGTATTCCGGTACAGCATCACGATGATGGCCAATCCCACACTGACTTCCGCGGCCGCCACAACCATGATAAAAAACACGAACAGCTGTCCTTCGCTTCCAACGGTGGATGCGCCGGCGCCCGCCGCGAGGTGGTGCATTTTTGAGAACGCCACGAGCAGCAGGTTCACCGCGTTCAGCATCAGCTCGATGCACATGAAGACGATGATCGCGTTGCGCCGCGTCAGCACGCCCATGATCCCGATCACGAACAGGGCCAGGGAAAGAAAAAGGTAGTATCGGATATCCATAACGTCAGTTCGGTTAAACGCCCATTGATTCTTTTGCATCTTCCACCAGCTGGCGGTTGCCCTCGCGCGGCCCGGTGCGCTCTTCTTTCTTGCCGATCACCACCGCGCCGACCATGGCGCTGAGGAACAGGATCGAGCTGATCTCGAACGGCACCACGTAATCATGGAACAGCACGGAGCCCAGGTTCTGAATGAGGCCGATCGAGCCCGTGCCAAGCTCGGCATCCTTGCCGGCGGTATCTTTCAGCGCGGCCACGAGCACAAGCATCAGGCAGCCGCCGGCGAGCGCGCCGATCAGCCGGAGCCATTTATTCTTTTGCGGTTCGGTTTCCTTCGACAGGTTCATCAGCATGATCACGAACAGGAACAGCACCATGATGGCGCCCGCGTAAACGATGATATTGACGATGGCCAGGAACTGCGCATTGAGCAGCACGTAATGGCCCGAGATGGTAAAGAACGTAATGATGAGCCAGATGACGCTGTACACCGGGTTCTTGCTGGTCACCACCATCAGGGCGCTGAACAGCGAGGCGATGGCCAGGATCCAGAAAAGAAGTTGCGTGATTCCCATGCAGACGGTTGGTTTTTATTTGATGTCTTTACCGACGGCTCCTTTAGCCTTCGCATATTCTTCGGGCTGCGTGACCGGGTTGGGGATGAGCAGCTCCTCCTTTCCATAGATGAATCCCTGCCGCGCATAATTCGAAGGGGCGAAGGTTTGCGACAGGTAGACCGCATCCTTCGGGCACGCTTCTTCACAGAGGCCGCAGAAGATGCAGCGGAGCATATTCACCTCGTACTTCGCAGCGTATTTTTCTTCGCGGTACAGGTGCTCCTCGCCGGGCTGGCGCTCGGCTGCTTCCATCGTAATGGCCTCGGCAGGGCAGGCAACGGCGCACAGTCCGCAGGCCGTACAGCGCTCGCGTCCTTCCTCGTCGCGGTTGAGGATATGAAGACCGCGGAACACGGCGGAAAAGCTCCGCTTCTGCTCCGGGTAGCGTATCGTCGGCGTTTTCTTGAACAGGTGGCTGAAGGTAATCGCCATGCCCTTGAAGATCGAAGGCAGGTACAGGCGCTCCGCAAACGTCATCGGCTTGCGCTCCACCTGCTGGTTCCTGTTTGTTAATGACTGCATTTTCGTTTTCCTCGTGTTCGTTTAACGGCTGCAAAAGTAGCCGAATTAATGGTTTAGCCCCCGAATCGCGGGCTTTATTTCGTGTTCAGCCACAAAACCACTGCAGCGGTAATGAGCATGTTGATGAGCGCCAGTGGAAGCAGGCCGCGCCAGCCCAGGTTCATCAGCTGGTCAAAGCGGAAGCGCGGGATGGTCCACCGGATCCACATGAACAGGAAGATCGACAAGGCCGCCTTCGTCATCAGGCAGAGAAAGCCCAGCAGGCCCACCCACCAGGTGCCGGCATGTGCCGCTTCATTGAAGAACGGAATGTCGTAGCCCCCGAAGAAAAGAGTCGCCATCACCACGCCGCTGATGAACATATTGATGTATTCGGCAAACAGGTAGAAGCCCAGCTTCATGGACGAGTATTCCTGGTGGTAGCCGAAGTTCAGCTCGTTCTCCGCCTCCGGCAGGTCGAACGGGGTGCGGTTGCATTCGGCCAGCGCGCAGACGAAGAAGATCAGGAAGCCGAGCGGCTGGTAAAACACGTTCCAGCCGTGCGCCATCTGGTGGTTGACGATCACGCTCATGCGCAGGTCGCCAACGATGAGAAGGACCGCCAGCAGCGAGAGGCCCATGGCCAGCTCGTAGGAGATCATCTGCGACGCGCCGCGAACGGCCGCTAGCAGCGAGAATTTATTGTTGGATGCCCAGCCGCCGATCATGATCCCATAAACACCGAGACTCACAACGCCGAAAATGTAGAGCACGCCGATATTGATGTCCGCGATCTGCAATGGCACAACGCGGCCGGCAATGTCGATCGTCGATCCCCAGGGGATGACGGCGCTTGTCATCGTGGCTGTGATCATGGCGAGCATCGGGCCGAGAATGAAGAGGAACCGCGATGATGTCAGCGGGATGATCTCTTCTTTCATGAACAGCTTGACGCCATCGGCGAGGGGCTGCAGGAGGCCGAAGGGACCGGCCCTGTTTGGTCCGACGCGGTCCTGGAGGAAGGCCGCGATCTTGCGCTCCGCATACGTGCTGTACATGGCCACGATGAGGGCCGTTGTGACGATCACGGCGATCAGCACAAACTTTTCGATCAGGGTGAGAAGCCAGTCTGCCAGGAGTAGGTACATAAGTCAAAAGTCAATTGTGAAGAAGCAATGCGGCGGTCCGCTTTTATTTGAGGCCGGCTTTTCTCCGGCTGCGTCTTTCCATAAAGGATCGGGCGTATTCCGTGACGAGTCCTCCCAACGCGCCGCTCAGACCGATGTTCACGGCGGGCTGCAGGTTCCAGCCGGCGCCCCAGTAGAACAACGCGAAGATCACGGTGCCGATGATCAGCGAGGCGATGGCAAGCGTCAGGATTCGTTTCATGTTACGGTGTGTTCGGGTTTGTTGAATCTGTGCCTGCCATATTCCGCCCGACGCCTTCCTTGACGTCCGTCACGTTGGTGCCGCTCGAGGCGCTGTTGCCGTTGAACGTTGCGCCGGTGGCCGGCCCGGGAAGGGCGTTGAGGTCAACGGTATTGACCTCGCTCACCGTGTGGATGTCCATCAGGAGCTTCGGATCGCGGCCGTTCATAACGGCATTGAATGTTTCAGGGGGCTTTACGACATGGGTGTAGTGGCCGGCGCTGATCACCGAGTGGCGGTCGAGCTGCGTGGGCCCTTCGACGACCCAGTCGGTCACTTTCTTCTTCTCGAAGCGGCATTCGTTGCAGATCCATTCCTCGACTTCGCCCCACTGGTCTTTGCGGGCGGTCACGCGCAGCACGTCGTCCCCGCGCATCCAGAGACGCACGTTGCCTTTGCAGGTAGGGCAGTCGCGGTGGGCATCGACGGGCTTGGTGAACCACACGCGGTTCTTGAACCGGAAGGTTCGGTCGGTAAGCGCGCCGACAGGGCAGACGTCGATGACGTTGCCGATGAATTCGCTGTCGAGCGACTCCTGGATATAGGTGGCGATCTGTGCATGGTCGCCGCGGTCAAGCACGCCGTGCTCGCGGTGCCCGGCCACCTGGTTGGCGGTGTGGACGCAGCGGTAGCAAAGGATGCAGCGTGTCATGTGAAGCTGGATATAGGGACCGAGGTCGATGCGCTCGAAGGTGCGGCGCTTGAACTCGTAGCGCGTGGCTTCGGCGCCGTGCTGGTAGCTCAGGTCCTGGAGGTCGCACTCGCCCGCCTGGTCGCAAACGGGGCAGTCCAGCGGGTGGTTGAGGAGGAGAAATTCAACAACGCCTTTGCGTGCTTCGAGGACGGTGGGGTTGGTGATGTTCTCGACGATCATTCCGTCCATGACGGCCGTGCGGCAGGAGGCCACGAGCTTGGGCATCGGGCGGGGGTCGGCGGTGGAGCCGGCTGCCACGCGAACAAGGCAGGTCCGGCAATAGCCACCTGTTTTGTCGAGCTTGGAGTAGTAGCACATGGTGGGCGGAACGACGTCCCCCCCGATCTTGCGTGCTGCCATCAGGATGGTGGTCCCGGGCTCAACGTCGACGGTGATATTGTCGATCGTTACTTTAAAGAGTTTCTTTTCTTCA
>JAQBNP010000277.1 GCA_028288515.1 Flaviaestuariibacter sp. | reverse complement strand
CCGATCTCCAGGTGGCCATGGTGTCAGCGTGGACAGCCATGTGTATGCCGGCTACGTGATCCCGCCGTATTACGATTCGATGATCGGCAAGCTGATCACCGTGGCGCAAACGCGCGAGGAAGCGATCAATACCATGTACCGCGCCCTCAGCGAATACGTGATCGAAGGAGTGAAGACCACCATTCCGTTCCACCTGCAACTGATGCAAAACGAGCAGTTCCGCTCGGGAGATTTCAACACCAAGTTCCTCGAAGGATTTCAGATGAAGTAATAAAAAAGCCCCCTGCTGACAGGGGGCTTTTTCTTATTGTTTCAGAGGGATTAATCATCGTGTCCGCGGCCATGGTCATTGTCGTCGTTGTCATCATCGTCGTGGCCACCGCCTTTGCCATGCTTCACTTTGCCACCGCTTTTATGCGGGTTGCCTTTTCCTTTCTCCCAGCCATAATGGTTGCCATTGTTGCCTTTGCCACCCTTCCGTCCTTTCGTGGCAGTGGTGCCATTCCCCTGGTTTCCGTAGCCGTACGCGGCATTGATCTCACGGATGCGACGCTCACGCTCCAGGTTCAGGTCATTGACCCGCTGTTGCTTGGCGGCCGCTGACAAAAGGGGGTTGTTGCGCACGGAGATGATCTTGGCATCGTACTCGCGGTTAACGCGGTCGATCTCCTGCTCCCGCGTCGCACCGGAGGTCGGGTATGTCGTTGTTCCGCCATTGTTGCCGCCGCCAGTGATGACGTCCTTCGATCCGGAGGTCGTGCCCTTTTTCGGAGCGCCCAGGATCACGCGTTTTGATTCAGAGCGGGACTGCGCAAAAGTCGCAGCCGCAAGGCCGAGGAACAGGGAGAGGGTCACTATTTTTTTCATAGACTTTGTTTAAGCCCTACTATGGAATTTCATGCCAGAAGAGCAAACAGCCAGAAAAGGAACGTTAAAGCTGCCGGTTACTTCCTGACGGGAAGCCGGAACGAAATGCCGGCCGACAGGAAGCTTTCGCTCGATTCTTTGGAAAGACCCTTGCCCGCCGATATATCGAGCTGCAGGTTCCTGTTCACCCGGTAGGCAATGCCTGCGTCGACGTTGTGGTCGTGCGCATCTTCTTTGCCGATGGAACCGAACACCTCAATGAAGGCATACCACTTTTCGCTGATGTCAAAGCCCGGTGCGAAGGTGTAAACGAAGTCGGGAGAGGAGGATTCGCCGGACCAGTCGAGGCCGATATTGTAACCAAGCTTCACGACCCGCGAAAGCGTGTTCTGCATAGCGAAGCGAAGCGAGGCGATCGGTTCCTGCGGCTTGAATTCCTCGCTGCTCAGGGCTGTGATCCCGATATGCCCGATGAAGGACGTCTGCGGGCGGGCGCCTTTTTCATCGAACAGGGCCACCTTGGTGCCGACCTCGATCGGGGCGAAGCCACTGATGGTCACCGGGTCGGGAATGAGGTGAAGATATTGCGAGTAACGGGTTGCTTCCAGGCGAAACTCGAACCGCCGGCTGATGCCGTATTTCAACAAGGCCGTGGGAGCGGAGAGAAGATAGTTGCGGCCGTCCTGGTTCTCTCGCAGAACGCCGATCTCGGCCTGGAAGTAGCCGCGTCGAACAAGTACGGGGGTTTCAGTCTGGTCGGGCCTGTCGGTTTCCATTTGTGTGGTGTCCTGTGCAAGGGCGGCAGTTGAGAGTGCTGTTGCCAGCAGCGTCAGAGTCGTTCTGATCATTCGTTTCATGGTCATTTTGTTTGGTTGGTCGTCGATAGCGACGCAGGCGAAGCGCAAATGTTTAGGCTCGCCTAAAAATAAAGGTAAGCTGCTTCAGCGGAACGGCCGTCATTTTTCAAACAGGCAAAATGTGCCGCCTACCCAGTCCTTGTCCTGGTTATACCGTACGCCCACCATCTTGCCCTTGCTCAGGCGCGCGAGGTTATTGGCTGCTACCGGCCGTGCCGCACCTTCTTCCCAGAAATAGAACAGGCGGATCTCCGCCTTCGCCGGCCCGGTCGGCGTTTCGATCACAGGCGCGTAATCGACCTTTCGCTGGATGATCCAGTTCTGCGGATCGGGGATTCCTTCGATCGCTTCGGCCGTCACATCGATGATCACGCCCTGCCCGGCAAACGAAAAAAGCGGCTTGACGACAAACTGGTCGAGATCAGTCGGCATCTCTCTCACGTCGGAGAGGAACCGTGTTTCCGGAACATAGGGATGCCTGATGAACGGAAGGCTGTATTTGCTGATGCGGTAGAACCAGTTCGGATGCGGCACCCATGTCACGTCCAGGTCCTGCTGGAAGATCGATCCCTTGGCACGGACCTCCTCCGCCTGCTGGTACAGATCGTCGATGATCAGCCGGTTATAGATGCGTCGTACCTCCGTCCGGACGCCGTCCCGCCGGTAGTAAAGCTTGCGTCCATCCTGCTCAATATCAGTCAGGCAAACAGTGCGGATGCCGAGATACCCTTCGGTTGCGTGAAAGTCGATGCGCGTCTTTTGCTTGTCGGGAAAAATTTCCAGGAGGATCACGTTCTCCGCCGCTTCACTGCCAAGCACAATGCGTCGAAGAAGGTCCAAATATGTTTCTTTCGTGAAGCCGCTCAGGTAGGGGCTGTAGCCATCGGGCTGGAAAAAGTGACGCGCATGGATCTCGGGGAAAAGCGCCTGGTACGCAAACAGCGACGGAAATCCCTGCATCTCGATCAGCTGCGGCTCAATACCCCCGGCAGCGTTCCGGCAGATCCCGAAATCGAACGCGATGAAATGCGGTTGGGCATCCTCGTTTGGTACGTCCAGGCCGGCCGGAACGGCATGCTTTGCCTGGACGGCGTAGGCAGGCGACATGACCACATCGATGATTGCCTCGCAGGCGTCCATCATTTGTTTTGTAAAGGCTGCCGGCACGAACAAGGGCGTTTCTGCCACGCGAAAATCAAGCTGGCCGGGGTAGACATTGCGGAGCTCGTCAAGAAAGGCTGCGTACGCCGCGGCAGTGAATTGTTCGTTGTACCGCTTGCGCAGGGATGGGATCATGACATGAATTTGCGCTTAAGTTAGGCAGAAGTCCGGTTATCGGCCCACAGAAAAATCCGCCACTTGCGCCGAGAGCATTCCCTTGTGTAAATGGACACTGACCGGGAACGAACCGGGTTTCCCCTGGATGAAAAGCAAGCTGCTCACCTGAAGAATTGTTAAGCAGGCTGCGGTACGCCCATCTTTTCGCCTGCCCCGATATTGAGGAAATTCGGGATGATGTGGGAGTAGGTCCACAGGATCTTTTCCGGGTCGTTCAGCCCGTCGATCATGCTCTGCCATTTGTCGAGGCCGTAATTTTCGATGACCGTTTGCTTCTTGTCTTCCTGCTGCAGGTACATGCTCATGCCCACGGCGTCGGCCTCCGGATGAAACTGTGTGCCGATCATATACTTGTTGAAACGGATGCCCATCACGGCCTGGTCGAGCGGCACATGAGGCCGGTATTTTTCGATGCAGAGGACATACCCGCCCATCGCGGCAAGCTTGTCGAAAGCGGGTTGCGTCAACTGGTAGTCGCGGCTGTCCACGACATAGAAGGGGTCGTTGAGGCCCTGGAACACGATGTCCTGCTGGCCTTCCAAAAGGACGTGCACGGGGAAGACCCCGAACGACGTCGAGCGGCGCTTGCTCACAGTGCCGATGCCGTATTGCCGGCTGACGAGCTGGAACGAGTGGCAGATGAGCAAAATGTATTTTTTGTCGCGCTTCAACGGGTCCGCATTCCACGCTTCCACGCTGGAAAGCCAGCTGAAATAGGCCGCTTCCCAGTCGCTCCCCTCGCTCTCGAGAGGGCTGCCCGGTCCGCCCGTTGAAATATACATATCATAGGAAAGATCGGGAAGCTCCTGGCGCTGGCGCACTTCGAACTCATCCCATTCAACATCGAGGTTATGAAACTCTCCCCACTGGTTGATCAACTCTCGTATACACCGCATGCCCTGGTTGGCGTGCCCTTCATACATGTCTAAAATCGCTATCCGGATCATTGTCAACTGCTCTGTTTTGTTTGATGTGTCGCCCGCCTTGCCAAACGCCTGGCAATTTGTCGAGGGCGGCAAACTTAGGCCAATTACTGCAAGCTACTTGCCATAAACCTTCACGCCGCCGACATAGGTTGCCAAAACGTTTGATTGCAACACATCTTTAGCAGGAATGGTCATCAGGTCCCGGTCAAGGATGATGAAATCAGCGAGCTTCCCCGTTTCGAGGCTTCCTTTTTCCCCTTCCTCGAAGTTGCTGCGGGCCGCCCAGATGGTCATTCCGCGCAGGGCCTGCTCGCGCGACAACGCATTAGCAACCTGGTAGCCCCCGGACGGGTAGCCCTTTGCATCAACGCGGAACACCGCCGCCAGGAAGGTCCGAAACGGCGAGATATCCTCAACCGGGAAGTCGGTTCCAAGAGGGATCCACCCATTTTGACCCAGCAATTGTTTGTATGCGTAAGCGCCCGTCACCCGTTTCGGTCCAAGCCGGTCGCCTGCCCAGTACATATCGGACGTAGCGTGTGTGGGTTGAACCGATGGGATGATGCTGTAGGCCCCGAACAGCGCGAAATCTTCCCGGTTCACCACCTGCGCGTGCTCGATCCGCCACCGCCGGTCATTGGGTTTCTCCAGGTATTTTCCATAAAGCTGCAGGATGATCCGGTTCCCGGAATCGCCGATCGCATGGGTGCACAGTTGCCAGTCCTTGTGTGCCGCAACCAAACGCGCCACCGAATCAAAATGCGCCGGGGCGCTCAGCAGGAAGCCCGACCAGCCCGGCCGGTCCGTATACGGAGTCAACAAAGCCGCTCCCCGAGACCCCAGGGCCCCGTCTGCATAGACCTTGAACGAGCGCACATTGAGACGGTCGGTTTTAATCGGCCCTCTTGAAAAAGCAAAATCGTAGTTGCGCGGGTTGTCGCTCAGCATCGCATAGATGCGCATCTTCAGCTTCCCCGTTTTTTGCAGGCTGTCAATGAACAGCACCTGTCCGGCGCTCAGCCCGCAATCGTCAACCGTTGTAAGGCCCACGGCAAAGCAATTGCTTTGAGCGGCGAGCAGGCCATCGGCACGCTGTGCAGTCGTTGGGTCCGGCACCTTGTCATAAACGAGGTCTGTTGCATTATCGACCAGGATCCCGGTAAGACGGCCATTTTTCGTTTCAACGGTACCGCCTGTAAGCGTATCCCCGGCGCGTACGCCGGCAAGCTCCAGGGCCCTTCCGTTAGCGATCGCCGCATGCCCGTCCACCCGCGTCAATACCACCGGCCGGTCGGGGAAGAGGGCATCGAGGCGGTCCCGGGTCGGGAACTCCTTTACATCCCAGTCGTTCTGGTCCCACCCGCGGCCGGTGATCCAGCCTTCGGGGTTTTCTTTCGCAAATTCCAGGAGTTTTGACAGGATCTCGTCCCAGCTTTTTGTATCGACGAGGTCGGCTGTTTTCAGCCCGAGGCCGTAGTTATAAAAATGCGCATGCGCATCAATAAAGCCGGGGTAGATGAACTTGCCTTCAGCGTTGATCTTCCGTGTGGGCTCGTATTTCGCGAGAAGGCTCCTGGAGGTGCCGATGGCTTCAATCCTGCCGTTGCGGACAGCGATCGCCTGGGCCACGGAAAATTTCTCATCGACCGTGTAGATACGGGCGTTGTAGACCAGCAGGTCGACAGGCTTGCCCTTTTTTTGCGCGAGCACTGCCAGGGGAAGGCAAGCAGCGAGGAGGAGTTTGGAACGCATGGTGTTGGAGTTACTGCATGAATTTAGCCGGGTGTTTCTTATTGTGATCGGTCTTGTCCTGGTAGGCCTTCGCCGCCTGGAGGATCGATGCCTCGTCATAAAGATTGCCGATCAGCGTGATGCTCAGCGGAAGGCCGCGCTGGTTGAATCCCATCGGCATGCAGACCACCGGGTTGCCGGTCAGGTTTGTGATGGACAGCTGGCTCCCGAAGAATGTCGGCGCGATCACGACATCATACTGCTTCATAAATGCCTGCACCTTTTGACAGAGTTGCGACCGGTAGCGGTTCGCGTTGATGTATTCCACGGCCGGAATAAAGCGCGATGCGCGGAAGGAGTTTGGCCAGAAGCCCTTGTCCTGCCGCTCGATCAGGTCGTCGCGGTTGGTGCGGGTCAGCTCGTCGAAGGCCGCACCGGACTCCGCATTGAGGATGACGCCCACCATATTGAAATTGTACACGCCCGAATCCGGGAAGGTCACCGGTACCGGGTTCACACCGAGAGACCTGTAAACGTCGAGCACCTTCCATTCGGGCGCGTCTTTCGGCAACCGACGGAAATAGTTTTCGGCGTAGGCCACACGCAGCTTGCGCACGTCTGCTTTTGGGTTATAGTTGAAGGCATGGTCGACGGAGCCCGGATCCTTCCCGTCCGTTCCTTTCAGGGCTGCATAAACGATCGCGTCATCCTCAGCGCTGCGGCAGATGGGGCCGATCTTATCGAGGCTCCAGCAAAGCACCATGCCACCGCTGCGGCTGATGGTTCCAAACGTTGGTCGCAGCCCTGTGGCGCCGCACCGTGTGGAAGGGGATGTGATGGAGCCGAGGGTCTCGGTGCCGATCGTGAAGGGAAGCAGGCCGGCAGCAACAGAGGCAGCCGAGCCAGCGGACGAGCCGCTGGATCCCTGCTGCAGGTTCCACGGATTGCGCGTCTCTCCGCCAAACCATTTGTTATTGAAAGCTAGCGCACCGAGGGACAGCTTCGCGCAGAGGACAGCGCCCGCCTTTTTCAACTGCGAATAAACATAAGAATCCTGGTCGATCACCTGGTCCTTGTACGGTGTCGAGCCCCACGTGGTGCGATAGCCTTTCACGGCAAACAGGTCTTTTAGTCCATAGGGAATCCCGTGCAGCGGGCCACGGTACTGGCCACGAGCGATCTCGGCATCAGCCTGACGCGCTTCCTGCATGGCGAGCTCCTCGGTCAGCGTGATCACGCTCTCCAGCGTATCGCCCCACTTCTTGAGGCGGTTCAAAAAGAAGGTGGTGAGCTCCACCGATGTGATGCGCCTGTTCTTCAGAAGCGAGGCGAGCTGCGGGATCGAATAGAAGGCCAGCTCGTTGCGGCTCGATGGCATATAAGTCTGGGGAAAGTTCCACTCGATCTTGCGTTGCGCCGTCGGGATCACAAAGCCTGCTGGCGCGGGCTGGAAGGCAAATGGGAAGGGGATGTCGTTTGTCGGAAGGGTGTTGTGCATGGCGCGGTAGGTCTCTGTGAAGTCCTGCAGCGTCTCGTACATCGAATCACTTTCCGCGGTCGTGAAATTCAGGTCGTACCAGGGGGCCCAGGCCTTGATCTGGGCAATGGAATCTGTTTTCGTCTGGGCATGGCAAAGCACGCAGCCCAGGAGGGACAAGGTGGTCAGGATTCTTCTCATGTCTATTGTTGAAGGGGACAAATTAACCAATAATAATTATCTTTTCGCACCAAATCATGCATATGAGAAGAGCGTTATTCGCTGTTGCCGTGACCTGCCTCGCGGCCTGCCAGCAAGCTGCTACTACCGATGACAATGCGCGGCTGAAAGACTATTTCAATTATGGCGATTCGTCCGTCCGCACCGCGGGCATCCGCATGATCCCCATCACAACGCCGGTCGGTACGTTCAAAGTCTGGACAAAGCGATTCGGCAACAACCCGCGCATCAAGGTCCTGCTTCTGCACGGCGGGCCGGCAATGACACATGAGTATATGGAGTGCTTCGAGAGCTTTTTTCCTCAGGAAGGCTTCGAGTTCTATGAGTACGACCAGCTTGGGTCTCACTATTCCGACCAGCCGCAGGACAGCAGCCTGTGGACAACAGAGCGCTTCGTGGAAGAAGTGGAACAGGTGCGCCGGGCGATCGGTGCGGACAGCAAAAACTTCTACGTTCTTGGCAATTCCTGGGGCGGCATGCTCGCTATGGAATATGCCCTCAAATACCAGCAGAATATGAAGGGGCTGATCGTCGCCAATATGGTGGCCAGCATCCCGGACTACGTCGTTTATGCCAACACGGTGCTGGCAAAGCAAATAGATCCAAAGGTGGTTGCAGAGATCCGTGACATCGAGCGGCGGGGCGACTTCAAGAACCCACGCTACGAGGAGCTGCTCATCCCGAACTTCTATGCGAAGCACCTTTGCCGGCTCCCCGAATGGCCCGACCCGGTGAACCGCGCATTCAAGCACGTTAACTACGAGATCTACAAAATGATGCAGGGCCCTTCCGAGTTCGGGGCAAGCGGGCGCCTGGCAAACTGGGACCGTAAAGCCGACCTCAAACGCATCACGGTGCCGACACTGATGATCGGCGCGAAGCACGACACGATGGACCCGGCCGCGATGGAAGCCCAAAGCAAGATGGTAACCAGCGGAAGCTTCCTGTTCTGTCCCAACGGCAGCCACCTGTCGATGTGGGATGACCAGGAAGTGTTCATGAAAGGTGTGATCGGCTGGATCAATAAGGTCGATGGTCACAAATGATCAGGCTGATTCCTTTACGTGCTCGTCGAGCGCCTTGAGGATCGCGCACATCAGCGCAGTCGGCCGTGGCAGGCCATGCTCCACGAATGCAAACTGACCGGCCGGCGTTGCAAGGATCTTGCGGCTCGGCAGCTCTTCCTGCAGGTCGCCGCCGATCTGCGTCACTGTATATTCGCGGGCAAGAGGAGTGGGGCGGAAGGCAACAAGCGCGGAGCGAAGCATTCCTTCATACATGAATTGTATGCTGAAAATACGGGCCATGACTGATTCGGTTCGTTAGACAAAAAGGCAGGTGGTACCGGTTCTTATCCCTAAGATAAAAAAAGATCGGCGGCACGACAAATTTCCTTAGATGCCTGCGAGGTATTGATCCTGGATAAATCCAGCGACACTTTTGAGGTCCTTTGTTTCTTCATAGACTTTGAGCTGTCGATCTGCTCCCGTACCCCCCTCGAGGATCTTATGGAGGTAGGCCAGGCGGTGCCTTGAGCCGAGGTGATCGACGACGTCATCGACGAAGTCCAGCAGCTCGTACAGGAGCACGCGCGTGTTGATCTCTTCTTCTTTTCCAAAGTCGATCAGGTACCCATCGATGCCGTAGCGGCTCGCCCGCCACTTATTCTCGTTGAGAAGCGGCTTGGGGTATTGGATAAAATTCATGTTCTGTGAGCGCAGCTTGTAGATCTTGGCGCAGATGGCCTGGAACAGCGCCGCGATGCAGATCGTTTCATCCACGTTGAGCGGAACGTCGCAGATACGGAATTCCACGGTGTTGAAGAAGGGGTGGACCCGGAGGTCCCACCAGATCTTTTTCGCGTTGTCGATGCAGTTCGTCTTCATCAGCAGCTTCACGTAATTGTCGTAAGCTTCGATGCTTTCGAATGCTTCGGGAATGCCCGTGCGCGGGAACTTGTCGAATACTTTCGTGCGAAAGGATTTATAGCCCGTTTTGCGGCCTTCCCAGAAGGGCGAATTGGTGCTGAGCGCGTAGATATGGGGGAGAAAATAGCGCGTGCTGTTGGCAATGTGGTTGGCCATCTCGCGGGTTTCCATGCCAACGTGCACATGCAGACCGAAGATCAGGTTGCTGCGCGCCGCTTCCTGCAGCTCGTTGACGATCTCGTTGTACCGGATATGGTCCGTGATCAGCTGGCTTTCCCAGTGGCTGAACGGGTGCGTGCCGGCTGCGCCCATGGCGAAGCCGAGGCTCCCGGCAATGTCCGAGATCGTGCGGCGCAGGGTGCTGATGTCGGCATGGGCTTCATCGATATCCTTGCAGATATCGGTACCTACCTCAACGACAGCCTGGTGCATCTCGGCCTTCACCTTATCCTTGATGATCTTTTGACCTTCCTGCACGATGCGCTGCTCATGGCTCTTGAGCTCTTTCGAAACAGGATCCATCACCATGTACTCCTCTTCGACACCCAACGTAAAATTCTTGTAGTTCAACAGCATATTCAAGATTGATGGAAGACAGCCTGCACAGAAGCGTACTTGCTTTTGTGCAGGCTGACAGTTAGCTTAGACCAGGGGCTGCCCGGCAGCGCTTCGCTTGATGTACTCGCCCCAGCTGAGGTTGTCTTGCCCGTCCACTTGTTCCAGAGCGCGCTCGATGGCATAGTTAGCGGCGTTCTCGACAACCCATTCGAAATTCTCTTCGCCCACGCTGGTGCGTTCGGCATCCGGTGCCGGGTTGCAGAAATCGATCGCATAGGGAACACCGTCACGGACGGCGAGCTCCACCGTATTGAAGTCGTAACCGAGATAATTATTGATCCGGAGAACGATATCCTCCATTTGCTTGACCCGCTCAGCGCTCGGCTTGAAATCGGCTGCATACCGCAAATGGTGTGCGTTGCGCGGCTCGTAGGACATGATCTTCACGTACTTGCGCCCGATGCAATAAATGCGGTAATATTCTTCAAAGATGATCTCCTCCTGCAGCAGCATCACCAGCTGCTCAGTCTCTGCATGCTTCTGAAAGAACTCTTCTGCGTTGCGCAGCTTATAGACGTTCTTCCAGCCCCCGCCGGCGTAGGGTTTCATGTAGGCAGGGAAGCCGGTATAAGCAAAAATGCTTTCCCAGTCGAGCGGGTAGGCGAGGTTGGAAAACGATTCGTTGCTCGTGTCGGTGGGAAGCTCGTAGGAAGGGATGATGGCCGTCTTTGGGATCGGCACACCGAGCTTGGTCATGAGGCAGTTGTTGAAATATTTTTCATCGGCGCTCCACCAGAACGGGTTGTTGATGACGGCGGTGCCGGTCAGGGCCGCGTTCTTCAGCCACGTGCGGTAAAACGGGACGTCCTGGGAAATGCGGTCGAAGATGACGGCGTACCCCGAGGGCTCACCTTGCATGGCCTTCTCGATCCGGACAGGCTCCGCGCTGATGTTCTCGATTCCTTTGCTGTTGATCTTCTCAATAAGCGCCATCGGAAACGAGCGCTCCTGGCCGAATAAGACTCCTATCTTTTTCATATTTCAGTTTTTATGCGTGGTTCAAGGGCGCTTTAAAGTACAACCGAATTCTTAATCACGAAAAAGAATTTGGAGCTTCGCGCCTGCCGTTGATTTGAGAGGGAAGGACTTATTTTTGGCGCCATGGGGTCCACGGAATTGTCAGCTATCATCGTCGAGCAGAAATTGATCTATGCCACTGTGCTGCGGCGGTACGTGACCGTAGATTTCTACCTGCCGAAAAATGTTCCGCGGCCATCAGAGCTCTCCCTGCTGCTGATCAACGACGGGCAGGACCTCCCCAGGATGCCCTTCGATACCCTTCTGAACGGCCTCATCGAGTCCGGGCAGATCGCGCCGCTGGTCTGCGTTGGCGTCCACGCGGGAAAGAAGCGGATGAGCGAATACGGCACCGCCCGCTATCCCGATTTCCTTGACCGGGGGTCGTTGGCCGAGGCATACACACGATTCATCATCGACAAGCTCATCCCGCATATCCATGTCGAGTATGGCATCGAAAGCTTCCGGCAAAAAGCCTTTGCCGGGTTCTCGCTCGGTGGGCTGTCCGCCCTTGATATCACGTGGAATCACCCTTCGGTATTCTCCGTTGCCGGCGTCTTTTCCGGCTCGCTTTGGTGGCGCCTGCGCGACCTCAACGACGGGTACGACGAAGAGACCGACCGCATCATGCACCGTCAGGTGCGCGAGCGCAAGTTCATTGCCGGCCAGCGTTTCTATTTTACAACCGGCTCACTCGATGAAACATCCGACCGCAACGGCAATGGCATCATCGACTCCATCGATGACACAACGGACCTGGTCACCGCCCTGAAGGAAAAAGGATATAAGGAGAAGGACGTTTTCTATACCAATTTCGAGGACGGCCGCCACGACGTCGCGACATGGGCGCGGGCCATGCCGGCATTCCTCCTGTGGGGCTGGGGCGTGCGGCCAAAGCAACGGCTGCTGATCTAGGGAGGGAGCGAGTGGTGAGAAGTGAGTGGTGAATAGTGAATAGTGAGTGGTGAGTGGTGAATAGTGAATAGTCAATAGTGAATAGTCAATAGTGAATGGTGAATCTCGAATTTTGAATTTTGGCTTCTGGCTTCTGGCTTTTTGGTTCCTGGCTCCTGTCTCCTGGCTCATAAAAAAAGCGTCCTGAAACTCAGGACGCTTTTTTTATGTAGCAGAGAGGTCTTAGTTACCGAAGATGTAACGGAGGCCGAACTGCATGTAATACGTAGAGCTGATCGTTGTGTTGTCACGGAACGATTCTGTCACAGGATGGCTTGCCTGCGTGTTCAGGAAAAACGTCGGGCGCGTTGTGCCACCCGGTGTGAGGGATGCAACGTTTTGCGGAACGAGGATCGACTGTGCATTCGCGGACTTCAGCACACCCCAGCGGGAGTTCAGCAGGTTGGCAAAGTTGAAGATGTCAAGGCTGAACTGGAGCGTATTGCGCGATTTGCCGATGTTGGTGAAAACATCCTGCATCAGGCGTACGTCAAACTGGTTGCGCCATGGGTACTGGGCCCCGTTACGCTCGGCATACTGGCCTTTGTGGTTGCGGAGGTATTTGTCCTGCTCGATATAAGCAAAGAACATATCGCTCTGCTGCTTCGCCGTGTAGGCAACGCCATTCGTTGCGGAAGAAGCGGCACGGTCAACAAACGTGATCTCGGATGGATCTTTCGGAATGTAGATCAGGTCGAAGTTGGTACCATCGCGGTTGAAGTCTGTCGAGTACGTATAGGAGAAACGATCCTGGATGCTGCCCTGGTAGAACACCGCAACTGTCGTTGCCAGGTGCTTCAGGTATTCCTTGCGGTAAGACAGCGAAGCGACCACGCGGTCAGGCATGACGTTGCTGGAATAACCGAGGGTAGGGAAGTTCGAGCCATTTACGTTTGCCGTACCCTGGTAGGCGGAGAGCGGCTGGTCGCCGTTACCGTCAAACAGGTTGCTGTTCAGGGATTTAGTGTAAGCGATCATACCGGAGAAGCCGCGTGTGAACTGCTTCTGCAGCTGCGCGGTCAACGAAGCGTAGAACCCGCGGTGGCCGTTCTTCATCACGATCGTGTTGAAGGCGCCTGTACCCGTTGAGCTCACCTGGCCGCCGGTTGTCAGCGGGTTGATGAACTTCTGCGTGTTCGAGCTTGGGTAGATCATGCGGTTGTCAGGGTAGCCGGCGACATTCAGCGGCTGCGGAGCCACCAGGTTCGGGTTATCGAACACCGTGGTGATCATATCCTTGTTGAAGATGCCTTCCAGTGTGAAGACAAAGCCGCGGCCAAGCTTGCGGTCGAATGCCAGGCTCGATTTCCATGTCTGCGGGAACTTAAAGTCTTTCGACAGCGCGGAGATCGGGTTCGGGATCACGGTACCGGCTGTTGGCGGAGTCGACGGCAGGTAGGCGCGGGGGTCCGGGTTGAATGGTCCCGGAACGCTGGCACCGGAGAATGTTTGTGTTACCTGCAGGAGGCCGGCATCACCCGACTGGCTGACGATCCATACAAACGGAACGCGGCCGGTGAAGATACCCGTACCACCACGAACCTGGAAGGAACGGTCGCCATTCACATCCCAGTTAAAGGAAGCGCGTGGGGACACCATCAGGCGGGCTTTCGGTAGGTTGCCTGTATTGATCTTTTCGCCATTTGCAAAGGTCAGGGCAGCCACGAGGGGATGCGTCTTGATCTCGGAAACGTCAGGATAGGTCGGCTGGTCGCCACGGACCGCTACGGTCATGCGGAAGCGTGGGTTGAACGTGATCTCGTCCTGTGCGTAGAAGCTGTACTGGGCGAACTTAAAGCTTGGGAACGCCTGCGCGAAATCCTTGCTTGTCGAGTACGTGATGCCGAAATCGAGGGGCTTCTGGCCGCCTACGAAATCATCCCAGGAAGCGAATGTGTAGTAGCTCGTCGCAAAACGCTGGAAGCCGTTGACTGTCTTGCTGAATTCAGCCTGGCCGCCAAACATGAAGCGATGACGGTTGACGTTGAACGTGATGTTGTCAACCACAGAGTACATCTTCACCTGGCGAAGGTTGCCGAACGTGAACGGCTCGTATCCGAATGAAGTGTACGTATCTCCGTCCTTCAGGATGTCGACGAAGGGAAAGATCGTGCTCGTGGAGGAGCGGGAGTCATTCTGGAATGTGTATGTTCCGCGGAGCGTGTTACCAACACGGCGGCTGAGCGTAGAGGTCAGCTCGGCAGCAACGGAGTAGAAGTTTGCGCCCTGGAAATAGTTGGAGTTGCGGAACCAGAGAGCATTGTCGCCGGTGCGTGTCTTGGCAAGCGCTGAGAACGGCGAGCGTGATGTGCTCGGCGGGTTCGGCTCGCCACCTTCCACCTGGTTGTAGCGGATGTTGAAGCGGTGATTCTTGTTGATGTTCCAGTCGATACGCGCCAGGAACTTCTTCCGGGTGATCTCCGTGCTGTAACCCTGGTAAGGACCGGTCTCGTAACCGTAGGTATCCTTCAGGTACTTGCTGATCATGTCGAGGTCGGTTGCCGTCGGGCGGGCAACGTTGCCACCTGCCGTGTACGGCTGCGAAGGAGTGGAGGCAACACGCGTTGAAACCTGCTTGGGCTGGTTCTCTGTTTCGTAGTTAACGAAGAAGAAGAGCTTGTTGCGGATGATCGGTCCGCCGATGCGGGCGCCGTATTGGTTGAAGGTGAACGGTGTGCGCGTGATCTTCACGTCGCCTACTTTGTCGCCCTGCTGCTTCTCATTTCTCCAGTACTCGTAAACCGAGCCTGTGAAATTGTTCGTGCCCGAGCGGGTCACGGCGTTCACGGCGCTGCCGATAAAGCCAGACTGGCGGATGTCGAATGGAGTGACGCTGACCGATACCTCGTCGAGGGCATCGAGGGAGATCGGCGAACCGCCCGCAGGCAGGTTGGAGCCGATACCAAAGGAGTTGTTGAAGTCGGATCCGTCAACCGTAATGAAGTTCTGACGGTAGTTGCCACCGCCGACGGACGTACCGTTGGCTTGCGGCGTCAGGCGCGTCAGGTCGTTCAGGCTGCGGCTGATGCTCGGCAGTGTCTGGATCTGCTGGCGTCCGATATTGGTCGTAGCGCCGGTGCGGTTGGCGTTCAGTACGTTGTTGCGCCCGGTAGACGTCACCACCACCTGCTCGAGGGTTGTGTTTGCTTTTGCCATCGTCGGGTTGAGGATGGTGGCCTCGCCGAGCTGAAGGAAGACATCGTTGAGGGTCTGCGTCTCAAAACCTACATAAGAGAAGGTGATGAGGTACGGACCGCCCGTGCGCATGTTCGCGATGGTGAATTGCCCGTTGGTTTGTGAAACACCCGTGTACCGGGTACCGGTGGGCTGGTGCGTGGCAGAGATGGTAGCGCCGGAGAGGGCTTGGCCGGATGCATCCTTAACGGAACCGGACAGGCTACTTGTCGTTACCTGCGAAAAAACGTGGCTGGAAGCCAACAATACGATTGTCAGCAAGCACAATAGTCTCTTGAGCATAAGTAGTTTTTGTTTCGAGTGCAAAGAAAGTGAAAAAAGACAAACGACGTCAGGCAAATATTAACATTCTGGGAATCCCGCCGGCCGCTCCGAAAGGCAGCAAAAAAGCCTAAAACGCTGCATCGCGTCCGGGATTGGACAGTTCCGTTTGTAAGTTTGCGGAAAGAACAGATATGCTGCACTCCATAGAAAGCGCCATCGAGGATATCCGGAACGGGAAGCTGGTCATTGTCGTGGACGACGAGGACCGTGAAAATGAAGGCGATTTCATCACCGCGGCCCGCAATGTGACGCCGGAAGTGGTCAATTTCATGAGCAAGCACGGCCGGGGACTCATCTGCATCGGGCTGCCGGAAGACCGCTGCGACGAGCTCGGGCTCGAGCTGATGGTGAATAACAATACGGCCCTCCACGAAACGGCCTTTACCGTATCGGTGGACCTGCTCGGCCACGGCTGCACCACCGGTATCTCCGCCCACGACCGCTCCAAGACCATCCAGGCCCTCATCGACCCGGGCACAAAGCCGGAGGTCCTGGGTAAACCCGGCCATATTTTCCCGCTTCGCGCCCGCAAAGGCGGCGTCCTCCGCCGTGCCGGCCACACCGAGGCGGCTGCGGACCTCGCACGCCTCGCCGGTTTCGAGCCGGCCGGTGTTCTTGTCGAGATCCTCAACGAGGACGGCACCATGGCCCGCCTCCCCGAGCTCATCGAGGTAGCCCGTAAGTTCGACTTTAAGATCATCTCCATAAAGGACCTCATCGAATACCGGCTCAAGCAGGACTCGCTCATCGAGGAGGTGGTCCGCGTTGACATGCCGACTCAGTTCGGCCATTTCAAGCTGATCGCCTTCCAGGAGAAAGGCTCTTCCAACGAACACCTCGCGCTCGTGAAGGGAAGCTGGGAAAAGGGCGAGCCGGTTCTTGTCCGAGTTCATTCCTCCTGCTTTACCGGCGATATCCTCGGCTCCCTCCGCTGCGATTGCGGCGAGCAGCTTCACCGCGCCATGCAGATGGTGGAGGCAGAGGGAAAGGGAGCCATCCTGTACATGAACCAGGAAGGCCGCGGCATCGGCCTCGTCAATAAGCTGCGCGCCTACCGGCTGCAGGAAGACGGGATGGATACGGTTGAGGCCAATCTCCACCTCGGCTTCCAGATGGACCAGCGGGACTACGGCGTGGGCGCCCAGATCCTCCGGCACCTCGGTATCTGCAAGCTGCGCCTGATCAGCAACAACCCGAAGAAACGCGTGGGTCTTGTCGGCTATGGCCTGGAGATCGTGGACAATGTCCCGATCAAGGTCGATCCCAACCCGCACAACGAGCGGTACCTGCAAACGAAGAGGGATAAGCTGGGGCACGAGATCCTGTGAATGGGACCTGGACGAGGAAGATTTACGATTTTAGATTGACGATTTTAGATTTTTGAAGATTCTGCAACTTCGGTCTGTCATCCCGAGCGCGAAGCGAGGGAGCCCGCGCACTTCCAGACTCCCCGTCATGGCGAGTAACGAAGCCATCTCCTGGACCTCCATGCTGTCATCGCCAACCAGACCAGGGAGCCCATGCGCTACGCACGCTGTCATGCTGACGCATGTCAGCACCTTTCCCTTACAAACCCAACCCACACCTTCAAAGCTCTCACCCGCGGCCCAGCATTTCCCCGGCTGTCATCCCGCAGGGACCCGAAACGTGCTCCATCAACCTGGTTGCCGAAGATTGCCAAGCAGGCCTGTGTCATCCTGAACTATACGTCATGGCTTCGTTCCTCGTCATGACGGCCTAAACAGGCTGCCCAAAATCTAAAATTGTAAATCCCTTTGTGTTCCCTTGCGCTCTTCGTGCCTTGGTGGTTCAAATTCTTAATGAGCACGTTTCAGGTCCCTGCGGGATGACAGCATGAAAGTGCATGGGCTCCCTCGCTTAGCGCCTCGGGATGACAGTCCGAAAGTGCAGTCTCTCCAAAAATCTTAAAATCGTAAATCTAAAGTCGTAAATCCCCCTTTGTGCTCCTTCGCGCCCCTCGTGCCTTGGTGGTTCAAACTGGCCCTCTCAGGTCCCTGCGGGATGACGCCTCCAAAACGACCCCATTCACTATTGACTATTCACTATTCACTACTCACGACTCCCCACCATCCGCACCTGCTGTTGCATGTTGACGCCCTGCACGAGGTAATCGTAGCGCTGGCCAAGGCTGTCCTGCACGGTGAAGATGACACTGTACTCGAGGTTGGTTTTGTAGTTCCGGGCGCCGATGGTGAAGTTGCGAAACGCGTATGGCGAGCGGTTTTCAAAGCTTGTCGGCAAATCGCTTGACCACTCCAGCGACCCGGCCCCGCTTTTCAATCCCACCAGGATCACGGGCCAGCCTTTGTTCTCGAAGTTCAGGTATAGGTTGCCGCCCATGCCCCCGCCGGAGCGGGTGATGAGGGGCGCGTAATGGTGCTCGACGCGGACGATCTCGTAGGAGAGACCCGTGCCCAGCAGGTCAACGCCTTTGTGAACCGGTTGGCGGTAAGCGGCGTAGTCGGGCGCGAAGGCTCCCTCCAGGCGTGCGCGCGGCACGGCGATCACCGGGTAGTCGTCTTTCTTGGCTTCATAAAATTGTTCCACTTCGAGCGGCGTCATGCTGTATTCGCTTTTGCCGGTGGAGAAGGGACGGACGTAAACATTGACGGCATCAACCGAGTCCACCTTGAAGTAATGGCTATTGTCCTCGTAAGGATGCGCTGGGTCCTGGACCTTGATAAAGTCCTTCTTTGACAGGTCGTGGAGGTCCTTCTTCAGGGTCGCCGCCTGCTCGTTGAAGCTGGTTTCGGCATACACGGCGGACTGGTGCTCGTCGTAGGCTTGGGATGCCCAGAAGACAATGCCGGCGAGCAGGAGGAGAAGCGGCCCGGAATACGTATACCACGGCGTGCGAACGCGGGTTCTTTCCAGGTGGGCCTCGATCTCGAGCGGCAGCTCGTACAGGTCTTTTCCGCGGCGCAGGGCCCATTTCTTACCGATGCCGAAGAAGGGGATCCAAAAGAGGTGAGCGTATTTCTGCCGAACCTCGATGGTGCAAGGGCCGGTGGCCAGGTCGGGAAGGCCGAGCTCGGCAAACGAGTAGGACCTGACGAGAAAGGTTCTCCATCCAAAGACGACGGTCATAAGAGTTGTTTTAGCTGTGTGTTTTACCGCCCTCGGGGAAACGGCGCAGCAATAATATATAATTTTTCGCAGATATACGTACAGGAGTGGCAGCCGTTCGCGCAAAGAGGCCAGGGAACCGCAGAGCGATCCAGGTTGCGCTGCCTGGCGCCGTTTGTGGACTGGCGGTTCACCCGCCACTCACCATTCACCATGCACCGCTCACCTTTCACCATTCACTCCTCCTTGTGGTTCAAACTCTCGCCGGGTATTGCCGTCAAAGAGAGCTACCTTGGAATCCATACCGTAAACGCCACCACATGAAAATGCTCTCCCTGCTCCTCATCGCCGTTCTGCCCATCCTCGCCCAGGCCCAGCCCGCAGACTCCTGGAAGGTGATTCACAACGGCAAGACCAGGCTCACCGCCCACGCGGAGAACGCCACGGCCAACACGATCACCATCCGGCGCGCCGACCTCGCCAAAGGCGCCGGCCTGCAGGTGGTCTACGCGCCCGGCACACCATCGGCAGACTGGATCCGGACCATCGCCCTCTATGCCCCCGACGATACCGAGCTGGCAACAGGCTCGGGAAACCGCTTCACCATCAGCAACGCACGCCTCAGAAAGCTCTTCGCCGGTCGCACCCAGCTGATGGTCTACACCATCTCGCTTCCGAAGGACCCTGCCAAGCGTGCCCTGGTCAGGGTGCGGCGGATCCACCTCTGCACGATCGTTCTGAAAGGCTGATGCGGCGCAGCCCGCTTCCTTCCGTATTTTGCGCGCCCGGGCAGCATTGGTCCCGGCTTCGCCCATGCGCCACATCCTCTACATCATCAACCCGATCTCAGGCGCGCGCAGCAAGACCGGGCTGCGCCAAACCGTGGAAGCACGGACAAAGGCCGCCGGCATCGCCTACTCCATCCACCCGTCGGTTGCAAGCGGCGACTACAGCTTTCTCGACGACACCCTGGCCAATGGCAGCGTCACCGAGATCGTGATCGCCGGGGGCGATGGCACCATCAACCAGGCCATCAACTTCCTGAAAAAATGGGGACTGCCCTTCGGCATCATTCCCTGCGGCTCGGGCAATGGCCTGGCCTTCAGCGCGGGCATTCCCAAAGCCCCCGACAAAGCGCTCGACATCATCTTCGCGGGCAGCCACCAGGCAACGGACGGCTTCCTCGTCAATGGACATTTTGCGTGCATGCTCGTCGGTCTGGGCTTCGACGCGCAGGTCGCGCACGACTTTGCAAACGACCCGCGGCGCGGCCTGGCAACCTACGTGAAGAAGACCCTTTCAAACTTCTTCACGGCGCCGGCCTATCCCTTTACCATTACGGTCGGTGAATCTGTTCTCGTCACAGAAGCGTTCTTCATTTCGGTGGCCAACAGCAACCAGTTCGGCAATCATTTCAAGATCGCTCCCAAAGCGCTGCTGACCGACGGACTCCTCGATATCGTTGTGGTGACGAAGCAAAGCAGGATGAGCCTCTTCCTGCAAACGTTGCGGCAGGTGACAGGCTTCAATGCGCTGCGGGATGTGCCGCTGCCCGGGCAAAAAGCAAGTGTGCTGTATTTCCAGACCTCGCACCTGCGCATCGACAATGCGGGCGGCGCTCCGATGCATATCGATGGCGATCCTGCATCCAGTGCGCCCCTCCTCGATATCGAGATCCTGCCGGGGTGCTTTGGATTGCTGGTTCCGTAAGGGGAATGTGAATGTGAGCCGCCCATTTGCTTATGTACGATCCATGAACGAAGCTTGGAGAACAGCCGTAAACGCAAAAGGCGCAAAGAAGCAAAGGAACCGCAAAGGAAGTTCCTTTGTGCTTCTTTGTGCTCTTTCCGTCTTCGTGGCCCAAATCGTCTTAACGCGCTCGTTCGGGTACCGCGCGATGACAGGCGAAAAGAAGCGGGTGGGCGACTGAGAGTCATAAGTCTGCGAGGTCGCTTTTAGGGAAAGGTGCTGACATGCGTCAGCATGACAACCTGTGGTAGGCACTGGCATCAATGTGAGACGCCAAATTGCTATGAACGATCCATGAAGGGATCCATGAAGGAAGCTTGGAGAACAGACGTGAACGCAAAAGGCGCAAAGAAGCAAAGGAACCACAAAGGGAGTTCCTTTGTGGTTCTTTGTGTTCTTCGCGCCTTCGTGGCCCAAATCGTCTGACATGCTTGTTTCGGGTGCCTGCTGGATGACAGCCGGCGGATTGGGCGTCCAACACTTTGATCGACCCATTCACCATTCACTATTCACCATTCACTCTCTCACCTCCCCAGCATCTTCATCACCGTTCCAAATCCAAGCTGGTTTGTCGATGAGTGAAGAGACGCTTCAATGTCTTTCTTCTCACGCTGCGACAGGTGGAAGCTGAGAGCCGCCTTATTTTTTTCATTGTCGGGGATATACTGGAACGAGACCTTGTGCAGCGGGAACGGCGCGTTGTTCAGGTAGGACGCCACCAGATCGCTCTGTGCATACTCCATCATTTTATACCAGTTGTGCTGCAGCAGCAGAAAGGGCTTGACGGCGTTCTCCGTCATCGTATGCGCATCGTAGGGATTATCCCACCCTCCGTCCATGCGGTCACGGATCTGGATCAGCAGCGCGCCGCGCGTGTTTGCCTGGATCCAGTCATGCATCGTCGAGAGAAAGCGCACGGCCGTTTCCATCCCGTAGTTATCGCGCAGGCCGCCATCCATCACGTCCATCGCCGGCTCGGCAGGCAGCCACACATTGGGCAGCACGACGGGGAACGTGGCATTCATGCGCAGCGCCGTCAGCACGCGCAGGTTATACGGATTTTGCTTTGCGAAGAACGTCGTGAAGTCCACTGCGTCGGGGTTATTGACCTGTGTTGAATCAAGCGCCGGCTGCATCATGAACCGCAGCGGCTGTGTCGAGATCAGCAGCTTCTTCGCGTCGCGGGTGATGACATTGTGAAAGAAGATCAGTGGGATCCGCGCGGCGGCTTCGTCGGCTGCATAATCCTTCAGCCGTTTGTCGAGCACCCCGCCGGTGATATTGTTCAGGGCCGTTTCAAACGAGTAGCCGCGGTCCTTTGAGTAGGTGTACGGGCCCACCTTGAAATGCTGCTCGGGCGCAAAGAGGTCGCGCGCCACGAACGAAGAGAACGTCGGGTTGAGAAGGTCCTTTGCAATGGCGTCGGAATATTGCCGCGACTGCAAATTGATCGATGGGTTTGTCAGTCGCTGGCGATACAGCTCTCGGAAATACGTGGCCCCGATCATACCGCCCGACGCCCCCGTGATCAGGAAAGTCTTGCTGAAGATGGCGCCGCCGCTCAGGCTGTCAAGCCGCTGCAGGACATTCATCGTGAACGTGGCGCTTCTTGTGCCGCCACCACTTGTAGCGATCAGCACCAGCAGCGGCTTTTCCTCACCCTGCTTTGCTTTCCAGCGGTTGAGGATGCCCTCCATATTGGTGCGGTCCTGCGCAATGGCGGCCGGGCTGCAGATGGCGCGCAGGTTTTCCTGCGTGTAGATCGGACGGTCCTTCACGGCCGTGTAGGCCAGTCCGTAGGCCTTGTTATGCGGATCGATCCACTCCTTCTGGTAGGCGAAATTGAGGACCACCAGGAAGACGATCAGGGCAGGCACGCTCCAGCTTTGGAAAAAATAGGCAAAGGCTCCCGAAACGCCGATGAGGATCGCGCAGAACAGCGTGATGCTCGCCGCAGCCGGTAGCTGGAAGGCCTTGTAATCGAGACAGAACCCGATGGCGATGAGGAACAGGTAGGCCAGGAGCACGCAGATCACAGCGGCGAAGTGATGGCGCTTGAAGATCTTCTCCATCAGCTCCGGTGAGTAATGCGATACGTCGCGGCAGCGGCGCACACGCGCGAAAGAATCCAGGAACCATTCCGAGTGGATGAGCACCTTGGTTGTCGTCGGCGTATTCTCGGGCTGCAGCCGCGCGATCATCTTGCTGCTGTTCTTGAAGAAAGGCTGCAGGTTGCGGAGGATCGTCTTATCGGCCCGAAAGAAATACGCGAATGAGATGGCCAGGATGAGCAACAGCCCGATCAGGAATCCGAACAGGAGAAGCAGGATCTGCCCGATCGGGATCAGCTCCTTGTAATGCGCAAACTGGTAGGCATTGGCCAGGTAGGTGATGAGGAAGACGACGGGGATGACACTGTTGTTGATGCAGTATTTGAGGAAAGGGAACTGCGTGGCCGCCAGGAACGTGAAATGGCGGCTGAACAGGATGAAGGTCGTGATGTTCCAGCACATGATGAACACACCGATCGCAATGCCCACGAGCCCCGCGCT
>JAQBNP010000269.1 GCA_028288515.1 Flaviaestuariibacter sp. | reverse complement strand
GCGGTGTGCCGGCGACTGTCGTTGTCAATGAAGAAGCGGTTTGCGGGGCCGTCCTTGCCCCTCACATAGGTGATGTCGCCACCGGTTCGGGTTTCAAATGTTCCGTTGTAACCGGCCGACAGCGTCGTCTTTTTTGACGGGTAGATAAACAACACCGGGTGAAGAAAATAGCTTTGCGTTTTCGCCACATCCGTGTAGCCGTCCCTATTCACGTCGACCGCGCCTTGCTGCGTCGTGCCCGCAAAAAAGGTATAGCCGGTGCGCGACTTACGGCGCGAAAAATAGACGTTCGCATTCGCTTCGTTCAGGGTCGTGTAGTTCAGCAGAACACTGTTCACGGGCGCACCTTCCTTCGGCTGCTTCGAGACGAGGTTGATCATTCCCGCAATGGCGCCGCCCCCATACAGTGTCGATGTAGCGCCCTTGACGATCTCCACCTGTCGCAGGTCTAACGGCGGGATCTGAAGGATGCTGAAGGAGCCGGCAAAGTCGCCAAACAAAGGGAGGCCATCGCGCAGGAGCTGGGTGTACTTGCCCGGAAGGCCCTGCACGCGCAGCTCCGTAGCGCCGCTTACCGCCGACGTTTGCTGGCTTTGGATACCGGCCACATCGCCGAGGAGACTGCCGATATTGCCGGGCTTCACGCCCGCTTCTTCCTCCACTTCCTCAAGCCCGAGAACCTCTACTTTCGTCGGCAGGTTTTCGATGCGGCTTTCCGTGCGCGATGAGGATACGATCACTTCCTCACCCTCGGCTTCGTGCGGCTTGAGGTGGACCATGACGGTACTGCCTGCCGTATCGCGCAAGACATAAGTAAGCGGATCATAACCGACCGAGCTGAAGGTGATGATCGTGCTGTCCGTCAGCCCAGTCAACGTGAGCCGGCCTTCCGCATCCGACACCTGGCCGCGGCCATGGCGCAGCGTTGCAGAGGCCTGCGGGATCGGCGCATCGGTGACCGCGTCCCGAACGGTGAAGCGAACCGTTCGCTGGGCGTAAAGGGCGCCGCTACAAAAAAACAAAAGGGCGAGGAGAAGGCGTTGCATAGGCATCATTGAGGGCGACAAAGATCGGAGGAGAATCGGATCGAATGAACCCGTCGAACCAAAGCCGCGCCATTGCTTAAAAAGAATGCGGGTGAAATAGCGGCCGGCGCGCAACTCTCAGGCCGCCACTCACTATGTTTGCGAAAAAACTGGCGATGTCGGATTATTTGAATCTTGTGGATTTTCTCGAGCCTATCAATCGTGACGCGCTTTCCGATGATGCCGGTTACCGCGAAGGCCAGATCGGCCGACTGATCGAAGCCAACGAGGAAGGCTTTCCCGATCTCGACCGCGCACAGATCGTACTGGTGGGTTGCGGCGAGCAGCGCGGCGCAGGCCTGCGCACGGCAAGCGATGCAGCCGACGAGATCCGCAAGGCATTCTACCAGCTCTATTACTGGCACCCGGACGTGGCCATTGCAGACGTCGGCAACATTAAGGCCGGAAACACCGCTGCCGACTCATCCGCCGCTCTCAAGATCGTTCTCCATGAGCTCATGGCCATCGGCAAGCTGGTCGTGGTTCTGGGCGGCTCGCAGGATCTCACCCTTGCGCAAGACCATGCCTTTGCCGATGATAAGAAAACGATCGATGCGGTCGGCGTCGATGCCGCGGTGGATATCAATATAGACTCGCCGCTGCGCAGCCAGAACTTCCTGATGGAGCTTCTCACGGCCGAGCCCAACTACATGAACCACTATAACCACCTTGCCTTTCAAAGCTATTTCATTCACCCGCGCATGCTGGAAACAATGGACAAGCTGCGGTTCGACTGCTTCCGTGTCGGCACTGTAAAAGAGAATATCGAGGAGATGGAACCGGTGATCCGCAACTGCCACCTCATGACCTTCGACCTCTCTGCCATCGCCCATGCATACGCACCATCGAACACGGCGTCACCCAACGGACTCAATGGCGAGGAGGCCTGCACGCTCCTGCAATATGCCGGCATGAGCCCCCACATGCAGTCGATCGGCATCTACGGCTACCAGCCGGAGAACGACCGCGAGTCGATGACGGCAAAGCAGGTCAGCCATATGCTCTGGTACCTCATCGACGGCCGCAGCCGCGGCAACCGGGAAGTATCGCTGCAGGACCGCGACAAGTTCAACGAGTTCCACACGGTGTTCGCAGAGGTGGACACCACCTTTCTCCAAAGCAAGCGTACGGGCCGCTGGTGGATGCAGCTCCCGGACAAGCGTTTCATCGCGTGCTCGTACCGCGATTACCAGCAGGCCAGCGGAAACGAGATCCCCGAGCGGTGGCTGCGCGCGCAGGAACGGCCGTAGAAGATCGACGAGCAAATTTGAAATACCGGGTAAAGAAGGCAGGACGGGAATGAGGAATGATCGGTGTTCCCTGTGCGGTTGGCAAGTCAGAGGGGGCGGTATAACGTTGTTGGCAACACGTATATGCAGCGGTTTCGGTGAAGCCAGTGAATTGCCTCCTATGCTTTGTTCTTAAGCCCGTCGCGGATTTCCATGAGCAGCTGCTCGGACAGCGTGAAGACAGGCGTTGCCGGCTCACCCGCCTTGACTTCCTTCTTGCGCTTGGACCGGTTGATCGCTTTGATCAGCACAAAAAGCGTCAGCGCGACGATGATGAACTTGATGACCGCCGCCAAAAACTTTCCGTATTTCACCGCGCCCCAGGCAAGCTCGTCAAGGTTCTTGATATGTGCGGCCTCGAGGGCAGGCGTCAGCAGGAGCGGTGTCACGACATCTTCCACCAGCGATGAAACGATGGCGCCGAACGCCGCGCCGATCACGACCGCAATGGCAAGATCAATGACATTTCCTTTAAGAGCAAACTCCCTGAATTCCTTGACAAATCCCATACAATGGTTTTTTACGTTGTTGCAATGTAGCGCTTTCCTTCAAGTGGCTGTTGCAGAAACCTTTCACGGTTCGGCGCAATTGAATACGGGCCATTGGGTGCTGAGCATGAATCCCCGGTGACCCCTTCTCAATGAAAAGACCCCGCCGGGGCGAGGTCTTTTCAAAAAATAGCGTGATACGTTACCAGATGCGCGTCCGCGTTTCCGGTGCCTTATAGAGGCGGTCTCCGGGCTTCACGCCGAAGGCCTCGTACCAGGCATCCATGTTCACAATTGGTCCGTTCGCACGGGCTTCACCAGGCGAGTGGGGATCCGTCAGGATCAGCTGTGCCTGCGTTTCCGCAAGCGCGTTGCTGCGCCAGACCTGTGCCCAGCTGAGGAAGAACCGCTGTGTCGGCGTAAAGCCGTCAATGGTTTTTCCTTCCTTGTATTGTTTCGTGTTCTTGAAGGCTTCGAAGGCGATATTGAGGCCGCCAAGGTCGGCAAGGTTCTCACCGAGCGTCAGCCGCCCGTTGACATGAAGAGTATCCAGAACCGTAAATGCATTGTACTGGGCCACCACTTCATCAGCACGGGTTTTGAATTGATCGGCGTCGCTTTTTTGCCACCAGTCCTGAAGGTTGCCGCTTGCCGCGTACTGCCGGCCCTGGTCGTCGAAGCCATGGGTCATCTCGTGACCGATCACAGCACCGATGCCGCCATAGTTGACAGCATCGTCGGCGCCGAAATCAAAGAACGGAAACTGGAGGATGCCCGCCGGGAACGCAATCTCGTTATTGCTCGGGTTGTAATAGGCATTGATCGTCGGAGGTGTCATACCCCATTCGGTACGATCGACGGGCTTTCCATAGCGGGTCACCATCTCGTCGTAACGCCACTGGGCGGCGCTGCGCAGGTTGCCGACAAAATTGTTGTCGGTGATGGTGATGCCGCTGTAGTCCTTCCATTTATCCGGGTAAGCGATCTTCTTGGTGAATGCGTTGAGCTTCTCGAGTGCCTGCAGCTTCGTCGCGTCGCTCATCCAGTCAAGGTTCTTGATGCGTCCGGCAAACGTTTGCTGGAGGTTGTTGACCAGCTCCAGCATGCGCTGCTTTGCTTCCGGCTTGAAGTAGCGGGCCACATACAGTTGGCCCAGCTGGTCGCCGAGCTGGTTGTCAATGAGGCCGCTGACGAACTGCCAGCGTGGCGTCATTTCCTTCTGGCCGGTGAGCACTTGCTGCATCGCAAAATTCTGCTTCACAAAAGGGCTGCTCAGGTAGGCCGCCGTGCTGTTTAACACATTCCATTTAAGATAGGTCTTCCAGTCGTCCAATGGCAGCGCCGTCAGCAGGATGTCCACCGTTTTGAAGAACGAGGGGTTGTTGACGATGACGCTGTCTGCGCCGGCCAGCTTCAGCTTGCCGAGCATCCATCCCCAGTCGACGCCGGGTGTTTGAGCGCTGAGGTCTTTGATCGCAAACTTATTGTACGTCTTATAGGGGTCGCGCATTTCCACGCGGCTGAATTGGGCCTTTGCAAGGGCTGTCTCGATCCGCAGCACTGCGTCGGCATGGGCAGCAGCCGAAGAATTGTTGTCACCGCTGAGGGTGAACATCTTCGCGAGGTGATCGCGGTAGGCATTGCGCACTGCCGTGCTGCGCGCGTCGTTCTTCAGGTAATAATCCCGGTCCGGCAGTGTCGTGCCACCCTGCGAGAGTTGGGGGATATAACGGTCGACCTGCTTGCGGTCCTGCGCGATGAAGAAGCCGAAGAGTGCGCCGCCAATGCCCTGTGTGCGCTCGTTCGCGAGCTCTGTAAGGAATGCGCCGGTGGATTGAATCGCATCGATGCGTTGCAGGTCGGCGCGGATTGGCGCGATGCCTTGCTGCTCGATGGCCGTCGTGTCCATGCCACTGAGGTAGAACGCGCCGATCTTCTGCATGCCGGGCTTCGAAACGTTTTTGGCAGCGTCCTGGAGGAGCGTCTGCAGGCGACGGCTGCTTTCTTCCCGCAGCTCATCGAACGAGCCCCAGCGGGTCTTTGATGCGGGTACGGGGTTTTGCTTCAGCCAGGTGCCGTTGGCATAACGGTAGAAATTATCGCCGGGCTTTACCGACAGGTCCATATTGGACTTGTCGATATACTTTGGCTTCTTTGGTTTCTTGTCGCCCGGAGGGGCGAAGGACAGCAGGGCAGTTGCCACTGTGCCCAGGCAGGCAATTCGCAGGAATGTTCTCATGTGCTATAAAAATTAGGGAGCTCAAGTTACGAAGGATCGCGGTCCAGCCGCAGGCAGCTGGTGAAAAGAGCCCAAAAAAATACGGTTACTTTACACCGCCAACACAAGCTTATGACACGCCTGTTTCTCATTCCCCTTCTCGCTCTTCTGCTGGCCAGCTGTGGCCCTTCGCACCGCATTGCCCGCTCGGCACGGACGACACTGCTGACCGACAGCTCTCTCCTCCACGCGCACATCGGCATCACCGTCTACGAGCCGTCCACCGGCCGGACATGGTACGACTACCAGGGCGATAAATACTTCGTGCCGGCCAGCAATACAAAGATCCCGACCTGTTACGCGGCGATGAAATACCTGGGCGATAGCCTGGTGGGCCTGCGTTACGCGGATGCCGATGAGCAATTGTACATCCTGCCGACCGCCGACCCGACCCTTCTCCACCGCGATTATCCGATCCAGCCGGTATACACTTTCCTGAAAGGGACGACAAAAAAGCTTGCCTTTGTCCGGCCTTCCTGGGATGACACGGAATACGGCGCCGGCTGGACATGGAGCGACTACGGAGAGAGCTATATGCCGGAACGCAGTTCCCTGCCCATTTACGGCAACACGGTCATGTTCTCCGTACAGAGCCGGAATGGTCGCAACGTAGTGGTGCCCGATATCCGTTTCTTCAACCCGCTGGTCAACGAGCTCGTCGATTCGGTTACGTCCCGTATCGCGGTGCGGCGGCGAAGGCTCGAGAACCGCTTCGATGTCGTGCCCGCTGCAAGCCGCTTCACGCGCGCAGAGATCCCGTTTCAAACCTATGAAAATGAAAGGTTGCTGGAAGACACGGTCGGCAAGCGCTGGCTGACGAACGTGTACGCGCCAACTGCGCTTCGCTATACCGTCATCCACTCACAGCCCACTGATTCCATGCTGAAGCCGATGATGCACCGCAGCGATAACTTCTTCGCGGAGCAATCCCTGCTGATGGTCGCCAACGAGAGGCTGGGCGTCATGAGCCAGGAGCGGATCATCGACACGTTGTTGAAGACCGACCTGGCCGACCTGCCGCAAAAGCCGCGCTGGGTCGATGGTTCCGGCCTCAGCCGCTATAACCTGTTCACGCCGCGCGACTTCGTCGCCATCCTTCAAAAGATGGAGCGCGAATTTGGCGTGGCGCGGGTCCGAACGATCCTGGCCACGGGCAACGAAGGCACGCTGACGAACTATTACAAAGCCGCGGCAGGTAGATTTTACGGAAAAACCGGCACGCTTTCCGGCGTTGTTGCCCTGAGCGGCTACCTCCAGACAAATAGCGGCCGGCACCTGATCGTTTCCGTTCTGGTCAACAACCACCAGGCGTCCGCAGCCGCCGTACGGCGGGCCGTGGAAGCGTTTCTGGAAGGGATCCGGACGAGGTACTGACGGTCCGAAAAGGCGGCGCATCCAATTTTACGGTTTGACCCAACCCTTTTATTTTTACCGGGGTACATATCCCCAAATGCTTTTCTTATGAGATCGTTTTCTAAATTCTTCCTGCTGGCCTTCGTCTCCGTCCTGTTCTTTCAATGCCAGAAGGAGATCGGCTACACCGGCCAGCCCGACAACCAGCCCGTCCTCCCCGAACCCCTGACAGCGACGCTCCAGGGAAATGTGATCGACGAGCTCGGCCAGCCGGCGCCGGGTGTCACCATCACGGTGGGAGCCAGGACAGCCACCACCGATCTAAAAGGTAATTTCCGCATCATCGGCGCTTCGCTGGATAAAAAAACCTCTCTTGTGACCGCCCAGAAAAGCGGCTATTTCAAGGCATACCGCTCATTCAGCGCTACAGCCGGCGCGAACATGGTAAAGATCAAGCTCGTGAAGCGCGCCCTGGCCGGAACGGTCGACGCGGCCGCGGGCGGCACCGCAAGCCTGTCGAACGGCTCGAAAGTGGCCCTCCAGGCAGGTGGCGTGGTCAATGCCTCCACCGGCGCGGCCTACACCGGCGCGGTGAAAGTCTATGCAGCCTATATCGACCCGAGCGCGGCGGACATCTCCGAGACCGTTCCGGGTTCCTTCACGGCGAACGACAAGGATGGCAAGCGCGTTACCCTGACCTCTTACGGGATGCTGGCCGTTGAGCTCGAAGGTGCATCAGGCGAAAAGCTCCAGGTGAAATCCGGAGCGGCAGCAACACTCACCACGGCCATCCCGGCAGCCACCCTCGCCTCGGCCCCGGCTACGATCCCGATGTGGTATGTAGATGAAACGACAGGCGTCTGGAAAGAAGAAGGATCGGCAACCAAAACCGGCAGCACGTATGTCGGGCAGGTTGCTCACTTCAGCTTCTGGAACTGCGATGTCAGCGCAACGGCCGTCACCCTTACAGTAAACCTGACCAATGCCGACGGCCTGCCCGTCGCCAACGCGAAGGTTCGCATCACCCGCGCGAACTCGAACTGGGCCGTCTACGGCTGGACCGATTCCCTCGGCCGTGTCAGCGGCTATGTACCGAATGCGGAGAGTCTTGTTCTCGATGTCCTGAACCAGTGCAACTCCTCGATCTATACGCAGAATATTGCGCCACTCAGCCAGAACACCACGCTGCCGACCATCGTGATCGGAACCACAAACACGTCGTTCGTCACCATCAAGGGCAAGATCGTCAACTGCACCAACGCCCCGGTAAGCAATGGCTTTGCGGTCATCACCTACGAAGGTCAGGCTTACTACGCCAGCACCAACGCCGCGGGCGAATTCCAGATCGCTATCACAATCTGCAGCGGTGGAGCGAACTCGGTCGAGGTCACGCCAATCGACAACGTTGGCCAGCAGCAAGGTTCTCCATCAACGTCCACCGTGGTGGCGCCGACGACGAACACCGGAACGCTCACCGCCTGCGGAACGTCGATCACGCAATACCTGAACTACACGCTGGACGGAACAAACTACACCATCAGCTCGACGGTGGCATCCGATTCCCTGACGGCCTACACCCTGGATTCCCTGACGGCGGGGTCTGCAAAACGCACGTTCCTGAACGGTTTCAAGGTCAACGGAAGCGACAGGCTGTACATCCGGTTCAACCACTTATCGTTTACAACCGGCACTTACCCCGTGAGTGAGATCGTCGTCAACAACTTTCAGCAGGTAACCCTGGTGCCTCAGTTCAATATTGACCTCACGAGCTTCCCGACGGCAGCCGGCCAGTATTACGAAGGCACCTTTAGCGGAACCTTCACGGAAGGCAGCGCCGCAACGTCCCACACGCTCAGTGGAACATTCCGGCTGCGACGGGCATTTTAAACAGGACCGCCACACCAAACTAAAAACGCCTACGGGAGAATTTGGCAAACGAGCAGGAGCATAGCGTGATTGAGGGCTGCCAGCGTGGGGACCGGAAGTCCCAGGAGATCTTATACCGGAACTATTACCGCGCTATGATCACGCTTTGCCTCCGCTACACGAAGAACGAAGCCGATGCCGTAGAAGTACTGAACAACGGCTTCCTCAAGGTGTTCAAATATATACAGCGGTACGATCCGGGGCAGGCAAGCCTCTACACCTGGATTCGTACCATTGTTGTTCGGAGCTGCCTCGATTTTATCCGGGCGAAGCAGCGCATCGAGCCGCACACCGAGCTCACCGACGCAGGCGACTCACATATCCCGGCAGAGGCAGTGAGCAAGATGAAGGCAGCGGAGTTGCTGCAGCTGGTTCGCCGGCTGCCGGCCGCAACACAGGCGGTCTTTAACCTCTACGTGATCGAGGGATATAACCACCGCGAGATCGGCGAGCTGCTGGACATCCAGGAAGGAACAAGCAAATGGCACCTGAGCATGGCACGAAAAGCATTGAGAAAAATGATCGAAACCCAGGAGATCAGCGAATGAACGGGCAACCACCATATCAAGAGCCGGACGGCTCCTGGGATGAGCTCCCACTGCCGGACAGCGACAAGTCATGGCAAGCCATGGAGGCATTGCTCGATCGCGACAAGGATCGAAAGCCGCTGGTGCCTCCTTTCCTCGCGGGTTGCGCCGTCGCTGCCTTGATCGGTGTCTGCCTGCTCGCCGTTTTCCTGTGGCTGCGGCCCGGCGGCGGGCCTGCTGAACGCGTGGGCCAAACGCAGCACAACGCTGAACTGCAGCCCGGACGAACGTCCACCCCCGGACAACCTGCGAATGGCGTCACAACCACCCCTTATCGAATTGAGTCAAGCCTCTCCCGGGAAACGGGAACGGCTACATCGCGCAAAGCTGGGAACAAGATGGAGACGTCCCTGACGCTTACCAGCAACGACGTACACCGGCTCCGGACCGAGGTGGCAAGCCGAGGGCATATACAGAAACCATCCATCGTGAACCGCCACACCGGATCTGCCACGACACAGAACCAGCCTCCAATCGAAACCGACGGCAAGCGTACGGCAAGCCAGGGCACAGCGGTCGTAACTGCCCCTGTGGCCGTTGAAACACGGGAGCAGGCACCCGCTCTGGCCATGCCATCCGGGACTGATACCACCGTAGCGTCGACACTGCCAAAAACAAGTACCGGCCAGGTTGCGCCACCACCTGTAGATAAGATGCAGGGTGACTCGTCCGCCGCTCAAAAGGCCGCGCCAAAGAAACGCGTTCTCTTTTCCGCCGGCGTCGGCCTGCAGCAGCAGATCCGCAACGGCGGGCAGCGCGCCTACAGCAAAAGCTATAACGGCACATCGCCCATGGGCGACCATATTCCGTCCGTATATCTACGGGCGCAGTACAAGCGCTGGTTCCTGCAGGGTGAGTTCCGTTTCGGAGCCCCTCAGCTCGTCGACCATTTCTCCTACAGCCGCCAGACCCGCTACGATACGGCCAGCAGCGAAGTAAAGGTGACTTCTCTCCAGCTCAAGAAACTGTATTACCACCAGGTGCCGCTCAGCATCAACTACACGATCTTGCCCAACTGGTCTGTGGGAGCCGGCGGCATCTTCAGCCGCTTCTACCGAGCCGTCGCCGAGCAGGAGGTTGAAAGCCGCAACGTCTTCAGCAACGCGCAAACCACCGCGACAAGCCGCCTGCTCGTGCCAGGCTTCCGCGATTCATTCCTCTACAAAACCCAGGTGCAGTGGCTTGTCCAGACCGACTATCGTTTCGGCCGCTTGTCCCTCGGCCTCCGGTATAAACGTGATGTACAACCGTATATCCGCTACACGAAGCCGGACGGTGCAGTCGTGAGCCGCCGCGGAGAAGCGCTCGAAGCCGTGCTGCGGTTCCGCCTCTGGGCAGGCAAAAAGTAATTAGCGGGAAATGGTCAATATGCAATATTGAATCGTCAATAATGAATTTGAATCCTTGCTTTTGAAATTTGGCTTCTGCCTGTTGCCTTACCTCCCGAACATCTTCTCCAGCTGTTCTTTCCGGAACTCCACATAGGTCGGGCGGCCCGATGGCGTGGCGTTGGAGACCGTGCATTTAAACAGATCGTCCACCAGGCGTTGCATTTCGCGGTCGCCAAGAACCGTTCCCGCCTTGACACTTTGCTGGGCCGCAACCGAGCGCAAGAGCATCTCCCGCCGCGGCAGCTTGATCTCGCTGAAATGTTTGCATTGCTCCAGGATGCGCTCCAGGACAGCGCGCTCATTGCCGGTTTCAATATCGGCAGGCGTCCCCTGGATGACGAAGGCCGTGCGGCCAAATGGCTCAATGCTATAGCCCATCGGAAGCAGGTCGGGGAGCAGATCGGCGAGAAGGACGGCATCCGCAGGCGCGAGCTCGATCGTGGCCGGGAAGAGGCTCCGCTGCGTGGCCACCGGTCGTCCGTCGAGCGCTGCCGCCAGCCGCTCATACAGGATGCGCTCATGGGCGGCCTGCTGGTGCACAAGAAGAAAAGCGCCGGCAGACGGAACCAGGATATAGGTCTGGAAGAGCTGCGACATCTCCACCCGCTCCGGCACGGCGAAGGCGGCATGAAGAGACGTGAAGATAGCCGTGGAAGATACGGCCGCCCCTGCTTCGCCGGGGGCCGGCGGCTCCGGTAGCGTCCACTTCGGAAGACTGTTGCCCGTATCGATGCGGTGTGCCTGGTTGGCCTCCGTAAACGTCTGGAAGATGGATGAGGAGCGGGTCGCCGACTGGCGCTCTTCCGTGAATGGCTTCTGGATCGAATCCAGCCCCTGGATCGATGAATCGAGCTCGAAGTCCAGCGTCGGGGTGATGCTGAACTGGGCAAGCGCATGCTTGATCGCAGCCTGGACGAAGGCATAGACGATCTTCTCGTCCTCGAACTTGATCTCCTGCTTCGTCGGGTGAACGTTGACATCCACCTGCACCGGGTCGAGGTCGATGAACAAAACGTAGAGCGGGAAGGTATCGGGACCGATCATATCCTGGTACGCATTCATCACGGCATGGTTCAGGTACGGGCTGCGGATAAAGCGGTTGTTGACGAAAAAGTACTGGTCGCCTCGTGTGCGCTTTGCGGTTTCGGGCTTCCCGACGAACCCCGAGATGTTGAGGTAATCCGTTTCTTCACGGACGGCCACCAGCTTGGTTTGACAGGAGTTCCCGAGCAGCTGCACGATGCGCTGCTTGAGGCTTCCGGCCTCCAGGTGAAAGATCTCCTGCCCGTTGCTCGAGAGAGAGAAAAAGATCTCGGGAAAAGCCATCGCCACGCGGATGAACTCGTCGATGATGTGCTTCAGCTCGGACGCGTTGCTTTTGAGAAAATTCCGGCGGGCGGGGACATTGAAGAAAAGGTTCTTCATCGCGATGGACGTGCCGACGGGGGCCGCGACCGGTCCCTGCTTGAGGACCTGGCTGTTCTCGATCTCGAGGCAGGTGCCGAGCTCGTCTTCCGGGCGCCTTGTCCGCATTTCTACCTGGGCCACCGCCGCAATCGAGGCGAGGGCTTCGCCGCGGAACCCCATCGTACGAATATGAAAAAGGTCGTCGATGGTTCGGATCTTGGAGGTGGCGTGCCGCTCGAAGCACAGCCGAGCATCGGTCGCGCTCATTCCGCCGCCATTGTCGATAACCTGGATGAGGGCTTTGCCGGCATCATTGACAAAGAGCCGGATCGAATCCGCCCCGGCGTCAACGGCATTCTCGAGGAGCTCCTTGACGGCGCTTGCCGGTCGCTGGATCACTTCGCCGGCCGCGATCTGGTTGGCAATATTGTCCGGGAGAAGCTGAATTCGGTCCGCCACAGTCGTCACTCGTTTAAGGCGTCAAAAATACAGGTTCAGGAGTTATGCCTAGGAAGATTAAGCGCTTCTTCTTAATGCCCGAAAATTCACGGCAGGGCTTGTCGATTTTCACAAGTTCGGTATCGCAAGCCCGGCTATATTGCGCCACTTAAAACCTTGATCCTCCTATGAAAATCCCTGTTCTCGCTGCTTTCGCGGCTTTTCTCCTGTGCACGGGCTGCAACAAAGCCGTGGACGCGATCGCTGAAAAAGTCCTCGCCCCGTCCGCTCCCGCCACTACCGATGGCTTCGTTCGCTACACCATCCAGTCAGGTAACCAGTATGCCGACGGCAATACCTATAAAGCCGTCTCCGTTTCCGAGCAGGCCTTCCTGGTTCGCTTCGACAGCTCCGCTGTCTACACCACACACGCAGCCGAAAACCAGTATGACATCAATAAGCTGTACGGATTTTCAGATAACAACGCGGCACACCACGAATTCAGCGCGCGCTTCGGCTGGCGCTGGAGCGACGGGGCCCTCCGTCTCTTCGCCTACGTCTACAACAATGGTGCGAGCGCTTCGCAGGAGATCACCTCGGTTCCGATCGGGAAAGACGTTGCCTGCTCGATCCGTGTGGCTGGGGCAGCCTATGTTTTCAAAGCCGGTGACGCCACGGTCACCATGCCGCGCGCCAGCACCACGGCACTGGGCGCTGGCTACCAGCTCTACCCTTATTTCGGCGGCGACGAATCCGCGCCGCACGCCGTCTCCATCTGGATCAAGGCGCTCAGCCAGCCATAGGCGTGGGTTTGCCCGGAAAGAAAGCGTTCGTAGTCGGATGCTTTCTTTACATTTACCGCCCAAACTGCTGCCATGACCCGACTGCTTTGCGCTTGCCTGGCGCTCCTTCCAGGCCTGTGGGCCTGTCAAAAGGAGATTGCTGCGCCCGGACCCGAAAAGATCCAGGCGGCGGACACGGGCTACGTGCGCTACGAGATCAAAGCAGGCGACCATTACTGCGACAAGAACGATTTCCGCATCATCGAAACCACCGACATGCGCTTCCGGGTGCGGTTCGACAGCAGCGCCATCTACCAGACCACCGATCCTGCCAACCAGGACGATATCAATAAGCTGTACGGGTTCTCCGACAACAACGCAGCCCACCATGCCTTCAGCGCACGCTTCGGCTGGCGGTGGAGCGCGGGCGCCCTGCGGCTTTTCGGTTACGTCTATAATAACAGCATCGTCGAGTCCAAAGAGCTGCAGGCCGTGCCGATCGGGGCGGACATCGAATGCAGCCTGCGGGTGACTCCGGCGCGCTACATCTTTACGGTGAACGGGGCCGTGGACAGCCTCCCGCGCCGCAGCGTGACACAGACCGCAAAAGGCTACCAGCTCTACCCGTATTTCGGCGGCGACGAAGCGGCTCCTCACACGGTCAGGATCCTGATCCAGGACCTGAAATAGACCACCGTTCCGCGCCCAAAGGGGCCAGCAGCAAGGCCCCTCGGGGGATGAAAACTTTTTCCCGCGGCTATAATGTGTTTAAAGTACATAATGTATCTTTAGCCATTATCTACTTGCTATGAAACGATTGCTGCTCCTCGCGCTGACGGTCCTGTCTGTAACCCTGACACATGCCCAGCTGCTGAACTGGACACCTCCTTTTCCCCGGGAGGATGATGCTTCTCAAACACTTGTCATTACGGTCGATGCCACGAAAGGCAACGCCGGCCTCCTCAACTATACGGGCGATGTCTACGTTCATATCGGCGCCATTACCACAACCAGCAATGGCGGCTGGGCCCACATACCCTTCACCTGGGCCACGACGCCGACCGCGGCCATGGCAACACCCATCGGCAATAACAAATGGACCTTTACCATCACCGGGAATCTCCGCACCTATTTCGGTCTTGCTGCCAACGAGAACCTTCTAAAGATCGCCATCCTCTTCCGCAATGCGGACGGCAGCAAGGTGCAGCGCAACACCGACGGCAGCGATATGTATGTTCCCATCTACACGACCAGCCTGGCCGTGCGGATCGACCAGCCGGCACGCCAGCCGATGTTCGTTCCCATCGCGGAGCCACAGAGCTGGACTGTCGGTACCAACTTCACCGTCGTAGCCAATGCCAACAAGCCATCGACCATCAAGATCTACCACAACGGCTCGACACTCGCCACCGGTTCCAACACCCAATCGTTGACCGGATCGGGCGTGGTGACAGCGACCGGCAACCAGCAGATCATTGCCGAGGCCAATGACGGCAGCGTAACCCGCTACGACACGCTCAATATTTTCGTTGCGCCCGCCACGTCACCCGTTGCGGCATTGCCTGCAGGTGCCAAAGAAGGCATCAACTATGAGCCGGGCGATACGTCCGTGATCCTTGTCCTCCGCGCGCCCGGCAAAGGGTACGCCACCGTCATCGGGGAATTCAATAACTGGACACAGAGCACGAGCTCGCTGATGAACAAGACGCCCGACGGCACTTATTTCTGGCTCCGCATCCGTCCCCTCACGCCGGGTGTCGAGTATGCGTATCAGTACATGGTCGATGGCGCCATCCGGATTCCAGATCCCTATACCGAAAAGATCCTCGACCCTTCCAACGATGGCTTCATTCCTGCTTCCACATATCCGAACCTCAAGCCCTACCCGGCCGGGCAATCGGGCATCGTGAGCATCCTTCAGACACAAGCCCCCGGATATACCTGGGCGGTCAGCAATTTTGCAAAGCCCGACAAGCGCGGCCTTGTGATCTACGAGCTCCTGGCGCGGGACTTCATCGCGGCGCACGACTGGAAGACCCTCAAGGATACGCTCGGCTACCTGAAGCGCCTCGGCGTGAATGCAGTAGAGGTGATGCCTTTTAACGAGTTCAACGGCAACCTGAGCTGGGGCTACAACCCGTTCATGTTCTTTGCGCCCGATAAATACTATGGACCGAAGAACACACTGAAGCAATTCGTCGACTCCTGTCATAAGAACGGCATTGCCGTGATCATGGATATCGTCCTGAACCACACCTATGGCCCGTCACCACTGGCCCTGCTGTACTGGGATGCCGCCAATAACCGCCCGGCTGCCGACAATCCCTGGTACAACCAGGTAAAGCCGCATGCCTACGGATTCGGCGAGGATTTCAACCACGCCAGCACCGCAACGAAAGACTTCTTCAACCGCGTGCTGCAGCACTGGATCACGGAGTACCGCATCGACGGCTACCGCTTCGACTTTTCAAAAGGTCTGACGCAAAAGCCATCTACCGACGAGAACGGCTTCTCGGCATACGATGCCACGCGCATCGCCATTATCAACCAGTATTACAACACGATCAAAGCCGTCGATCCGTCGGCCTACCTCATCCTTGAGCATTTCACCGTGAACGCGGAAGAAAAAGAGCTGGGCGACAACGGCATGATGGTCTGGAGTAACCAGAACACCCAGTACATGCAGGCATCGATGGGCCATCCGAACGACTGGAACTTCGAGTACGGCATCTACAGCTCGCCGGGCCGCGGGTGGACCAAGCCCGGCCTCGTGACCTATGCGGAAAGCCACGACGAAGAGCGCGTGACCTATAAGAACATCAAGTACGGCAACAGCAGCGGCAGCTATAATGTGAAGGATACCGCCACGGCCCTCAAGCGGATGGAGCTCGATGCAGCCTTCCTGCTCACGATCCCCGGTCCGAAAATGATCTGGGAATTCGGCGAGCTGGGCTACGATTACTCACGCTGCTATCTCTCCACCAACAACGACGAGAGCGGCAACTGCGATCGCAAGACCGATGCCAAGCCGATCCGGTGGGACTACCTCGCCGACCCGCGCCGGCAGGCCGTCTTCAACACATACAGCAAGCTCAACGCGCTTCGGTTCAACCCTTATTTCAAGGAAGCCTTCCAGGCCGGCGCCGTCAACCAAAGCCTCGGCGGGGCATTCAAGTGGATCAAGGTCATGGCCGATACGACGAACGTCATGGTGATCGGCAATTTCGACGTGACGCCAACAAGCGGAACGGTCACGTTCCAATCGGCCGGCACCTGGTACGACTATCTCAATAACAATACTCCTTTCTACCCAACGGGTGGCGCGCAAACCATCTCGCTGCAGCCGGGCGAATACCATGTGTACGTGAACCGCAATGTCAATACGGGCGTCATCACCGCCCTGCCAAACCTGCCCGTCAACGGCAGCACGCTCGACGCATGGGTGTACCCGAACCCGAGTGCCGGTGACTTCACCGTGTCCGTATCGGTGCCGCAGGCAGCCCAGACATCCTTCGACCTGTTCAGCTCCGGCGGGCAGTTCCTCGGTACGCTGAAGCAGCCCTTCCTCACCAAGGGATCGCACTTGCTGACACTGCCGCGCAATGGCATGCCATCCGGCACTTACTTCCTGCGGATCACCAACAAAGGCAACCACAGGATCCTTCCCCTTATCCTTCAATAACGCGTATGACAGCCCTCCACCTCAAGACCGCCGAGATCGAGAAAGCGACGCACAGCGATTTCTTCAATATCGCCGTGTCCGTGGACTGCGTGATCTTCGGCTACGCGGAGAAGCAGCTCAAAGTGCTGCTGATCAAATCGGACCTGGAAGAATTCAAGGGCATGTGGTCGCTGCTGGGCGACCTCGTGCGGATCAACGAAGACCTGCAGGAGGCGCCCTACCGTGTGCTGCTCGACCGCACCGGTCTCAAGGACGTCTATCTCGAGCAGGTACATACATTCGGCAGCATTAACCGCCATCCATCCGGCCGTGTTGTGACGACGGCCTATTATTCACTCATCAACCTCTGCAACCACCAGCCCAAGCAGATGGAGAACGAAGTGCACTGGCACCCGGTGAACGAGATTCAGAAGCTGGCCTTCGACCACAAGCTGATCCTCGATACCTGCCTCGCCCAGCTCCGCGAAAAGATCATGGAGCACCCGATCGTCTTCAACCTTCTGGGAGAGAAATTCTCGCTGCGGCAGCTGCAGGACCTTTATGAAGCGATCCTCGGCGTAGAGCTCGACCGCCGCAATTTCCGCAAGCGCATCACCCTGAAGAACTGGCTCGTGGATCTCAACGAGATGGAAGAGGATGTGCCACACCGTCCCGGCAAGCTGTACAAGCTGCGAACGCAGCTGAAGAAGGAGTACCAGGTGGCGCAAAAGCAGAACCTGGAAGGCACACTTGTTTAGGAAATGGGCCTCCAGCGTGCCCGGAAAGGCGAACACTAAAATATTTTCTATGAAAAACCGGAAATCCGGCGATAAAATTTTCATAAGATTAAAAAACTGACTAAAATTGTGTGTTCAATACACATTAGACTGCGAATCACAACCTCTTTTAACACTTAGATTCTTGCTTATGAACTGCAGAAACCTGATCAAAAGGCTAGTCCTGCCTGCACTTTTCCTGCTGACCGGCTTTACCGTCCTCGCCCAGAACCGCACCATCACCGGTCGTGTCAACGACGCGCGTGGCGCAGGTCTCGTGGGTGTGACCGTTGCCGTGAAGGGACAGAATGCGGCGACCGCCACCAATGAAACCGGCCAATTCAGCATCAACGTTCCGGCAAACGCGACCACGCTCGTTTTCTCTTCCGTGGGCTTCGGCCAGCAGGAGTTCACGCTCGGCGCTTCCAACACGGTAACGGTGACCCTGTCCCAGTTGTCGGGAAACCTGAACGAGGTTGTCGTTGTCGGCTACGGCACGCAGCGACGGAAAGACCTCACGGCCTCGGTGGCCACGGTCTCCGCTAAAGACTTCAACAAAGGCCTCAACACCACCCCGGAGCAATTGATCCAGGGTAAAGTAGCGGGTGTGCAGGTGACCTCCAACGGCGGCGCACCGGGCTCCGGCTCCGTGATCCGCATCCGCGGTGGCGCATCGCTCAGCGCGACGAACGATCCGCTCATCGTGATCGATGGCGTTCCCGTTTCGAACAACGGCATCGCCGGCGCAGCGAACGTGCTTGCGACGATCAACCCAAACGACATCGAATCCTTCAACATCCTCAAGGATGCATCGGCCACGGCCATCTACGGCAGCCGCGCCTCTAATGGCGTCATCCTCATCACAACGAAGAAAGGCACCCGCGGCGACAAGCTGAAAATAAGCGTGAGCTCACTCGCTTCGCTGTCAAAGCGCACCAACCAGGTTGATGTGCTGACGGGCGACGAGATCCGCGCGTATGTCAACGCCAACGGAACGGCCGGCCAAAAGGCCCTGCTCGGATCTTCCAATACAAACTGGCAGGACGTTGTGTTCCGCGACGCCTTCTCACATGAGCATACAGTGAGCCTGAGCGGCGGATTCAAGCCCCTGCCGTACCGGTTCTCTGTTGGCTACCTCGACCAGGAAGGGATCCTGAAGACATCGAATATCCAGCGCACAACGGGTAGCCTCGGTCTCTTCCCCTCCCTCTTCGACAAACACCTCAACATCATTGCGAACCTGAAGGCAACGCATACGGACAACCGCTTTGCAGATGAAGGCGCCATCGGTAACGCCATCACGTTCGACCCGACACAGCCGGTTTACCAGAAGAACAACTACGGCGGCTATTTCGAATGGCTCGACGTGACCTCCGGCAAGCCAAACACGCTGTCCAACCGGAACCCCCTGGCGCTCCTCGACATGCGCGACGATCGCAGCCGCGTCAACCGTCTCATCGGTAATATCCAGCTGGATTACAAGCTTCATTTCTTCCCGGACCTCCGCGCCAACCTCAACCTCGGTTACGACTACCAGGAAGGGAACGGCCGCGTGATGATCCCGGCGACTGCCGCAACACAGGTCACGAGCGCAAACGGCGCCAAAGGCACCGGCAGCCGCTACAATGCGGAGAATAAGAATAAGGTGCTCGAGTTCTTCCTGAACTACGCCAAAGAGCTGAAAAACATCCGCAGCCGCATCGATGTAACGGGTGGCTATTCCTACCAGGACTTTCAATATGGCGGCAAGAACTTCGCGGCACTGGATTATTTCGGTGACGTGATCCCCAACACGACCCTGCCGCAATACCCGAACTATTTCAACCAGCAAACGCTTCTCTCTTACTGGGGTCGCTTCAACATGACGTTCTCGGAGAAATACATCCTGAGCGCCATCGTTCGCCGTGACGCCTCTTCTCTCTTCGCCAAAGAAAACCGGTGGGGTACTTTCCCGGCCGTTTCATTTGCCTGGAGAATGAAAGACGAAGGCTTCCTGAAAGATGTCAATGCCCTGTCCGACCTGAAGCTGCGCATCGGCTACGGTGTCACCGGGCAACAGGACATCACGGGCTCTGCCGGCTATTACCCGTATATCCCCGGTTACTTCCTCGGCGATTCATCCTCGATGTACCAGTTCGGCAGCGGCTTCGTACAGACATATGCACCGAAGGCCTACAACAACCGCCTCAAATGGGAAGAGACCGAAACGATCAACCTCGGCCTCGACTTCGGCTTCTTTAAAGGACGCCTGAACGGCTCGATCGAAGTGTTCCG
>JAQBNP010000268.1 GCA_028288515.1 Flaviaestuariibacter sp. | reverse complement strand
CGATGAAGGGGTAGCTGAAACCCGCATCGGAGACGGCTTTGAGAACGGTTTCGAAGGACTGTCCCGGGGTGATGTAGATCGTTCTCGGGAAGGAGCCCGGCGGAAGCTGCTCGTACATTTCCTTCTTGCTCTCTCCTTCGAAGCCGCCAAACGTGAGGGTTGGGTTGGATGGCGTGAAGAACCAGAGCGATCGCGCACGGAGGCAGTAGCCCAGCCAGGTTGGCGTGATATTGACATACCGCATCCAGAATGGCCACAGCTCCCAGTTCCTCCATTTTTCGAAAAAAAGCTTCATGTGTCGGTTATCGTACAAAAATAATGCGAACGCCTCCTTCAACAATTCAGGGTCAACGATTGTCACGACTGCGGCAAGCCTTATTTTTACCCTTACAATCCTGAAGCGCTATGCACGTACGAACAATGGCAGAAGTAGTGGCCGCCGGTGAAACACCGGAGGTTTTGTTTTGGGTCGGTTGCGCCGGCAGCTTTGACCAGCGCGCCCAGCGCATCACGAAGGCTTTCGCTACCATTCTCGACAAGGTTGGCGTCAACTATGCCATCCTCGGCACCGAAGAAATGTGCACGGGGGATCCCGCCCGGCGCGCCGGCAACGAGTTTCTTTTCCAGATGATGGCCTACCAGAATATCCAGACGCTGAACAACTACGGCATCAAGAAGATCGTGACCACCTGCCCGCACTGCTTCAATATCTTCAAGAACGAGTACCCCGAGCTGGGCGGCAACTACGAGGTCATTCACCACACGACCTTCCTCCAGGGCCTCATTGACAATGGCAAGATCCGCCTGAGCGAATCGGGCTCCTTCAAAGGCAAAAAGATCACCTACCACGACAGCTGCTATCTTGGCCGCGCAAATGATATTTACGAGGCGCCGCGCAAGGTCCTCGAGGCGCTGGATGTGGAGCTTGTTGAAATGAAACGCTGCCGCAAGAACGGCTTTTGCTGTGGTGCCGGCGGCGCCCAGATGTTCAAGGAGGAAGAGCCGGGCCGTACCCGTGTGAACTTCGACCGGGCCGCGGAAGCCATCGAGACCGGCTCCACGATCATCGCTGCCGGCTGCCCGTTTTGCAACACGATGCTGACCGACGGTGTGAAGGGCGCCGAAAAAGAAGGGGACGTGAGCGTGCTGGATGTGGCGGAGCTGGTAGCCGCCAGCATGTCCTAAGCAACGGCTTTGGGTGGAACACCCGCAGTTTTCAATTTTCAAAAGACGTGTTTATTCCTGCCCCGGCGGCCGGCCGGACGGCGCCGTCCCTCTTTGGGGAGCGGGGAGGCAGGGCTGCGCCCTTCGGAACGAGCCCGATTTAGCGTGCCAATCGTCTTTTTTCGCCCGCAACACTCCAAAAGCACGAGTAACCATGGGTTAGGGATGGAGTATCCACGGAGTATCCATGGAGTATCCATGGAGTGACTATGGAGTATCAGATGGAGAATGCCGAATATTGAATATCGAATACTGCATATTGAATATTCTGAATTCGAATATTCGCTGTTCAATGCTCAATAGTCAATGTTCGCTCAGTTCTCGAGGTACACGTGCGGGCCCACAATCCAGTCACGTCAAAATGGTTCTGGAAAGACAAGGCTTTTGCGGGTTCACGGCGGAGTAGTTCGCGGATGGGCCTGGCAGCCAAATCGCCGCCCGGTGTACAAAAGCCCGGAGCAGCGCAAACGCGTATACTCCCTGTATTGCCGCCTGAAGAGCGAATCGATCCTGCTTCTCAAGGAAGGTATGGCGGCGGAGCAGGTGGCCGAAACGCTCCGGGAGGGCCTGCGGCAGGGAACACGCCCCAGGCGGAGACGACCGCGCGACACTCCGCGCATAAAGTCCAGCAGTTTTCCCCTGCCGCGACAGCAAAATGCTAAAACCTGGAATCACAGCTTTCGCTCTTCCTACCTTTGCACCAATGAGCTTCGAATTTGCGCATCTCCTCCCCGATTTCCCGGCCGACAGCCGTGTCTGGATCTATCAAAGCAACCGCCTGTTTCTCCTCTCGGAAGCCCTTGAGATCGAGGACGCCCTCACCGACTTCTGCGCGCAGTGGCTGAGCCACGGCGCCAAAGTCACGGGCTATGGCAACCTGTTTTTCGGGCAGTTCCTCGTCCTTATGGCAGATGAAAGCGCCACAGGCGTGAGCGGCTGCAGCACCGACAGCTCGGTGCGGTTCGTCAGGGAATTGGGAGAACGACTTGGCGTTGACTTCTTTCAACGAACCAACCTTGCTTTCGTACGCAAGGAACAACTCCAGGTGATCCCCATGAACCAGCTCGCTTATGCCTACGAGAACGGGTTCATCACACCGGAGACTCTCTTTTTCAATAATACGGTTACGACGAAAGCACAGCTTGAAACCGAATGGATCGTGCCGGTGAAAAGCTCCTGGCTGGCACAACGCCTGAAGATCACTGCGTAGGTTTTGGAGCCGCTTTCGGAACGCTGCTTTTTGCTCCCGGCTTTTTCGGCAGCGGTTTTTTGGCCGTCTTTGTAAAGTTGTACGCGAGCGACAGCCGGATATTTCGTGTCTGTGTCAGGTTGTAATTCTCCAGCATATAATTCTTCCCGAAGGTCGTATTTCGGTTCTGCTGTTGGCGGAATGGATCGATGAAATTCAAGGTAACCGTACCGCGCTTTTTGAACAGCTTGGCCTGCACGCCCACATTCATGCTGACATTGCTGCGGACCGACCCCTGTGGGTTGGCGAAATGATTGAACGTGAAGCTTCCCGTGGCTGTCCAGAGATCCGTAATATTATAATTGCCATTGAGGTTCGACGTTAGTGAGCCCCCGTTGCGGTAGAGGTGTACCGTCTTGTCGTAGTCGCTGTAGCAGTTGAACGTGTAGCTCGCGCTGAGATTGATCTTTGCTTTCTTGCTCACCGTATAGCCGTTCCAGGTACTCACTTCGTATTCATGGCGCCCGCTGATATTCTCCCACCTGATGAGGATGGTGTCCTCGGCAAGCGACGTGCGAAGCTGGCTGAAGATGTTCTCGACAATATTATAGCCGAAGCCGATATTGGCGTAGTACTTCGGCGTCGTGCGTCCGAGCACGAGGTCGAAATTGTGCGTGAGCGATGGCATCAGCCCGGGGTTGCCCGAGCGGATATTCCGTGGATCGGCCACGTCCACCGTGGGGTTGAGCTCGTTGCTCCCCGGGCGGCGGATCGATTTGCGGTACGACACGGTCAGGTTGAGGACATCGCGCCAGTTGCGGTTGATATTGGCAAACGGCAGAACTGTCCAATACCCGTTGGAGGCGCCGCCCTTATCCAGGTCGAAGCTGATCGACGTGTATTCGGCCGACAAGCCCGCGGTGGCGCTAAAATCTTTCGCGAGCATCTGCCGGACCGACCCGCGAAGATTTGCAATGGACTGGTGGAAGACGAACCCGTTGGTGAGGCTTTGCAGCGGCTTCCATTCCGAGCTGGTTTTGTTCAGATAGGTGCCGACGGTTTGCACGTCGGACCTCGATACACTTTCGTACCCGCCTGCGGAAACAAAGGTCTTCTTGTTTGCGAAGGGCAGGTCATAATTGACCCGCACATGGTAGCTGTTTGTGGTGTTGTCGTTGACCTGGTTCGTCGTCGTATCGCGGCCGGTGTCGGAATAGTCGGGGTTGAGGTAGCGCTGGTAGAAATCACGGTCGCTGTTGCTGACCGAATAGTTATAGCTGGTGAAGATCTTGAGCGACTCCCCCGGCCGCGTGCGCTTCAGGGTATAATTGAGGTTGACGCCGGCATTCGAGTTGCCCCCGTCGCTCTGCACCTCGCGCTGGCTCAGGCGGTAGATGCGGTCGAACTGGTTGAGGTTCTGAAACTCGTTGGCGCTTACATTGTCGAACCGGTTGCGGTTGTATTGAAGCACCAGGTTGAGCGACTGGCTCTTGTCGATGTCGTAGTCGAAGGCGCCGCGGAAATTAGGCCGCAGGGCGCGGTTGTTTGAGCTGTTATTCGTCCGCGCCGTCGAGTCCGTATTGTAATTGGTTCGAAGGGAATAGCCCTCGCTTTTGAAATCGTTATAGCCAAGGCCACCACTCAGGTTCATGGAGAACGCGTTCTTGCGGTACGTGAAGCTGCCGTTGATGCTCGCCTCGCCTCTTGTTCCGCCGGAAATGTTCAAGCGTCCAGACTTGCCGACGCGGCCTTTTCGCGTGGTGATATTGATGACCCCACCCTGCTCGTTAGCATACTGGGGCGGGGGGTTGGTCATTACTTCGATCTTCTCAATGGCGCTTCCCGGCAGCGATTCCAGGAGGTCCTGCAGCTGCTGCTGGTTGAGCTCCACCGGCTTGTCATCGATGAGGATCTTTGGCTCCTTGCCTCGGACGAGGAGCTTGCCGGACGGGTCCTTCGTGACGAGTGGCACATTGGTGAGGAGCTCGTTGGCCGAGCTGCCTGCGCTGAGAGCCGATTCAGCGGCATTGAAGGTGATGTTGCCGTCCTTGCTTTGGATCAGCGGCTTTTCCGCGTAAACGATGACCTCGTCCAGGTTCGTCGTTCCCTTCGCTTTCAGGATGATCTCGCTGAGGTTGAAATCGGCACGGTCCGGTCGGAAGTGAATGCTGTCGATTGATACGGGCTGGAAGCCGACAAAGGAGATACGGAGCCGGTAAACGCCATGGGGAATGCCGCTCAGGTCGAAGGAGCCGGTCTGATCGGAAAGGGCATTCAGCCGGAAACTGGAGTCGGGCAACGAGAGCAGGGTGACGGACGCGCCTTCCAGGGCTTTTTTCTTTTCGTCGAGAACGGTGCCTGTCAGGATCCCGAGAGAGTCTGACTGGGCGCGAAGGCATTGAGCGGTAAAGAAAAGGGAAAGGAGGAGCAGGTATCTCATCTGGACCCACAAATTTATTCCATTGACGCCAATAAAATCACCTGCACATCTGACAGTCTGTCACGATAAATAGGCGATGACCTATCTTTGCTTTCAATTTTTGAGGTATATGTTTGATGTTGCCACCAAAGTGCATGATGAGACGCGGCAGGGCGAGGCCTTCGCCCCGTTCGCGGCAGACCCCAATCACTACAAGCGATTTTTTTATATCGAAAGCTATGGCTGCGCTATGAACTTCAGCGACAGCGAGATCGTGGCCTCCATCCTGCAGGCGGAGGGATTCGGCGCGACACGGAACGAAGAGGAAGCCGACCTGATCCTGCTCAATACCTGCTC
>JAQBNP010000212.1 GCA_028288515.1 Flaviaestuariibacter sp. | reverse complement strand
TCGCGCTGTTCAGCCTCGGCATCATCGAAAAATTCTGATCAATGGAGATCCAGCCGCTTCTCGACCGATTTTCTCTCGAGCCTTCCGATGCACAACTCCGGCGGCAGATCGCGGAGGCGATCGACTGGATGATCGTCAACAGGTTCGACCAGCTGGTCAACCTGCTGTACACCGTCGACGTTTCCGAAAAGCGGCTGAAGTCCGTTCTTGCCGCGAAGAACGGGGAAAACGCTTCTGGCCTCATCACTGCGCTCCTGCTGGAACGCCTGGCGCAAAAGGCCGCGGCGCGCGCACGGTTCCGCACCGACCCTGGCAGTATTGCGGAAGAGGAGGGATGGTGAGAAAGAATCGTGAATCGCCAAAGGCCGGGCCGGGCATTATTTTTTTGCTGGGAGCTGAAACGATTGTTATGAAACGAGACGGCGCAACTCCGAGCCCCTGGCAGGAAGGCATTGAGGACTATACCCCCAGGGAAAGCGGGTTCCCGGCGAAGACCTTCGACGTCATCATAGCCGGCGGTGGTATCACCGGCGTCACCACGGCGCTGCTGCTGCAGCAGATGGGCCTTTCCTGCGTGATCGCCGAAGCCCAGGGTCTTTGTTTCGGCACCACCGGCGGCACGACGGCCCATCTCAATACCTTCTTTGATACGACCTATGACCAGGTCGCCTCCGACTTTGGGGAAAGTGGGGCGCAACTGCTCCATACGGCGGCACGCGAAGCCCTCGACCTCATCAAATCAAATATCGCCCATTATAAGATTGACTGCCAGTTCGAGGAAAAGGACGGCTACGTATATGCGCAGGGCGCAAAGCAAACCGATAAGCTCGACAAGCTGTTCCAAGGTTCGGTGACCGCGGAAGCCGAGATCGCCTACACGAAATCGATACCGGTCCCGGTGCCATTCGATAAGGCGGTCGTCTATCATGGCCAGGCACAGTTTCACCCGACGCGCTACGTGATGGCTCTCGCCAAAGCCTTCGAGGACGCCGGTGGCGTGATCCTGCAGCAATGCCGCGTGGAAAGCCACGCAGGCACCGACACGCTCGAGGTGGTGACCACCAAAGGCACACTAAGGGGACGCTACCTCGTGTTCGCAACTCATATTCCGCAGGGCGTCAACCTGCTGCACTTCCGCTGCGCGCCCTACCGCAGCTATGCCATGGCCGTAACCCTTGCGGACGACGCCTACCCCGACGGCCTGGCCTACGATCTTTATGAGCCCTATCACTATTACCGCACGCAGGAAGTGAACGGTCGCAAATACCTCATTGCCGGAGGCGAAGACCATAAAACCGCCCACGTGACCAACACCGAGCAGTGCTTCACGCAGCTTGACAGCTACCTGCGCAAGTATTTCAACGTCGCGCATATCGACTATAAATGGTCGTCACAATTCTTCGAGCCAACGGACGGCCTTGCGTATATCGGTCAGCTGCCGGGCAATGGCGAGAATGTCTTCGTTGCCACGGGCTTCAGCGGCAATGGAATGACCTACAGCCACATTGCCGCCATCACCCTGACCGGTCTCATCGCAAAAGGCGTGAGCCCCTACGAGGACCTGTTCCGGCCGGGCCGTGTGAAGCCGGTGGCGGGCTTTGCCGCATTCGTCAAGGAGAATGCGGATGTGGTGAAGGAGTTTGTCGGCAAGCGCCTGAAAAAAGAAAAGCTGACCGAGTTGGCCGAGCTTGCCCCGGGCGAGGGCCGCGTGGTGTCATACGAAGGCGAGTCGGTTGGATTGTATAAAGATGAAAGCGGGAAGATCTATGCCGTCAATCCCGTATGCACACACGTAAAATGCCTGGTTGACTGGAACAACTCCGAGAAGACATGGGATTGCCCCTGCCATGGCGCGCGCTACTCCATCACCGGCGAAGTGCTTACCGGGCCGGCACGCCACGACCTGGACGTGATCCATCTCGATGAGCTGGGTGAGGACTAGTTCACCGCATCCACCGCGATGACAGCATCGAGGTTGATGGGACCGTACACATGCGGGAACTCCTCGTTAACCGACGGTGCAAGCTCATACTTCAATTCGTGCGTCAGCTTGTCCGTGTCAACAGTGAGCCGGACGAGGTCCGCTGCTCCTTTATAATAGCGGTCCAGGACGCCCGCCACTTGTTCTTCCGTGCTCAGGTGAATCAAGCCTTCCGTTGCGAGGGAGGGAGCTTCGTAGTGACCGTCCGCCTGCGCGGCTTCCCAGGCAACGCGGGTGGTGATATGATAGATGTGGGACATGTACTTCGTAGATTTTAGGTGGACCATTTATATGATGGTATGGAGAGCGGCTGTTCTTTTCAAATCATCCGGGCAGCTTGCGGGACCGATTTTGATCAACCTTACCTCCCGTACAAAGATGCGGCGGGTCCTTGCATTTCCTGCTACAACTAAAAAAATAGTTTGTCAACTAAATTATTAGTTGTAGGTTCGTTTTATGAAGGACATGAAACCGCTGACCAAGGCCGAGGAGCAGGTGATGCAGGCCTTGTGGGCAATTGGCGAGGGCTTTATCCGTGACGTCATGGAGCAGATGCCCGTGCCGAAGCCGCACCAGAACACCGTGGCCACGCTCCTGAAGATTTTGGTCGACAAGAAGTTTGTCGCCCTGCGGCCGGTCGGTCGCCAGCACCAGTACTACCCGCTCGTATCGAAGGCCGATTATTCAAAGTCCACGATCGGCAACCTGGTGAAGGGTTATTTCGGCGGCTCTTTCAGCCAGGCCGTCTCATTCATGGTGGAGCAGGACGCGCTCAGCGTCCGGGACCTCGAGCTCCTTTTAAAAGAGATCAAGGGAGGTAGGAAATGATCACCGTATCCGTTTTTCTCCTGAAGATGCTTCTCAGTTCCGCCGTCCTTGGCGGCTACTATATCATTGCGTTGCGGAACAAGGCCTTCCACCAGTGGAACCGCTTCTACCTTTTGTTCGCCGTCATTCTGTCTCTTTCCGTTCCGTTTCTTTCCTTCAGCCTGCCCGTTGTCCCGGCCACGGCGCCCGTAACGGCGCGCGTTCTGCAGACCGTGTATGCGGGTGGCGAGGCGGTCGCGGAGCTCGCACCCGCGCAGGTCTCGCGCCGGTCGGCCAATCCCTGGCTGTTGCTTTACGGGGCCGTTTCGCTTTGTATGCTCGCGGGCTTTTCCCTGACGCTGCTGCGGCTGGCGGCGCTGATCCGTCGTCACCGGGCGAAGGCAGTCGACGGTGTGCGATTCATTGTTGCCGATGCGAAGGGAACGCCTTTCTCGTTCGGGCGCTACCTGTTCTGGAACCCGGCGATCGACGTGGAAAGCTCCGATGGCAGGCGGATCCTGCGGCACGAGCTGGTGCACATCCGCGAATGGCATTCGCTGGACAAACTGTTCATGCAGCTCGTGCTGGTGTTCTTCTGGTTCAACCCGGTGTTCTGGCTGGTCCGACATGAGCTGCGCCTTGTTCACGAGTTCATCGCCGACCGGAAAGCGGTGAAGGATGGCGGCGCCGCGGCGCTTGCCTCGATGATCCTGCAGGCTGCGTATCCGGGCAGCTTCAACGGCCTTACCAATCCATTTTTTCATCAATCCATAAAACGAAGGATCCGTATGTTGACAACATTTAAAAGCACGCGCGCTACCTATATCGGCCGCCTGCTCGCGCTGCCTCTTGCCGCTTTGCTCGTCATGGCGTTTAGTTTGAGATCGGCTCGCATGCCGGCCCAGCGGCCGCTCGCGAAAAAGCTTCTCGTAGTGATCGATGCGGGTCACGGCCGCATGCCGGATGGCGCATTCAGTGGCGCCCGGGGCGGCGGCGTGTACGAGGACGAGCTCGTGCTTCAGCTGTCGAAGGAGCTGATGGCACAGAACGAGGACCGGAATATCAGCTTCCTGGTGACGCGCATCGACGATCAGAATGTAGACCTGAAAAAACGCGCGGCGGCCGCCGGTATCTGGCATGCGGACCTGTTCATTTCGCTTCATGTGAATGCGAGCGCACCTGGCGACACCGGGAAACACAGTGGCTTCGGCATCTACGTGCCGGCTGAAACAAATCCCCACGCTGCCGAAAGCAGCCGCTTTGCCTCCATCCTTGCCGAGTCCTTACAGGGGCTGCCCTTGGGCAAGCCGGAGATCGCCATGAGGAATCGGGGCATCTGGGTGCTGAAGGAAAATACCTGCCCCGCAGTGCTGTTGGAATGCGGCTATATCACCAACCCGGACGATCTCCGCTACCTGAGGGAAAAGGAGAACCAGGGAGTGATTGCGCGCCGGATCCTTGACGGTATCGTCGCGTATGGCAATGCAGTAAAGTGATAAACGAATTTTCTTTAAATAAGCAAAGAGCGCAAAGAAGCAAAGGAAACCCGTTGTGCTCCTTTGCGCTCTTCGTGGCTTCGTGGTTCAATTGCTCACCGTCCCGAACAGCTCCTCCACCCGCTTCCGTCGGTACGTGAACAGCTCGTCGAGCTGCTTGCGGACCAGGGGCTTTCCGAGGCCGCCGAAGATGCCGAAGGGCAGCTTGTAGTGAACGATATCGGTCATCTCCACACCGGTGTCGATCGGCTTAAAATGGTGCTGGTGATGCCAGAGCGCGTACGGTCCCTTGCGCTGCTCATCAACGAAAAGCTTATACGGCTCGACGTGCGTGATCTCCGTCATCCAGAAGAGAGGAATGCGCAGCAGGGGCTTGACCTTGTAGGTGATGATCTGTCCGGGATAGATGGCCTCCCCGTGAAGCTCGTTCGTGAACTTCAGGTTGAGGTGCGGAGGCGTGATGACCGCGAGGTTCTTCGGGTGCGAGAAAAAGTCCCAGGCTTTCTCTACGGAGATGGGCAGCTGCTGGACCTGTCGCACGAGGTTAACATGACTCATGGGCTTGATTGACAGGAGAACAAAGCAGCAGGGATTTGGTTCGGGAGAGAAAGCCAAAAGCCAGGATCCACCATGTCGGAATCAGAAATCAGAAATCCGAAATCTCCTCCTACCCCGGCATCCGCGCGATATACTTCTCGACCTGCTTGATCTGGTCAACGATCTGCGGGGTCGTGGGCTTGGCTGCTTTGGCCTTGCGGAAGAATTCTTTGGCAGCGCGGAACTCGCGCTTGTTCATCATCAGGCTGCAAAGCTGGAGGTAGGCAGCTGCCTGGTTCTCCTTATCGGGAAGGCCTTTGCGCAGGGCCTCACGGATATAGCGCTCGGCGCCGCGCGGGTCGTTCCGCTGCATCGCGAGCATTCCCATCTGGAGCAGGCTGGCTCCCTCGGCTTCTTTCATGGGCATACCGAGGTCGAGACCTTTTTTCATGTGCTTCTCGGCAGAAGCGAAGTCCTGGTTCATCATGGCCACATTGCCCTTCAGCGTGTAGTAGACCGAGCGGATCGGCTTGTAAAGAAGGTTGGGGTATTTGACGGAGTTGAGAACCTTCTGGGCTTCTTCCATATTACCGCTTTCCATATGCTCCTGGATGAGGCGGAGCGGTCCGAAAAAGAAGTGACCTGCAATGAGGATCACCGCGACGAGGTAAAGCGGGAAGACGGGCCAGAAGCCGCTGACCGTCATATTTAAAGCGATGCCGATGACGATCAGCGCGATGCCGATCGGAAGGCGGTATTTGATGAGCGTATTGTAAAACTTCATAAGTGTTCGAAAGGAGCGCAAAGATAAGGTCCGGGCGCCTGTTTGCGCCGGTCAAAGGGGTGTCGGTCAGCGGCCAAAGGAATCGTAGTATTTGGAGGCATGCGCCTCGTAGCGCTTCAGCAGCTCGATATTCTTCAGCTCGGTGGCCGTCAGCTGGCGCGTCACGTCGGTTGACACGGGCATATACCAGTCGATATGGTTGTCGAATACGCGGCGCATGCGCGGGTTGCGGAACGAGTAGCCGTGGCGGGCGTAAATGAGGTTGCGCAGCACTTCCAGGTCGCCCTTGTACAGGTTCTCCACCTCGCCGGGCTTGAGCAGGCGTGTGGATGGATTGAGCTTGAGCGCTTTTTCGGTCAGCACTTCGCCCTGTTCAGTCGTGTCGTTGAAAGACCCTTCGAAGGGCTCGCCGAGCAGGTCCTGGCTGAGTGGTGCGTTCGGGTTGTACCGGAATTCTGTGCGGGTCAGCTCATAGGTCTTCTCCGGTGCAGACAGCTTTTTGTTGTACGCCGACCACGTGCCTTTCACCGTTTTTGCATTGATCACGAAATGGAAGATGCCGTCGTATTGATCGGTTCCCGGCTCCGACGCCGTAATGCGCCAGGTACCGGCCTGCCTGGCTGCGGAGCCCTGGAAGGGACGCTCGTTGCCGGCGACAATGGAGCGTCCGAAGACCGTGTTGTCGATGACCGAGTCGATGCGGATGGTGATCTTGTTGGAGTAGCCTTCATCGT
>JAQBNP010000206.1 GCA_028288515.1 Flaviaestuariibacter sp. | reverse complement strand
AAGACCGAGAAAGAGCAGGGCAAGACGATCTACCCTGCAGGGCCGCATATTTTTCACGCTTTCGACGCCACGCCCTTTGACCACGTGAGTGTCGTTCTGCTTGGCCAGGATCCCTACCACGGCCCGCGGCAGGCGCATGGCCTGAGCTTCAGCGTACAGAAAGGCGTTCATCCTCCTCCGTCACTTGTCAATATTTTCAAAGAGCTCCACGAGGACGTCGGTATGGCGATTCCCGACCACGGGAACCTTGAGCATTGGGCTCAACAAGGCGTTCTGCTTCTCAATGCATCACTTACGGTGCGGGCGGGCGAGCCCATGAGCCATGCCAAGATCGGCTGGCACCAGTTTACCGCCAGCGTGATCTCAAAAATTTCTGAAGGCCGCGAGCACGTGGTGTTCATGCTGTGGGGCCGCTTTGCACAGGAAAAGGCGGCCCTCATCGATGCAAAGCGCCACCTGGTGCTGCGGTCCGCACATCCCTCTCCTCTGTCCGCGCACAATGGCTTTTTCGGAAGCCACCCGTTCTCAAAAGCAAATGCCTACCTGGTCAGGAATGGTCGGCAGCCAATCGACTGGTCACTCACGTAATCAACCGACATGAAACTGATCCTCGCGCGCTTCTTTGCTTTGTGGGCAGCCCTTTGCTTCACGGTTACCTTGCTGATCGTCTTCATTCCCATCTGGCTGCTGGGCCTTGTGCCCGAGCCGCGCCGCTCGCACCTCCTCCAGCCGATCTTCCAGGGATGGATGTCCGTTTTTTTTATCCTCGCAGGGGTTCGTCGCAGATATACGGGCCGCCGAAATTTTCGCCGCGGGGAGAATTACATCGTGGTGTGCAATCACAACTCCTTCCTCGACCCGCCCCTGTCGAGCCCCGGCATTCCCGGCGCCAATAAGACGATCGCCAAGATCGAAATGTCAAGGATCCCGCTGTTCGGCATCATTTATAAGCGCGGCAGCGTGCTCGTGGACCGGAAGAGCGAGGAGAGCCGGAAGTCAAGCTACACGAGGATGAGGGCCGTTCTTGAGATGGGTCTTCACATGTGCATTTATCCCGAGGGAACGCGCAATAAATCACGCGAGCCCTTGCAGCGCTTCCATGACGGAGCCTTCAAGCTGGCCGTCGATACGGGAAAGGCGGTGATCCCCGCCTTGATCTTCAACGCACGGGAGATCCTGCCCCCTGGAAAGGGCTTTTATTTCTGGCCGCGTCCTGTCCGCATGCAATTTCTGCCCCCGATCTCTCCCGATGGAAAAACGGTTGCGGAGCTGCGTGAGGAGGTCTTCGCCGTCATGCGAAGTGGGTTACAGCAAACTCAGTAATCTGTAAAGACGCGTGTCCGGTTGATCCGGAGATTTTGCAGGAGCGAAGATTTCGGGCTCAACGAAATGTTGAACGAGCGCTGGTATCCGACTGGCGTAACGCCGATGGACAGTTGCCAGCAATGCATTTCACGGTTGATCGCCAGTGTGAATTGTTCCAGCTTTTTATCGTCCAGGTTGAGGTACCCGTTCGTGCTGAAATTCCATTTTGGCGTCAGGCTGAAGCTGTTGCGGAAGTTAATGCTTGAATGAAAATCTGTACGGAATTTTTTTCGAAGAACGTCATAGGGCCTCGTGAACGTGATGGCGAGGTCAACACTAAAATCGTACGGAATGTTGAAGTCGACGAACTCGTTCGGGTTGCGGCGCATATAGTCAAGGAGTCGTTGCTGGTCGGCCAGCAGCGTCGGGTCGTTGACGTTGATCGAGCTGGCGCGCGTTGGTTGCGAAGACTTCGACGGGTCGCGGGGCTTGCTGCGAAAGCTCGTTGACAGCGTCAGGTTTCCCGTGGTCAGGCGCCCGAGCCGGAAGCCGTCTTTCCAGGCATACCGGTTCACCGGGTTGCCCAGCGTATCGTACGCGTAGGGCGTTAAATTGGAGTTGACCGACAAGTTGATCTTGTCAAAAAGAGTACTGCGGAGGTACAGGTAAAAATCGCCGAGCTTGCGTTCTTTCTGAAGGAAATTATAGGATGAATTGAAGCCGAAGCCGTCGATCAGGCGAATGTGTCTGTCGGTCGAATCTGTGCGTGACCGTTTTTTCATCTCCAAAATATTGTCGATGCCGAAGCTCATGCCCCCGAATTCCTGGTTGGAATACCCGCTGTACATATTGCCGAGGTACATATTGTAATCGTGCAGGACGCCGTTGGCCGAATCCTTCACTTTTCCATAGTAGCTGCGCGCCAGGTTTGGCGCGTAGGTCATATTGAATTGCGGCCGGACCGTATGCCGGATCACCGCGTTCTTTGCTTTGTTGACGACGAACTTGCCAAAGAAAGCTGTGTTGACACCGACGCCGAACTGGAGACTGGTGGCCGTGTACAGTCCCTTCGCAGTGGTCGTATCGACCTTGTCTGTCACGGGGTTGAGCCGCTGTGTCTGCCGCATCATCATCCATTGTTGCTGAAACGTTATGCCGGGTGTGATGATCAGCGGGCCGAGAGACGGAAGTGACATCGTCAGCGGCAGGTCGTGCACGGCGGCCCATTGCAGCGTATCGAGCAGCTGGCGAACGCTGAAGGCGCTGTCAAAGAATGAGACCCGGTTCTGGAAAGCGCCGCGGTAGCCTGCACCGATCTTCTCGTACCATCTCTGGTCACCGATCGGGTGCTTGCGCTCGAATGGGTAGATCGTGTTTACGGTGAAGCTGGCATCGGGCAGGGTGACGTTGATGAGGCGGGTGGTGTTATTCTGGTTGTGGTTGGCGGCAAGGGTCAGATTGTATGGCTTGCCCTTCCACGTTTTTGAGTAAGCGATCGAGGAGCCAAGCTGGTTCATGAAGTTCCGCTGCGGGTCATGCATCTGGAGCCTGTTGTACTTCGTCGAGCCGGCATTCACGCTGGCGCTGAACGTCACGCCAGGACGTGCGCGCTGGTCCATCCCGTGTGACCACGTAATATTGAATGTCTTTGATTTCAGGAAGTCCGGATCGCCCTTGAAATTTACTTTCGTATTCTGTAGGCTCAGGCTGAAGGCGCCGTTGTAGCGATAGCGAACGCGGTAGGACGATGTCAGGTTTGCCGCCCAGGAACCGTAGCTGTACAGGTCTCCCCGAAGTGTCACGTCATAATGTTGGTTAAGCACCTGGTAATACCCGAGGCCCTGCAGGCCGATGCCCTGGTTCTCCGTTGACACAAATTGCGGCGCGAGCAGTCCCGAGTGCCGATGGCTGCTGAGCGGGTAGTAGCCAAACGGGAGGTAGATCGGAATCGGAACGCCTTCGAACTCGGGATGCATCGGGCCGGAGATCGCCACCTTGTTGTTGATCACCTTCAGCTTGTTGGCCCGGAAAGCAAAATGAGGCTCATCGTAGTCGCAAGTCGTGAACCGCCCACGGGAGATGTAAACCGTAACGGAGTCGGCTTTCTTGATGGTCTCACCCTGGATGAACATTTCCTGTTGCGTCGTAAAGGTGTTCCGGGTCAGTCCGCGCTGTGTCTTGAAATTATACCGGATCGTATCGCTTTCGAAATTGTTTTCCTTCTGCTCGAATTTCGCGCGGGTCAGCACCTCACCGAGACTGTCACGGTCGGCAACGGCGGTCAGTAGATTGGTCTTTTGATCAAGTTCCACTTTGGGTGCCGTCAGCACAACGTCTTCGTAGGTCGTCCGCGTCTTGCCGTACAGGATCAACCGCTTTTCCTCGGCGAGAATAACGGCGCTGTCTTCAGCCTCGTAATTGACGGGCGCAGTGAGCGTATCTTTTGAAAGGCGGAGGTTGAAGGTGTCGATGCGTGCCTTTGTTGTATCGCCCGGTCGCCGGGTAGCGATGGGACCTGTTGAATCGCCTGCCACCATTGTCTGCGTGCGACGGGCCAGGCGAATTGAGTCGCGCTGCGCAGGTGTCAGCCCCTTCATGGCCCCTGCCGGGTCGGCTGTTAAAGTGCTGTCAATTCGCTTCGGTGGCGTACCCGTTTTTTGCGCGGTGGACGTTACTGCACAAAACATTGCTAATGTCAGGAGTCCTAGCTGAACTGTTTTTAAACTAAATTTGTGCAGCCCCATCATAAGGTGTGTGAACAAAAATAGCCTTTCTGACCATAAACAATTTGTGAAGATTCAGTTAACCGTTATCCAGTCGACATGCTAAAAAAATCCATATTCCTTCTCGCCCTTCTTGTTCCGGCATCGCTGCTCTTCTCGTTTACCAAAAAGGTGAAACAGCAGGCTGTGCGCACCGTGATCATTGATGCAGGCCATGGCATTATGTCCGGCGGCGGTTATAATGGCGCTGCCGGCAGCTACTCGCACGAAGACGAGATCTGCTATGCGATCTCAAAGAAGCTCGTCGCGCAGATCGCCCGCACCTATCCCAACGTTCGTATCGTGGAGACGCGGCCAACCAAGAATATTGTCGGGCTGCATGAGCGCGCTGATATCGCCAACCAGAACAAGGGCGACCTCTTCATCTCCATTCATGTGAATGCGATGCCGCCGCGCGAAGGCCGCGAGCTGACCGGGTATCGGACGGAAACATATTATACCGGGAAAGGGAAAAAACGCAAGAAGCACACGCGCCAGGTGGCGCAATACCGCTACTATACAATACCGAGCAACGCGAAAGGAACGCAGACCTATATCTGGGGTGCGCATAAAACAGAAGACAAGGAAGTCGCCATTCGTGAGAACGCCCCTCTTTTCGCCGAAGAAAATTACGAGGAGAAATACGGCAAGATCGATGTCAACTCACCGGAGTTCGTTGCCATGTCGCTCGTCAAGACGAAGCAGTTCTTCAAGCGCAGTTCAAAGCTGGCCGACTTCCTGACAGATGAATTTGCAAAAAGCGGTCGTGTCAGCCAGGGTTCCTACCAGCGCCAGAAAGGCATCTGGGTGCTTCAGGCCACGGCCATGCCGAGCGTCCTGATCGAAACGGGCTTCATCACCAACAAAGAAGAGGAAGACTATCTCAACAGCGA
>JAQBNP010000201.1 GCA_028288515.1 Flaviaestuariibacter sp. | reverse complement strand
ATTCCAACGCAGGTGTGAGAAACAGAGCAGGTCGGTATTGCTGAGGTGCGGCCAGGCGGCAGTGGTTGGAGTTGTCGTAATCATGCTCCTACAAATGCGATTTACATGCCATACCGATTACCTGCGGAAAGCTCAGCAGGAATTCACAAAAGACCTGATTTTCCTGTAGAAATAATTCCTCTTATACCGTGCCAAAGGCATTGATGGCTAAACAGTTAAGTTTTGAACACGACAATTCCAGACTATCTGAGAGCTCTTCAGGAACCTATTGGTGGTAAACATCTACGCAAAAAAAATCCCGGCTCATGGGGCCGGGATCAATATCGGGAGGCAGCTGCTTATGCCGCTGCTACTTTTCTCTTTTTGGCAGGAGCCGCGACAGGCGCTTCTTCGATGGCAAGCACCTCTGTCTTCTGGAAATGAACCGCATGCCATACATGGTCCAGTGGAACCTGCAGCCCGCTTTCGTAGCCGGCATGGAGCAGCTTGTTCCAGCTGCTCACCCGCGTCAGGTCCGTGGCGATCTTGGAAGCCACCTTCGGATAGGCCACCCAGAGGCGGGTATCTTCCTTGAGCGCTGGCATGATGTCGTCGAGGATCCCATTCAACTGGCTTTCGCTGACAGCAAAGATCAGGGCGAAATCGAGCTTTCGGGACCGAAGCAACGGTGTCAGGTTCTTGGCGAAGGAAAGTTTGGCAAATTGCTTTTCGATAGAGGAAGGCAGGCCCTGGATCAAAATCGTCTTTTCGTTCTTTAACTGGAGCTTTTCAGAAATCGTTTGAGACATAGAATTTCAAGATTTTGTGAACAAGCAGTTTTGAATGGCGGGAAACCGTCTTTCAGGGAATTGGATGCGCGAAGCTACGAAAAATTGCTTGAATCGCAAGCGGTTAGGCAATAAAAAACCCGCCAGACGTGCGTTTGGCGGGTTTTTTCATATGAAAGAAGATTTATTTGCGATTAATCGGCTTATAATATTTCATCGCTTCAGGCATCCATTTCTGGATATCACGGATCCGGCGCTCGTCGGAAGGGTGATCGCTGAGGAACTCAGGTGGCTTGTTGCCGTTTGAAGCGGCGGCCATCCGTTGCCACAGGGCGAGGCCCTCGTTGGGGTTGTAACCAGCCATGGCAGCGAAGTTCAGGCCCCAATGGTCAGCTTCCGATTCATCCGTACGGGAAAAGGGCAGCGTTCCGAAAACGGTGGATCCAATACCATAGGCTTGCAGGAACAGGTTCTGCGTTTCAGCCGGCCGGCTCGACAGAGCTACGGAAAGTGCCGTGCCAATGCCCTGCTGGATCAGTCCCTGGCTCATGCGCTCGTTCCCATGCTGGAAAAGGGCGTGAGAGATCTCGTGACCGATCACCACTGCAAGGGCAGCTTCATTCTGCGTAATCGGCAGGAGGCCTGAGTATACCACGATCTTCCCGCCGGGCATGCACCAGGCGTTCGCTTCTTTATTATTCACCAGGTTGTACTCCCAGTTGTATCCTTTCAGCTGCTCGCCTATACCTTTCTGATTGTAATAGTTCGTGATGGCGGTCGTCAGGCGCTGGCCAACGCGACGAACCATCTCTGCATCACGGTCAGCCGATGGAGACACAGGACGGTTCTCGGAAAGGAACTGCTGGTATTGCTGCGCGCCCATGGCCTGTAATTCAGACTCGGGCAGGAGTTTAAGCTGGTTGCGACCGGTGATCGAGTTTTTGGAACAGGCCACCATCAGCGTGGAGCCGATGAGGAAGGAAGCTAAGATTCGTATTTTTTTCATCTGTCTGTCGTTTAATTGGTTCAATCAATTCAATGATTATACCAAACAGAGACCCGGAAAGAGAGCCCGGGCTTAACAGAGCGACTGTACCTTATGTTATTTACGGTTTCTTTGACGTTTGCGGTCGCGGTACTTCAGGATGGGCACCTTGCTTTCGCTCCCTTTGAGGATCCTCGTAATGTTCTTCTGGTGCGTCACAAGCACCAGCATCGCCACGATCACGGCGAAAATGCGGTAGAGATGCTCAGGCTCATTGAAGATCACCAGGATCAGAACCGGGAAGGCGATGCTTGCCAGGATCGAGCTGAGCGATACCCATCGCGTCAGGTAAAGAACGACGATAAAGATCGCCACGCAGCAAAGCGCGGCATTGGGCTGGATGCCAAGGACCATCCCAAAGAGGGATGCGACCCCTTTCCCACCCCGGAAATTGGCCCATATCGGGAAGATGTGACCAAGGACCGCGGCGAGACCAAGGCCCAGCTGCATATTAACGAGGTAGAGCTCAGATTCGAACGCATAGGGGAGAAAAAAGACAAGCTTCACGGCGACGATCGCTTTCAGCATATCGGCAATCATCACGAACGTGCCCCATTTGGAGCCAAGCACCCGGTAGGTGTTCGTTGCACCGGCATTGCCGCTGCCATAATCCCGGATATCGATATCAAAGAAGTACCGGCTCACCCACACAGCCGTGGGAATACTGCCCAACAGGTAGGCCACCAGTATCAGTAAAGCTTCGTTCATGTGCTGATCGTTAGAGACGCGGCAAAAGTAGGGCAATTGCCCTGAGACTTCACGTTAAAGTCGCAAATCGGTTACATACCGTTAACAAACAATAAGGAGATCCAATTAGACCGCTCCTTGTCTTCAACAAGTCTCAGGCCAAGTGTTTCGCCGGCCCCGATAATGGCCCCGCGGTCCGAGGTCATCAGCCCACTGAAGAGGATGGTCCCGTTCCCGGCCAAGGCTTCTTTCAGCGCCGGAAAATGGGCCAGGATAACGTTTCGGTTGATATTGGCAAGGATCACATCGAAGGATTGACCCGCCGGAACGGAATCATTCAGCTCGATCGTGATGCGGCTGCACCCGTTGTTTTCGACGTTCTCAAGGCTGTTCCGGATGCTCCATTCATCAATGTCCGTGGCGAGCACGGAAGCAGCGCCGCGCATCTCGGCGAGGATGGCCAGAACCCCCGTACCGGTGCCGAAATCAAACACCCGTTTTCCCTGCAGGTCGATCGTCCGCATCCCACGCATCATGAGGAACGTGGTGGCATGATGACCCGTGCCGAAGCTCATTTTCGGCGTGATCAGGATATCATGCTCAACGCCCTTCAACGGCTCATGGAAGTGCGCCCGGACGGCGCAAAAATCATCGACCACCACAGGGTCGAAATTCTTCTCCCATTCCTCGTTCCAGTTCGTTTCCGCAACCGTCGTCGTCTGGAAGGTGTGACCGGTGAGGGCCGCACTCACGTCGTAGCTGGGAAAATCGTTCTCGGGAAAATAAGCAACGAGGTGCGTGCCTGTCTGCTCGAAGCCCACGGCATTCAGGTCCGACAGCAGGGCGATCAGTATCTCCTGCTTCTCCTCGTCCGCCTCAATGGTTACCTGGATATGATTCATCACACAAAAATAAAAGGCTGTCCGAAGACAGCCTGTATGGAAAGAAGCCCGCAAGGCAAGTTGCCTTGCGGGCAAATGATCAATATGCTTCCGGATCCTGCTCCTGGCCCGGTGTGGGCTCGGCCTGCTGGTTTGCCTGCTGGCCACCGTTATCAGTGTTTCGCTGGATCTTTGGACGCTCGCCTTGCGGACGGGTATCCTCGCGGCGCTGCTGGTCGCCAAAGCGACGGTCACCACGGTCCCCACGATCGCCCCGGCGGTCTCCACGATCACCGCGATCGTCACGGTCACCCCTGTCGCGGCGCTCTTCCACCATGCCTTCCGGCCTTGGCATCATTGCCTTGCGGGACAGCTTGAACTTGCCGGTCTTCTGGTCCACTCCGATCAGCTTGACCTTGATCTTCTCACCTTCGGACAGGACGCCCTCAAGGCTGTCGAGCCGCTTCCAGCTCACTTCCGAGATGTGAAGCAGGCCCTGCTTGCCCGGCATGAATTCGACAAAGGCACCGTACGGCATGATCGACTTGACCTCCGCATCGTACTCGCCGCCTTCTTCCGGAACCGACACGATGCCCTTGATCCAGGCAACGGCCTTGTCCACGTTCTCTTTTACCGACCCGAAGATGCTCACCTCGCCGCGATCGTTGACCTCTTCGAGGTTGATCGTCGTCGCCGTTTCGCGCTGGATCTCCTGGATGATCTTGCCACCGGGCCCGATCACCGCACCAATGAACTCGCGCTCGATAAAGATCTTCACCATGCGCGGAGCGTGCGGCTTCACGTCTTCCTTCGCTGCCGGGACGCAAGCGTACATGGCATCGAGGATGTGAAGGCGACCGCGGCGCGCCTGCTCAAGAGCCTGGCGCATCACTTCGATCGGAAGGCCATCGACCTTGATATCCATCTGGATCCCGCAAATTCCTTCGCGGGTACCCGTTACTTTGAAATCCATATCGCCCAGGTGATCTTCATCGCCCAGGATATCCGTCAGGACGGCAAACTTGCCTTCCTTCGAGATCAATCCCATCGCCACACCTGCCACGTGCTTTGGCACGGGGATACCGCAATCCATCAGGGCCAGCGAGCCGGCACAGACAGTTGCCATCGAAGACGAGCCGTTTGACTCCAGGATATCACTCACCACACGCACCGTGTAGGGGAAGTCGCCGGTTGGCATCATCTGCTTGAGGGAGCGTTCGGCAAGCTTGCCGTGACCCACCTCGCGGCGGCTCGCACCGCGGAGGAACTTCACCTCGCCGGTAGAGAACGGAGGAAAATTATAATGCAGGTAGAACTTGGAATCGACCGATTTGCCGGCGCTCTCGATGAGCAGCTCGTCTAAAGGCGTTCCCAGGGTAACCGTTGTAAGTGACTGAGTTTCACCTCTTGTGAACAGGGCTGAACCGTGCGGTGTCGGCAGCACGTTGATCTCCATATCGAGTGGGCGAACCTCGTCGAGGCTGCGGCCATCGAGGCGGATCTTGTCATTGAGGATCATGTCGCGCACCACGTCGTACTGGAGGTCGGACAGGTATTTTTTCACCAGCTTGACCGTTGCATCGGGGAGCTTCTCGCCTTCCGGCAGGTTGGCTTCCTGGGTCATGATGGACACGATCTCTTCTTTGATCGCATCGTATTGTTCCTTGCGGGTGGCCTTCTTCACATTGGCGCGCGCAAGAACTTCCATTTTCGGCTGGCCGATCTCGTACACACGGGCACGGATGGCCTCGTTTGTTTCAGGGCGGGGGTAGTCGCGCTTTTCAGCAACACCAACCATATCGCGCAGCTCCTGCTGGGCGCGGATCTGGACGCGGATGGCGTCGTGGGCGATCTGGAGGGCCTGGAGGAGGTCTTCCTCACTGCACTCCTTCGCTTCGCCTTCCACCATCATGATGTTCTTTTCAGTGGCGGCGATGATGAAGTCGAGGTCGGAGGTTTCCATTTCGTCGCGGGTCGGGTTCACTTTGAACGAGCCGTTGATGCGTGACACGCGAACCTCCGAGATCACTTCCTGGATGGGAATGGTCGATACGGCAAGAGCCGAAGAGGCGGCAAGGCAGGCAAGGGCGTCCGGCATGACCTGGCCGTCGCTGGAGACGAGGGTGACGATCACCTGCACCTCGCAGAGATAGTCTTCCGGGAACAGGGGGCGGAGGGCGCGGTCGATCAGGCGGGAGGTAAGGATCTCGTAGTCGTTCAGGCGACCTTCTCGCTTGAAGAAGGAACCTGGGATCCGGCCAGCGGAAGAGAACTTCTCCATATAATCAACTGAGAGGGGGAAGAAGTCCTGGCCTTCTTTCGGCTTCTCCGTGGCGCAGACGGTAGCGAGGATGATGCAATTGCCGCAGGTGACGGTCACCGAACCGTCGGCCTGGCGGGCGAGACGGCCGGTTTCGATGGTCACTTCACGGCCATCTCCTATATCGAATGTTTTTGAGAACTTTTGCGTTAACATACGTTGAATTTGGGGGTAAATAAGGGGGCAGGCAGATAAGTCCTATAAAAAAACCAAAACCCAACTGCCTTGCGGTGTTGGGGTGTGGTCATATAGGTTAGATGTATATCAAGCTTATTTGCGGATGCCGAGTTTCTCGATCAGTTGGCGATAACCTTGCAGGTTATGCTTTTGCAGGTAGTTCAGCAGGCGGCGGCGACGGCCGACGAGGTGCATCAGGCCACGGTGCGTGGAGAAATCTTTTTTGTTCACAGAAAGGTGAGCGGAGATCTGCGCCATGCGCTCCGTGATCAGAGCGATCTGGCCTTCAATTGAACCCGTGTTCGTTTCACTTCCACCGTACTGGGCAAAAATGCCGGCTTTTTTTTCTTTCGTTAATGACATCGTTACGAATTTTTTTCCCGGGATCCGAATTGGACACCGTTTGAGTTTACTTATTTTGGCGCAAAGGTAAGGGGATTCAGTTAAAGGGAAAAACCGAATCGGCAAAAAGGATGGGCTCCAGACCGTGCCCGCGCAGCTATTTAACGTTTGGCGACGATGGCATCCCAACAAGGCTTACTTCTTCGATCAGGCCGCTCCTCCTCACCTACTTTTGCGCTATGGAACCCGAGCAGTCACTGACCGAGGACACGAAGGCCATCCTCGGCCTCCAGCTTCCCACCGATCCGCGCTGGGTCGACCTTGCATCCCTTTCCATCGAAGCGATCCTGTCCGACCACGCCTACTGCGAGCAGAAGGCCGCCATTGCATGCATCTCCCTCATTCAGCGCTACAGCCGCAAGGCGGAACTGGTTGCAGCCCTCGCTCCCATCGTCACGGAGGAATGGGGCCATTTCAGGCTCGTTCTGGCCGAGCTCCAGAAGCGCGGCTTTCCCTTGGGCAACCAGCGCCGGGACAATTACGCCATCGGCCTGCAGGCCTTTGTCCAAAAGGGCGGCAGAGAAGAAGGGCGCCTGCTCGACCAGCTCCTCCAGATGGCCATGATCGAGGCACGCAGCTGTGAACGATTCAAACGCCTGAGCGAAGGCCTGGCCGACCCTTATTTCCGCCGCTTCTACCGCCGCTTCATGGAAAGCGAGGCCGGGCATTACACGCTCTTCATTGGTCTTGCTGAAACATTCCTGGGGAAAGAACGCGTTCGAACCCGCTGGCAGCAATGGCTGGCGTACGAGGCGGAGATCATGAACGGGATGGCCCTCCGGGGAGACAGGATCCACTAAGTTCTGGTCAACAAGGGACAGGCCATCCGTCACCGACCGTCTTCCAGGCCTTGCGTCCCGTCTTTGCGCGACGTCGTTTTCCCGGCGCCCGGTGACCGCCGCGCGAAACGGGTTGACGGGTCTGCAGAGCACGCTGCCCGGCACGCATTGCACGCTGCCCGGCACGCAGGAGGCGCTGACCTGCATGCAGAGCATGCTGGCCGTCGAACATGTCATGCTGACCACCGCGCAGAAGATGCTGACCGCGACGCAGGAGGCACCGACCGGCATGCAGATAGCGCTGACCACCGCGCAGACGGCGCTGACCACCGCGCAGACGGCGCTGTCCGGCGCGCAAACCTCTCTGCCTGGCGCGCAGACCATGCTGCCCGGCGCGCAGGAGGCAGTGACCGCCCCGCAGACGTTGCTGACCGCTGCGCGGGAGGCGCTGCCCGGCACGCACGAGGCGCTGCCCGGCAAACATGTCAGGCTGACCAGCAATCCAAGGCCGCTTATCGTGATTGAGCTCAGGACGTCCCGGAGAAATGCGCCCGCTCGGCGCTCAAATCGAGAAACCCATAGGCTTCCTGCAGCGCCAGTACGTTCGAAAGCTGCCTTTCCCGGAACTTCCGGTGCGCCTCCGTACCGGGGTGCGACGGCTTATGACTCACCGCCACCTGCAGCTTCTTCAGCTCGGCGACCAGGGCCTGACTTTCCGGCGCCACGTAACTTTCTACGAACTTATCAAGCACAAAACCCGTGGCCAGGTAGTTCGGATGCACGAGGTCTTCGGCATAAAACCGGTAGTCCCGCAAAACATCGATCACGATCTCGTAGGAGGGGAAATAATGCAGGCGATCGAATTTCCCGACGAGGTGGTGAACCGCTTCGAGGAGGCGGGCTTTGCTGCGGTTATTTTCGACGACGCCGTCGCGGATATGACGGACAGGTGAGATCGTGAACAGGATCCTCATTTTCGGGTTGAAGCGGGCCAGCCGGTGAATCACCGTGTCGAGACTGCTGACCGTCTCGTCAATGGTCATCAGGTGCTTTCGAAACCAGTTAGCAGGCGCGCGGTGGCAGTTGGCAACGCCGGCGCCGATGCCCGCAGTGGACGTTTGCGGCGCTTCAGTCGTCAGGCGGTAGCTGAACGAGGAGCCCAGCGTAATGATCAGCCAGTCCGCCTCTTTCAGGAAGGAATGGGCGTCGGCCTGCGCCCTGTTCATGCTTTCCAGCACGCCGGCTTTGTCCATCCCCGAAAAGCGGCTGTGGTGTTGCCAGCTATGCCAAAGCTCGTGAAGAAGAAAGAGGTCGCCTTCCCCGTACGTACGGTTGTCGATATACGAAAGGAGGCTGTCGCAGACCGATGCGGGGTCGAACAGGATGCCATTTGGGTTTTGCAGAACCGTGAACTTCAGGTCCTTCAGCGCGTTGCCGATATGCTCTGTGAAACAGGAGCCAACGGACATGATCCTGTCCCTGTGCGTGATGGGCTCGGGAGGCTTCGGTACCGTTATATTGAGCATCAGGTCCATCACGCAAAGATTTCATCGGCGAGCTGAAGGCTGCGCTGCCAGGCATCGGCGTTGATGGATAGCTCGACTCCTTCCTGCCTGAAATAAGAAAGCAGCCATTCGGTGTTCATATTACCGACCAGCTCGTCCTTCGCCATCGGGCAGCCGCCGATGCCTTTCAGCGCGCCGTCGAAGCGGGTGGCGCCTGCCTCATGAGCGGCGGCCACTTTCTCGCGCCATCCGGCCGCCGTGGCATGCAGGTGCACACCGATCTCGACACCGGGAAGGTTATCCACCAGGTTCCTTGTGATCCGGGAAACGGCTTCGGGGCTGGCGACACCGACAGTGTCGGCAAGGGAAAGGATCGTGATGCCTTCGGCCACGAGACGCCCGGCCCATTGCGCCACGATCTCCTCCGAGAACGGGTCACCATACGGGTTGCCGAACCCCATGGACAGGTACACGACCAGTGTCTTGCCAGCCGACAGGCAGAGGCGCTGTATCTCCATCACACGGTCCAATGCTTCCGCAATGGAACCGTTCGTATTGCGTTGCTGAAAGGTCTCCGAGACGGAAAAAGGGAAGCCCAGGAAGGAGATCGACGGATGCCGCAGCGCTTCTTCGGCGCCGCGTGTATTGGCAACGATGGCGAGCAGCTTCGTGGGGGAGCCGGCGTGCAGGCCGGCAAGGACCTCGGCGGTATCGGCCATTTGTGGAATTGCCTTCGGTGAAACGAATGAGCCGAAGTCGAGCGTATCGAAACCAACCTCCAGGAGGCTGTTCAGGTAGTTGATCTTTGTGGCTGCGGGGATGTGCACCGGCCAGCCCTGCATTGCGTCGCGCGGGCATTCCACCAGCCGTATGTTTTTCGTGCTCATGACATGCGTTGTTTCATCACCTCGTACAGGATCATCCCGGTGGCCACGGAAACGTTGAGGGATTCAAACTCACCGGCCATCGGGATGCGGACCTGCTCGTCGCAGATCTTCAGCAGCGCCGGGTAGATGCCCTTGTCCTCGCTGCCCATCACGATCGCGACGGGAATGGTGAAGTCCGTTTCGAACGTCGTCTTCTGCGCTGTCATCTCGGTGGCCAGCACCTGGATGCCGTTCATGTGAAGGTCGTCGACGGCCTTCATCAGGCTGTTGACCCGGCAGATCGGGATCTGCTCCAGTGCCCCGGCCGACGTTAGAACCGCATCTTCATTCAGCGCACCCACTCCCTTCTCCGGGATAATGATGGCGTGCACGCCCGTTGAGAAGGCGGTGCGCGCGATGCCGCCGATATTCCGTACGTCCGTAATGCCGTCGAGAATGAGAAAGAGCGGAGTCTGACCTTTATCGACCACCCAGGAGATCACTTCCTGCAGGTCCTGGTACTGTACCTTCGACAGCACGGCGATGCAGCCGCCATGCTCGCCGGCATTGAATCCATTGAGCTTTTCCACCGGCACATAATTGACCGGCACGCCGTGCTGCGACGCGACTTTTCGCATGTCTTCGAGGAGGTCGCGGAAGCCATTGCTCTGGAGATAGATGCGGTCCAGTCCTTTACCGGCCTGCAGCGCTTCGATGATCGCTCTCTTACCAACGGCCAGGCTGCTTTTCTTCGGACGGTGCTGGGGTCTGAAATTTTTCACGCGTCAAAAATACACTGATTCGCTGCCGGTCTGTTTTCGTCGCCGTCCTTTTCTTTTGAGCGAAGCAAAGAAGGCCACCCACAGGAAGGCCGCGACCACGGCCAGCAGCGCGAACTTTACAGAGGCAAGGATACCGGCCGCGGTGATCGCAGAGCCGGATGGATTGTGAAGCGCAGTCATCATCAGGGCGTTCTCGAGTGCATCCGCACATCCGGCGACCAGGGTGGCACTTGCACCGATCCCGCCTGCGCGCTCCCACCCCGCTTTGGCCGTGACCCATCGGCAGGCAGCGACGAGGAATGATGTGTACGACAGGATATAAAGAAAGTCCAGGGCCGTGTTCAAATAGATGGAACCGGGATCCCATGCGGCTTTGAGGGCAGTGACGCGCGCCGGCGACCACGCGAACTCGAGGTCAATGATCCCGTGCGGGCTGATTGCTGAAACGAGAGCACCGCCCTGCATACGCATGAGAGCTGTCATGCCAACGAACACGAAAAACAGGAGAAGTACACGGCGCCCCACCCACCGAAAATAAGGATCCCGGCGCAAGGCCGGGATCGCATCAATTGATTGAGGAGGATCAGATACCAAAAGCGCGGCGCACTTTTGTCACGTAATCAAGCTTTTCCCAGGTGAACAGCTCGACCTTCTTGGTGATGGTCTTGCCGCCCGGTTGCGTGAACTGCTTGATGACGACTTCCGGCTTGCGACCCATATGGCCATAAGCGGCCGTCTCGCTGTAGATCGGGTTGCGCAGCTTCAGCCGCTGCTCGATGAAGTAAGGGCGCATGTCGAATACTTCCTTCACGATCTCGCCGATCTCACCGTCGGTCATGTCCACCTTGGCAGTGCCGTAGGTGTTTACGTTGATGCTGGTCGGCTGCGCAACGCCGATGGCGTAGGAAACCTGCACAAGCACTTCGTCGCAAACGCCGGCGGCCACCAGGTTCTTGGCAATGTGGCGGGTTGCATACGCCGCGGAACGATCGACCTTCGAGGGATCTTTTCCGCTGAATGCGCCACCACCGTGGGCACCCTTACCGCCATATGTATCAACGATGATCTTGCGACCCGTAAGGCCGGTATCGCCGTGAGGACCGCCGATCACGAACTTGCCCGTCGGGTTGATGTGGTATTTGATATCGCCGTTGAACAGCTTTGCGTATTTCTTGTATTTGGCCTTCACCCGCGGGATGAGAATGTTGACGATGTCCTTCTGGATCTGCTCCTGCATTTTCCTGTCGGTATCGAAATCATCATGCTGCGTGGAAACGACGATGGCGTCGATGCGAACCGGACGGTTGTTGTCGTCGTATTCGAGGGTTACCTGGCTCTTGGCATCGGGGCGCAGGTATTTGATCTGCTTGTTCTCGCGGCGGAGAGCGGCGAGCTCCTGGAGAAGCTTGTGAGCAAGGTCAAGGGCCAGTGGCATATAGTCGTCGGTCTCGTTGCTTGCATAGCCGAACATCATGCCCTGGTCGCCAGCGCCCTGGTCTTCCTTGTTCTGGCGGTCGACACCCTGGTTGATGTCGGAGGACTGCTCATGGATGGCCGAAAGAATGCCACAGGAATTGGCTTCGAACATATACTCGCTCTTGGTGTAACCGATCTTGCGGATGACACCACGGGCGATCTCCTGGACGTCGAGGTAGGCTTTCGATTTTACCTCACCTGCAAGCACCACCTGGCCGGTTGTGACCAGTGTTTCGCAAGCCACTTTCGATTGCGGGTCGAAGGCAAGGAAATGATCGATCAGGGCGTCGGAGATCTGGTCGGCTACTTTGTCAGGATGTCCCTCGGAAACGCTTTCCGACGTGAATAGATAAGGCATGAAATGACTTGTTAGGAAGGTGAAATAAAAACAGGGTGCAAATATAGCACCCTGTTCAATTGATTTTTATCGAATTCGCGAATAGACGATCCGGAGCCGGACCTTTTTGGAAGCATCGGCAAAGTTGCCACCTCCGAGCACCACGCGGCCGTATGCAATCTGCGGCAGGACGTCCACCAGGCGCTTGTTTGAGCTGGCGGTACCACCGCTCGGCGTGACGAGGACGATTGTTTTCACCGGTGCGTAGACACGAAGCTGGTAGTTGGTTTCGGCGCGGCTTACAATTCCCTGCACGTGGCGGGTGATGTTGAACCGGTAGGTACTGTCGGGGCGGAGACGGCCGCCGAACAACGAATAGCTCGGAGAGCTTGAAGTGCTCGTTGCGATATCGTCAAGAATGGAGATGCCGACGTCCTGCGGATCCACGCGGTCGAGGAAGAGAGCGGGTGGCGGCGGAAACTTTGCTTCTTCCGCAGACGGGATCCGGGAGAAGGTCAGCTCGGCAAGATGAACGATGCGGTTCGACATGTTCGTCAAACCCGGGATCGTGAGGATGCCTGCAGAGCCCGGCGAACCGGCCTGGATGAATAGCTTGTCGTCGATCGCGGTGCCATTCGTGAGGTATGCCTGGAAATCGCCGGAGCGTGTGCGCTGGATAAAGTTGGCGCGCGTGCCGCGGGTCTTGAAGTTTAGATCGGTCGACGCGTCATGGATGAAGTCGACATAGTTCGTATCGATCACGCCGTTCTTCCTGACGCGGTAATAGAAGGTCATCTTCGACTTCGCCAGGTCGGACAGGTTGAAATAGCCGAGGGCCTTGCCTGTCGTGGAGCCTTTGACGGCGAGACCGTTGAATGCCTGGCGGAAAGCCGTATCGTTCTTATAGGCAGTTGTCACGGAGTACTGGAGGAAGCGGTTGCCGAATGAGTTGTCGAGTCGGATGCGAAGCTCGTTGGCAGTCTTGATGGTGTCGCCCGGCTTGCGCACGATGCGGACCGAATCTTTGAACGCATTGAACGCCATCGTCTTTGTTCCGAGGACCGGGCCCGTGGTTGCGAACGGGGTGTGGTCGACACGGTAAAAAGGCGAGTCGTTGAAATGGTTGCCCTGCGCGATTTCGCTCACTTCAACGCTCAGCGTTGAGCCGGCGGTTGTATCGCCATAAGCGCCTTTATAAGAAAGGGAGAGAACAACTGAGTCGAGGATTGGAAGTGAGTCGCGGTTGAAGAATGGGTAGGTGCTGACTGCCGGGGGCAGCAGGTCGAAATACATGGAAGCGTTGGTGGCGCCAAAGACGGGGTCGTTGGTGTTGCCGAGGGCCATGTCCATTGCTGCGCCTACCTGTGAGCTGTCGTTGAAGAGAAGCCGGTTGTTCGTCTGGACCTCGAGAACGGTATCGAAGGTGTTGATATTATCAACTGCAGGGATCAGTCCGTTGCCCAGTTCGGTTGCTTCGTTGATCTTTTTGCAGGAGGGAAAGAGAACTGTAAAAAAAGCGATGCAGAACGGGACAAAAAGGATCCAGCTGAATTTCTTCACGAGTAAAATTTAAGGCAGTTTGAAAGGCGGCTTACTTGCTCGCAAGATCGTTATACAACTGTAAATAGTCTGTTAAATCAGATTCCGCATCGTAGGGCAACGTCTTCTTTCCACGCACCTTGGTGAACTCATCGGCCAGCTTCTTGTCGATGTCTTCCGTGCCGAAAGTTATCGCGTCGGCGTAGGTAGCCGCACCGCGGAAAAGCGCCGTGTTCGTGCCTTCTTTATAGATGTCGAGATCCTTCTCCTTGATGGTCGGGTGGATCAAAGCCTTCTTGATAAAATCGGCTCCCAGCTTCTCGGTAAATGTGTTCTGCCCGATCGTATAAATGACCTTGCTGTGCGCGAAGACGGGCTCCTTTTTATACACTGTCTTGAGGTAAGCCGGAACGAGGCCGGTCATCCAGCCGCTGCAGTGAATGATGTCGGGAGGCCAGCCGAACTTCTTGACCGTTTCCAGGGCGCCTTTGCAGAAGAATACGGTGCGAAGGCCATTATCCTCGTACCAGTTCTCGCCTTCGTCGGCGAAGACGAACTTGCGCTTGAAGAGGTCTTCATTATCGAGAAAATAGACCTGGAGGCGGGCATTGGGAAGGGAGGCAACCTTGATCTGGAGTGGAAAATCCTCGTTGTCGACGGATACATTGATGCCGGAAAGGCGGACGACCTCGTGGAGCCGGTGGCGGCGCTCATTGATCGACCCGAAGCGCGGCATGATGCACCGAACCTCGAAATTGTTGTCATTTGCTTTGATCGCCAATTTGTTTACAATTTCTGAAAACTCTGTCAACTCCAGATAAGGTGACATTTCATTGGCAATAAATAAAATTCTTTTCATTGCTGACATTGTAAACCGGGATTTAGCCCTGTAAAAGGTTTGCAAAGGTAACCAATTATTCAAAAGCATTTGCCAGAATCCACCCCGAAGCCCCCGCATGGTCATTTTTAAAACAGCCCGCCCGCTCACCGCCTTCCTGGCCGATGCCCGCGCGGCCTCCGGCCCGATCGGCTTCGTGCCCACCATGGGCGCCCTTCACGAGGGCCATCTGTCGCTGATCCGCCAGTCGAAAGCCGCCACCGGACTCACGGTCTGCAGCATCTTCGTCAACCCCACACAGTTTAATAACGCCGACGACCTTAAGCACTACCCTGTCACCATCGAGTCCGATATCGAGATGCTGATCGGCGCTGGCTGCGACGTTCTCTTCCTGCCCCCTGTGGCCGAGGTGTACCCGGCAGGACATGAGAAGCTCCGGTACGATCTCGGTGCTCTCGAAGCCGTGCTGGAAGGCGCCTACCGACCTGGTCACTTCCAGGGGGTCTGCGAGGTGGTGGACCGCCTCCTGGAGATCGTGGAGCCGGACCATCTTTTTATGGGGCAGAAGGATTTCCAGCAATGCCTGGTCATTGGCCGCCTGCTAGACCTCACCAACCGCGCCGGAAGGACCGCCCTGCACGTGGAACCGACCTTGCGTGAAAAGGACGGCCTCGCGATGAGCAGCCGCAATAGGCGCCTCACACCGGCTGATCGCGCGAAAGCGATCCGGATGTCCCAGGTGCTGGTCGGGATCCGCGACCGCTTTGCAAGCACCCCGCCACGGACACTGGAACAAACGGCAATCACCGAGCTGACCGAAGCCGGCTTCAAAGTGGACTACGTGAGCATCAGCAACCGCCATACGCTCCTGCCGCTTGAGCCAGGCGACCCGGCTGCGGTTGCTCTCGTCGCGGCCTCGCTTGGACCGGTCCGTTTGATCGACAATCTTGTCCTCGACTCGTCCGCGCCGACGGCGGGCTGATTCGCGATTCACCGATCACCATTCACACACGCTCCCCGCTTCCTCCCATTATTTTTACACCATGAATATCGAGGTCCTCAAATCGAAAGTGCACCGTGCGGTCATTACCGAAGCAAACCTGAATTATGTCGGCAGCCTGACCCTTGACGCGGACCTGATGGACGCGGCCCATATGATCGAGAATGAGAAGATCACTGTCGTCAATGTCAATAACGGCGAGCGTCTCGACACCTACCTGATCCGCGGAAAGCGGGGCTCGGGCGTGTGCTGCCTCAACGGTCCCGCGGCCCGCAAAGGCATGGTGGGCGACGTTGTGGTCATCATCTCCTATGCATCGATGCTGTTTGAAGAAGCCAAAACCTTCAGGCCCTGGATCGTGTTCCCCAAAGAAGGAAACAAACGGTAAGTGGCTTTTTCGTTTCTTTAAAGCCTGAATGCACACGCGCAGATGAAGAAATACATCCTGACGATCTTTCAATATCTTTTTTTTGTGGGCCTGGGCATTTT
>JAQBNP010000175.1 GCA_028288515.1 Flaviaestuariibacter sp. | reverse complement strand
TCAACTTCCTTTCGTGGCAGAAGCATCTTGGCTTTGATCCGCATCAGCGTGGAAATGAACAGGATGAACTCACTGGACAGCTCGATATTGAGCGACTCCTGCGAATGGATATAATCGAGGAAGTCCTTGATGATGCGTGTGATCGGGATATTGTAGATGTCAAGCTCGTCGCGCTCGATGAAGAAAAGCAACAGGTCGAAGGGACCTTCGAACTGCGGAAGCCTGATCTGGTAATTGATGTTGTGCACAGGAAAGGTTTTTGTCTAAAAGAAAGTCCCGCAGCAATGCCGCGGGACGCCACAAAAATAGATGATTCCGGTTAGAATCCGACAGCGAGTCCAACGCCCAGCACGGAGCGCATTTGGGTGGCAGCTGTGTTCTTGTGCTCACCGAAGATCTTCACGTCATCATCATAAACAATGTCATAGCTATAGGTCACTTTCAGCCATTTGTTGACGCTCATGGTGAAGTTGTTTGTCCAGTAGACATCGATATTGCCCGGGTTGTTCTCAACGAAGTTGGACATCGCGTCGAGGCGGGTTTTGTATTTTACATTCTTCGCAATGCCTGCGTGGTAGGTGGCGCTCAGGAACGCGCCGGTTTCGAAGCGGCTTGTCTTAACAGGGTCGACGCCATAGATCGAGGCAATGCTTTTTTCAGCTTCACCGGTCGGCTTCACGCCCCCCTGGTAATTATAGCTGTACGGGTTGTTGCTCACGATCACCCAACGTGCTGCAGGGCCTATGGCCAGGACGAAATTCTTAGCAGGTCGGAAATGAATGCCCGGGCTGAAGGTCAGGTAGGCCGGTGCGAAAAAGCCGGAGATGCGGCGGCGCGGCGTTTCCGAATAGTCATAGCCGTTGCTGAACTGCGTGCGCAGGTTTCCGATCACACCGACACCAAGCAATTTGTTTCCTTTCACAAAACCGTAGCTATAGCGGGTATAGAGGTCAAGCTTGTCATCAACCTTGCGAAGGCCGGCCGTCTGCGTATTGCTGATGCCATAGGCAAGATCGGCGCTATTGTCCCAGGCGCTGCGGCCCCAGGCTTTGTTGAACCAGAGATTGAGGGAAGCGATGCCGGTGATGGAGAATTTCTCCGGGGCGACGGCCCAGTTGCGGCTGCCCGTTTGCGCACCCATGACGCTGAACACGCCGCCATTTGTCCATTTGGGATTCTTCGTTTTTTTTGTTGCCGTTTGAGCGTCGGCAATCAACACGGAACTCAAGACACAAGCCAGGAAGAGTATTCTTCTCATAAAAGTCAGTTGTTGGTTTAGACAGCGCCGCGGGGGCACTGAGCCAAAAATAAAGGAAATTTCCTAATTGTACGCGCTTAAAAAAATCTTCTGAAAACGATACACGGCGTGCCTTGCAGGCTGCGCGGGCACCCGTACCGGGAGGCGGAATTGCCTGGTGCCGTGCTCAGGCGTCGGGAGGCGCGGGCGGGTACTGCAGGTCCAAAGCTTCGAGGCCCTCCACGAGCGTTTTGGTGATCAGGTATTCCTTATACCAGTTTTGGTCTGCCGGAACGATCGTCCAGGGTGGATTGCCGCACTGCGAAAAAACGTCCTCGTACGCCGCCCGGTAGGCCTCCCATTTTTCTGCTTCGGCGAGGTCTCCTTTGTTGTATTTCCAGCGCTTGGCCGGGTCGTCGATCCGTTCCTGCAGCCGCTCCTTTTGCTCTTCGGGCGATATGTGCAGGTAGAATTTGAAGATGACGGTTCCGTTGTGGACGGCAAGCAATTCTTCAAAATTGTTGATCGCCTGGAAACGCAGGCGGGCGGTTGCGTCATCGCACCATCCGTGTACCCGGGTGATCAGAACATCCTCGTAGTGGCTGCGGTTAAAGATGCCGATCATTCCCTTTGCCGGGGCCTGGTGGTGAACACGCCAGAGGAAATCGTGCGCCGCTTCTTCCGCGGTTGGCGTTTTGAACGCGCTGAGGGTGAGCCCGGCAGGATTGAGACGGCCGAAAACCTTGCGGATCACGCCGTCCTTGCCGCTGGCATCCATGCCCTGCAGGATCACCAGCACCGATCTTTTGCCATCTGCGTAGAGCCGGTTCTGGCATTCGTCCAGGCGCAGAAGCAATGCTTCCGTCTTCTCTTTCACGTCGCGCTTCTCGAGGTCTTTCGGCGCACGGGTGGGCAGGTTGGTCAGCAATGCCATAAAAAAGTTTCTGTCTGCCGAAGATAAACCTTCCGCACTTTTGCACGCACATGCAACCGACCGGGAAAGGCATTAACTGGCTCCTGTTTATCCTGCTTGCCGTGATCTGGGGCAGCTCGTTCATCCTCATGAAGATCGGGCGCGAGTTCCTCAACGGCTACCAGATCGGCGCGATCCGGATCTTTTCCGCGGGTGTCGTCTTCCTTCCCTTCGCGGTGTTCCAGGTGCGGCGACTGCCTGACCGCAAGCTGCCGCTCGTTTTTTTATCCGGATGCGTCGGCAACCTCATTCCCGCCTTCCTGTTTGCCATTGCGATTGAAAAGATCAGCAGCTCGTTGGAAGGAATCCTCAATTCGCTCACGCCCCTCTTCGTTATTCTGATTGGTGTTCTCTTCTTTCGCGCAACGCTGGAGAGGAAGAAGCTCGCGGGTGTCCTGATCGGTCTGGTGGGCCTCGTGATGCTGAGCCTGTCGGGAGGATTCGGGGAGAACAATTTCGCCTATGCGCTTCTGATCCTGCTGGCGACGGTGCTATATGGCCTCAATGTCAATCTCGTTAATTCATACCTGAAAGGCCTCGACCCGCTTGCCATGGCCACCGTGTCACTGTCGATGGTGGCGGTGCCGGCTTTCTTTGTCGTCTGGCAGCAGGATGTTTTTTCCATGGCGATATACGACGATGAGGCGCGGTGGTCGATCGCGGCCAGCGTGCTGCTTGGCGTCATGGGCAGTGCCGTTGCCACGGCCCTGTTCTACGTGCTGATCCGTCGTGCCGGGGGCTTGTTCGCGTCGCTTGTCACGTACGCGATCCCTGTTGTGGCGATCTTTTGGGGGACCCTCGCGGGCGAGCCGTTCAGCGTTCTGCAGGTTGCCTGCCTGGGCGTGATCCTCGGCGGTGTATACCTGGCGAACCGGTAGCGTCAAATACGGTTGCTGACGAGCGTCAGACCGTCATAATGTCCTTCTCTTTTGCAGCAAGGTGCTTTTCGACGAGGGCGATATTCCGGTTGGTGATCTCCTGGATCTCGGCTTCCGCATCTTTGGCGATGTCTTCGCTCAGTCCATCCTTCTGGGCTTTTTTGATGCTTTCGATGGCGTCGCGGCGGATGTTGCGGATGGCAATGCGGCAGTTCTCGCCTTCAGCCTGGGAGCGCTTTACGAGCTCATGTCTTCTTTCTTCCGTGAGTGGCGGCAGGAAAAGTCGGATGAGATTACCGTCGTTCTGTGGGTTGAGGCCGATATTGGAATTGATGATCGAACGCTCGATCGGCTGGAGCATATTGCGTTCCCATGGCTGGATGGTCAGGGTGCGGGCATCGGCGACGCTGACGTTGGCAACCTGGTTGAGTGCGGTCGGCGAGCCGTAGTAGTCAACCGTGATGCCATCGAGCATTTGCGGGTTGGCCTTGCCGGCGCGGATCTTTACGAGTTCGGCTTCCAGGTGGCCCAGGGCTTTTTTCATGGATTCATCGGCCATTTCAAGCGTGAGCGACACTTCTTCAGACATAGCAATGGAAATTTAATTGGCGCAAAACTAGTGCACCGCGGAGAATAAAAAAGGGACGGGCTCAATTCTCTGCGATCGCCGCCTCCGTATTGAACGGCACAACCTTGGTGATACTGGTCTGCAGCGCATGGTCGGCGTTGGGCTGCAGGGCCTGGTCGGACTCCTGTGCTGGCTTCTTTGCATACATGATGAGGCCAAGCACGCCCAGGGCCACGGCAAGAATGGCCAGCATGGCATAGGTGGGTCCGAGGCTTCGCCCGAAATAGGCAACGCTAATGAAAAGCATATTGAGAAGCAGGCAGCAGAACGTAACGTATTTGTGGTTCATGCCGCGGTCAAGGAGCATGTGATGGAAATGGTTCCGGTCAGGAGAGAACGGCGAACGGCCATGGAAAATGCGGATACTGAACACGCGGAGCGTATCTGCCAGCGGCACCATCAGGATCGAGAAGCCCACCGCCACAGAAGACTCGACGGGGTAGGTCACGACAGGCGTGTCGGCAACCCGGATGAACGTGATCACGAGAATCGAATTGACGAGGCCGAGCAGAAGGGAGCCCGAATCGCCCATAAAGATCTTGGCGGGGTTGTAATTGAAGATGAGGAACGCGACAAGGCTTCCGCCCATGGCGAAGGACAGGATCGAATAGGCAGCCATGCCGACCATGTAGAAATACGCGCCGAACACGCACATCGTGAGAAGGCCGAGGGTACCGGCGAGGCCGTCGACACCGTCGATCAGGTTGAAGGCGTTAATGATCACGATGAACGTTATGTAGGACAGCGCCAGGCTGAATGCCTGCGGCAACTCCGTGATGCCGAAGAGGCCGTGCATGCTGGTGATGCGGATATCAGCCATATGGATGAGGATCGCGGCGGCCGCCACTTGCCCGATGAGCTTTTTTGTGGCGGACAGGATGATGATATCGTCCTTGATGCCGAGAAAGAAGATGACCGATGCGGCAGCGAAAAAGTACTGGAATTCGGGATTGGTGCGGGCGGAGATCAGGAGAAGGCAGGCCAGTGAAAAACCGATGTAGATGCCAACACCGCCGAGAGACGCAATCGGCTTTGTATGCAACTTGCGCGCGTCCGGCAGGTCATACAATTTCTTTTGTTCTGCCAGCCTGATGATGGCGGGAATGGCAAGAAAGGTGATCACAAAAGAAACCGACGCAGTCAAAAGCACAGTGAGCATACAGTGTGGTTTGGGTTACAAATTTATGTTTTCGAGGTCAGGTGGCAAAACATAAGAGCGTTTAATAACACCGATTCGCCTGCCCTTACCGGGAGATTGTCCTGCCATAGATGTTTTAAAAGGAAAAAGGTTGCACATTTGCAGCGCAAAAGCCTTCAAAGGGCCCCCAATCAGCGTTTAAACTTTATAAAATTTATGCCAACCCTTCCCGAGATCGCCAGCCAGGTCAGACGCGACATTCTCCGCATGGTCCACGGTGTCAACAGCGGCCACCCCGGCGGGTCGCTGGGCTGCGCAGACCTGCTCACTGCGCTGTACTTCAACATCATGAGGCACAACCCGGCTTTTGACATGAATGCCCGCGAGGAAGACGTCTTTGTCCTTTCAAATGGCCATATCTCGCCGGTGTTCTACTCGGTGCTGGCACGATCGGGCTATTTCGAGCCCTCGGAGCTGGCCACATTCCGGAAGATCGACTCGCGATTGCAGGGTCACCCGACAACCCACGAAGGTCTGCCCGGCGTCCGGATCGCTACAGGGTCTCTCGGCCAGGGGATGAGCGTAGCTATTGGCGTTGCCCTCGCGAAGAAGCTGAACAATGACAACAATGTGGTTTTTTCTCTACACGGGGACGGCGAGCTGCAGGAAGGACAAAATTGGGAGGCCATCATGTTCGCCCCCAATAAGAACGTCGACAACCTCGTGTCGGTGATCGACTGGAACGGACAGCAGATCGACGGTCCCACATACAAGGTCAATTCGCTGGGGAATATCCGCGAGAAATTCGACGCGTTCGGCTGGTATACGATGGAAATGAACGGCAACGACATGGACGAGGTGGTGCACACGCTCACCGAGGCCAAATCCCTTGTCGGCAAGGGAAAGCCGATCGCCATCATCATGCACACCATCATGGGCAAGGGCGTCGACTTCATGGAAAACGACCACAACTGGCATGGCGTGGCTCCGACAAACGAGCAGCTGGAAAAAGCACTGGGGCAACTGCAGGAAACGCTGGGAGACTACTAGAAAGGGTTAGTGGCGGGAAGTGAATCGTCAATAGTGGATGGTGAATTGGGCCGTCCAGGAAGGTTGATGGCGCTGGTAGCGATCTCCCCGGCCGTGTTCTTCTCCAATCGATGATTCTTTTCCAGTTTCCTGTCGAAGGCGGTGGCCTCGAGCGCGCCATTGACGATTCACAATTCTCCACTCACCTTCTCATTCGCGGTCCAGGAACTGCTGCCGCGCGGCCTTGCGCGCAGGGATATACGAGGCGAACAGGGCGATCACAACGATGGTACCCGTCACCAGCAGGAAGTCCCACGGATTCAGCTTCACCGGGAAATAATCGATGAGGAAGGAGCCCCCCGTCAGCGGGATGAGCTTGTACCGGATCTGGGCCAGGGCCAGCCCCAGCGCGAGGAGGATCCCCACACCACCACCGATCACGGCCAGGAGAAATCCTTCGCTGATGAAAATATTCTGGATCATGCGCCGGTCCGCCCCCAAGGCATGAAGAACGCTGATGTCCTCCTTTTTTTCCAAAACCAGCATCGTTAGAGAACCGATCATATTGAATGCAGCCACGACCAGGATGAGGGACAGGATCGCATAGATCACCCATTTTTCAGCGCGCATCACGGCATAGAGGCTGCGGTTCTGCTCGTAGCGGGTCTGCACGACATAGTCCTTGCCGAGCACGCCGCGAATCCCATCCTGGATGTCTTCCACGGAAAGTGCCGGGTCGGCGGCGATCTCCACCGCGCTGTAGGCGTCGGCAGGCATTTCGAGCAGGTTCTTCATGAACCCGATATTGGTCAGCGCATATTTGTCGTCAAAATCCTGCTGGATGACGAAGGCTCCTGCCGTATTCATGGTGTCGGCGCTGACGGACTGCAGCGGGTCTGACAGGTCAACGCTGCCCTTGCGGGGCAGGTAAGCAAGCAAGGGCGACAGGTTGCGGTCGCTCTGCACGCCGATGGCATTTTCCACGCCCGCTCCAAGCACCAGCAGCGGCGCATCGGCGGTGCCAAGGTCGAAATTACCCTTCACCATATGGCCGGCAACATCGGTCACCCGCCGGTAGGATTCATCCACGCCCTTGAGGTATACGATCGACTGGTAATCGCCATTTTGCAAAAGGGCCTTTTCCTCCACCGTCAGCGACAGCTCGCGAATGCCGCGAATCCCCCGGATCCGCGCCAGTTGGGCCTCCGTAAGCGTGAGCTGCTTGCCAATTGATGGCGTGATGCGGAGGTCCGGGTAGAATGACGAATAGAGTGATTTGACAAGATCCTCGAAGCCGTTGAAAACACTGAGCACGAGGATCAGCGCGGCGGCGCCCACCATGATGGCGACAATGCTGATCCACGCGATGATATTGATCGCATTGGTGGACTTCTTTGCTTTGAAATAGCGCCAGGCGAAGAGGAAGTTCATGGTGAAGAATGAATAGCGAATGACGAATATCGGGCAGGGACCGTTGAATGCAGGCGGGCAGCGAAGATCGATGCTCAGTAATCGATGCTCAATGTTCGATGCTCAAGATGCCGGCGTATTGAACATTGACCACCGCTTATTGAACATTCCAACGAAACCAGGGATCAGCCAGTCCCCGTGCCGGTTATTCCTCCTCTTTATCGTCCTCTTTCTTGATCTTATTGAAGATCTGCTCCATCTTGAACACGTGGTCCAGGGTGTCGTCGAGAAAGAAGCGCAGCTCGGGAATGCGGCGCAGCTGTGTCTTGACGCGGGCGGCAAGCTCTTTCTTGATCTCCCAGGCACGGTCCTTCAGCTTCAGCAGCGCAGCTTTTTCATCCTTGATCTGGAACAGGCTCACATAGATGCGCGCCTCGAGCAGGTCCGGAGTGATCTTGACGCTGGAGATGGACAGCATGCCCCCGTCGATCATGGACAGGCCCAGACGCTGGAAGATGATGTTCAGCTCCTCCTGCAACAGGCCCGCAATCTGCTTCTGGCGTTTCCCTTCCTCCATGTGTTTCACCTTTTGTTGGCTGTAAAAATAGTTACTTTGCGCCTTCGCTCCGAATCAGCTGCCTTCATGAAGAAATATTCGCGCATCTTCCGGTATCTCACGCACGACAAGGGTCAGATCGCCCTCTACACCACCACCACGTTTCTGTCGGTGTTCTTCAACATCGTGTCGCTTGGCATGCTGATCCCCTTTTTCAATCTCATCTTCGGTGTCGAGGGTGAAAAGCTGAAGCGCTCCACAAGCCCGCTCATCAACAAGATCCAGGACGGTATGCAGGGCCTCGTTGATACCCAGGGCAAAGAGCGCGCCCTCCTTTTCATCTGCCTGTTCATCATCGTTTTCACCCTGCTGAAAAATCTCTTCCTCGTCCTGTCGAACTATATTCTCAACCCGCTGAAGAACCGCATTGTGATCCGGATGCGCAACGAGATGTACGACAAGATCCTCCAGCTGCCGATCGGGTACTTCACTGAAAAACGCAAGGGCGACCTGATCAGCCGCATCACAAACGATATCGGCGAAGTCGAAGGATCGCTTGTCGGTGCGCTCGAAGGGTGGGTGCGCGACCCCATCACGATCGTCATCGTGCTGGCCGCCCTTCTGCTCACGAGCTGGCAGCTGACCGTGTTCGTCCTGGTTTGCCTGCCCGTTGTGGGCTTCCTGATCGGCAAGGCGAGCCGCTCCCTGAAATCGCAGAGCTCGCTGGTTGCCAACCTGCATGCCGATGCCGTTTCGATTCTGGACGAGACACTGGGCGGCCTTCGCGTTGTCAAGGCCTTCAACCTGGAAGCCCTGATGCGCACCCGATTTTTCGCCAACGGGGCCACGCTCCTCCGGTCGAAGAACCGTGTCGCCCGCCGCCGTGACCTCGCTTCGCCTCTTTCGGAAACGCTTGGCATCACTGTCTTTTGCGGCATCCTTTATTTTGGCGGGCGCCTGGTGCTGTCGGGTGGCATCCCCCTGATGGCTTCCGCCTTCATCATGTACCTCGGGCTTTTTTACAATATCATCAACCCCGCAAAATCGCTCGCCACATCGTTCAGCAATATGCAGAAAGGGCAGGCGGCGATCGGCCGCATCGAAGAGGTGCTGCAAACGCCGAACACGGTAGACGATAATGAAACCGGAACATCCATGGCAACCTTCAGCCATGCCATCGAGCTGCGCAACGTGTCCTTCGACTACGACGGGATCCCGATCCTGAAAAATATCAATCTCACCATTCCGAAAGGATCTACGGTTGCGCTTGTGGGTTCGTCGGGCGCGGGTAAGTCCACACTTGCCGACCTTATCCCCCGCTTTCATGACGTGACGGGCGGCGAGCTCCTGATCGATGGCGTCAACATCCGCTCCTATGCGCTTCGCTCCGTGCGCGAGCAGATCTCAATTGTCACACAGGAGCCGATCCTGTTCAACGATACGATTGAAAACAATATCCGGATGGGCAAGCAGGATGCGACCGAAGAAGAGATCTCCTATGCTGCCCGCATCGCTAATGCGCATGCGTTCATCGTCAAGAAAGAAGCCGGCTTCCAGACCAATATCGGCGACCGAGGCACGAAGCTGTCCGGTGGCGAGCGGCAGCGGCTGACCATCGCGCGGGCCATCGTGAAGAACCCGCCGATCCTCATTCTCGACGAGGCAACGTCATCCCTCGACACCGAAAGCGAGAGGCTCGTGCAGGACGCTATCAACAACATGATGCAGAACCGCACCTCCATCGTCATCGCCCACCGCCTGTCCACCATCCGCCATGCAGACGAGATCATCGTGCTGCAAAAAGGCGAGATCGTGGAGCGCGGCAGCCACGACTCGCTCATGGCGAAAGGCGGCTACTACCACAAGCTGGTGCAGATGCAGGAGGTTCGATGAGAAGCTAGGGCAACCAATGACAGGCCGCTCAGGCTATGAAATGAGCACGACTCAATGCCCGATGTTCAAGACTCGATGTCCATTGCTCTCCACCCCTGTGAAGGCAGTTCGCTTGAGAACTGAACACCGAGCATTCACGATCGTTTCAGGCTACTTTACCATGCTCACCCGTGCCTGTAGAGCCAGGTAATTCGTCGGGTCCAGCAGGCCGAATCCGGTGCCGTAGCGTAAGTGGAGGGAAACCCGGCCGAGGTCCATACCAGCCCCGCCGACGACGTAGATGCTAAATGTTTTTGGGTAATCGAAATGTTCCGACCCGCCGCCGCTGAAACTGGCGTATTTCCATCCAAATGTATAGGACGACCTGTTGACGTAATTCAGCTGGAAGCCCAGCTCCAGGAAGGGGCTCATGCGGTTCCGCGCTAGAAGGAAGCGGGCGGACGGGAGCAACCCGATAGATGCCTCGCTGATTTTGCCCTTGCCCGCAAAATTCGAATTCCGGAGAGTGTCTGTTTCGTCAGAGTAAGAGCGGTGAACGATCTCCACCGAGGTCGTGTATTTCCTGAGCTTCTGCGAAACGCCGTCAATAAAAACCCCGAACTGCGTGCCCCGCGACCAGCCCGAGGACGTATAGGAAAGGCCGGTCACATAGGAAGGGTGATGTGCATTTTGCTGCGTCCAGCTGGCGCCGCCCAGCACACCGAAGCGAAGGCGCCGCTTGTCTTTCCAGATCTCGGGCACGACGGTCTTCCCGGTCAGGCATGCATTCAGGATGGAGAACACGCGCACCATTTCTCCGCGGTTGTATTTCAGGGCATCAATGCGGGCATCAAAGGATTTTCCGCAGGAGGCTGATGCGGCTAGGTTGCGGACGTCCGTACGGTAGGCCGCATTCTCGCGAAACTGCATCGAGGCGTCCGTGTAGGGCCGGTAGAGGAGCTCGGCCAACCTGCTGCTGTCCTTCAACCTGACATAGAAATGGGGAAACTGAAATTGATCAACGAGCAGGTAGAGGGAGGCGTCGCCCGGCACCAGGGACTGCAGCAAATGAAAACCTGTCGCAGGGGCATCGTAGTCCGAAAGGCTGCGGTTGATATAGTCTTTGTTGACGGCATAGACGGGCACCTGGTAAGATTCGTAGATGGTTCCGTCGGTGAGCGTCGCGCGGTGGATCTCGCTTGGTGCGAACGTTCGGAAAGGACCGCCTTCAACAGCGCTGAACGAGAGCGATTGCGGCGTGACCTCGGTGCGCTCCTGCTGAAGGAAGCCGGTGAGAAGCTGGCCATCGCGCTTCTCCAGGGTGACGCCGGTAACGACGCGTTGTGAACGGGCTAACAGGCATAAGCAACCGAAACAGGCGAGCAACAGGTATCTTTTCATTCGGGTGTTTTTGCGGAAGATAAGTTCCTCTTTCAAAACCTCCGAATCATCTTTTAAAACCAAACGGGCACCAACAAAAAAAGCGCAGGGGTCGTTAACCCCTGCGCCTGGTAGAAAGCAATGTATTTCTCCTATCCTCTGCTCTTTCATGCTCACCATTCCGCCCTTCGATTGCAGATTGGCGATTGGAGATTCCTGATCATTCTTTATGCTTGTCAATCCGCCACCATTCTATGGCAACGTCTGATCCACCATTCAGGCGCATGCCAAATCCGGCAATCGCCGATCTGCGATGAGCACCCCTCAGCATTCAGGATCCGCATCACTTCAGCACTTCCCGCGAGATCACCAGCTTCTGGATCTCGCTCGTGCCCTCACCGATCGTGCACAGCTTTGCATCGCGGTAGTGCTTCTCCACCGGGAAATCCTTTGTGTAGCCATAGCCGCCAAATACCTGCACCGCGTCGTTGGCAACGCGCACAGCCACTTCGCTTGCATAATATTTTGCCATGGCTGCCTGCTTCGTCATCGGCAGCTTGTTTTCTTTCAGGTGACAGGCCTGCAGTGTCAGCAGGTCGGCCGCTTCGATCTCGGTGGCCATGTCGGCAAGCTTGAAGGCAATGCCCTGGAACGAGGAGATCGGCTTGTCGAACTGGTGGCGCTCCTGAGAGTATTGGAGCGCCGCTTCATACGCCCCTTTGGCAATGCCGAGGGACAGCGACGCGATCGAAATGCGTCCGCCATCAAGGATCTTCATGGCCTGCTTGAAGCCGTCGCCTACCTCACCGAGCCTGTTGGCGTCGGGAATGGTGCAGTTCTCAAAGATCATCTCGGCGGTCTCGGATGCGCGCATGCCGAGCTTGTTCTCTTTTTTGCCGCCGCTGAAGCCCGGCGTACCGCGCTCGACAACAAAAGCAGTTGCATTATTCTTTGAGCGGGGCTCCCCTGTGCGGCAGATCACGACGGCGACGTCGCCGCTCTTACCGTGCGTGATCCAGTTCTTGGTTCCATTGAGGACCCAGTTATCACCGTCCCGTACGGCTGTTGTTTTCATGTTGCCGGCGTCGGACCCGGTGTTCGGCTCGGTCAGTCCCCAGGCGCCAATCCATTCGGCTGTCGCCAGCTTCGGCAGGTATTTTTGTTTTTGCTCTTCGTTGCCGAAGCCGAGGATATGACCCGTGCAGAGCGAGTTGTGGGCAGCCACGCTCAAACCGATCGAGCCGCAGACCTTCGCCACTTCCTCGATCACCACCTTGTATTCGAAATAGGAAAGGCCGGCGCCGCCGTACTGTTCGGGCACGAGCACGCCCATCATGCCAAGCTGACCAAGTTTTTTGAAAACATCGACGGGAAATTCCTGGCTTTCGTCCCACTCCATCACGAAGGGCTTGATGTGTTGCTGGGCAAAATCACGGGCGGTCTGGGCTACCTGTTGGGTAATCTCTGCGGTTTCGAAATTCATAAAGGGCAATCGTTTTAAGCGGGGCAAATGTAGGGCAGAAACCGCGAGGGCCTCCCGAATTTCCGGCGGCGTGCGTAATCCTTAAACAAAACGGCTTACATGTCGATGCGCAGGCCATCATATGCCAGGTGGATGCCTGCCGGAAGTCCCTCGGACACGTCGGCATGACGGCCGAGCTGGTGAGAGATATGAGTGAAGTATGCTTCGGGTATGTCCAGCTCGCGCACGAGGTCCACTGCTTCACCGAGCGTATAGTGCGAGATATGCTTCTCGCGGCGCAGCGCGTTGACGACGACGGCGCGCGAACCGCGGATCTTGGCTTTCTCAGTTTCGTCGATGCGGTTGGCGTCGGTGATATAGGTGAAGTCCCCGAAGCGAAACCCGTATACGGGCATTTTCAGGTGCCAGACCATGATGGGCGTCACAGGGATATCGCCGATCACAAAGGGTTCCAGGTCGATCGTGTTCAGCTCCAGGTTGGGAACACCGGGGTATTTCTTGTCGGCGAATGCATAAGCAAACTCGCGCATCAGCGCATCGATCGTCATCCCGTTGGCATAGATCTGCATGGCGCCTTCTGAAAAATAGTTATAGGCGCGTACGTCGTCGAGTCCGGCAATATGATCCTTGTGTGGGTGCGTAAACAGAACGGCATCGAGGCTGCGCACGTCTTCGCGGAGCATCTGGTAGCGAAAGTCGGGCGTGGTATCGACAACGATCGTTGTGCGCTTCGATCGGACGAGGATGCTGGAGCGGAGCCGCTTGTCCTTCTGGTCGGGAGAGGTGCATACCGCACAGCGACACGCGATCATGGGCACGCCGCTGCTGGTGCCGGTTCCGAGAAAGGTGATCTGAAGAGGAGGTGTTACGGCGGTCATTGGTGCAATTGAAGACTTATTCGGATGCGCCTGCACCGGGCTCATCGGCAGGTGCGTCGGTGGCGCCCGCCTGCAGGTTGGCATGGTAGCGACCCATGATGTCATCGTAGAATTTCCGGTTCTCCGGCGAAAGAATGGCAGGGTCGATCTGAAGGGCCGGAATGAGGTCGATGAGTGTATTGATGCGGCCTTCGAGCTGGAGGAACTTGTTGAGCACGACGACTTTTTTATCCTCGAGGATGCAGTAGCCGCTTTGAAACGAACCGCGCTCGTATCGTACGAGATAACCCGTTTCTTCAACGATGCGCCCGATCTTGTCCAATGTGTTCTGGGTATACTTCATAGACACGCCCCTTGGTGGGCCGCCCAAAAATATTGCATCTTTGCCGATATCCCGGCCCTGTTTCAAACCCGCGTTATGGAAAATACAAACACCGAATTATCAAACCGAACGGGCGCAGCTTTCTCCTGGCTTGAATTCCTGGGACTTGTCCTGGTGGTTCTCTCGCGCACGGCGTTCAAGCAGCAGGAATGGCTGTTCTATGTCGGGGCGGTCCTGATCCTTTCGAGTTATGGCTACAAGCTGGTGCGGGATTGGCGTGCCGGCAAACAAAAAGCGGTTCGAACGCGGTTGCTGATCCTCGTGGTGGCGATCGCTGCCGGCGCGCTGGTGGGGTATTTTAAGATGAGAGCGGGGTGAGGGCATTTACGATTGTAGATTGACGATTTCAGATTTGTGGACAGTCTGCAACTTCCAGGCTGTCATCCCAAGCTCCGCGAGGGAGCCCGCGGAACTCCCGACTGTCATCCGAGCGCCCCGCGAGGGAGCCCATGCACCTCCAGCCTGTCATGCTG
>JAQBNP010000061.1 GCA_028288515.1 Flaviaestuariibacter sp. | reverse complement strand
GCCGATCAGCACCTCCCGACTGTCACCCCCGCAGGGGCCCGAAACGTGCGGTTTGAACCACGAAGCCACGAAGCGCGCGAAGGAGCACAAAGGAAGTTTCTTTGCGGTTCTTTGCTTCTCCGCGCCCTTTTCGTTTATGGCTGTTCTCCATGCCTGGTTCATGGATACTTCATCAGAAGCCATGAAAACCCACATTATGTTAAGTAGAGAGCCAGCCGGGGACGCCAGTGAGGCTAAAAAGCAGTTCGCCATGTACATTGATGACACGGCCTACCACAGGGTTGTCATGCTGACGCATGTCAGCACCTTTCTCAATCCGCGAGGGGTGCGACTGGCAGAATGCGAACCAGGCATTAGAATAAAAAGTGACCTGTAGAAACGACCCGGCCCTCGGATGTAGGTTGCACTTTTTGAGGGAAAGGTGCTGACATGCGTCAGCATGACAGTCTTAGACCGCGACATTCACGATTCACAATTCACCACTCACTGCTCACCACTCACCATGCCCTCCTTCGTGCCCCTTCGCGCTCTTCGTGGCTTCGTGGTTCAAAGCGCCCGTTCCGGGTCCCTGCCGGATGACAGCCTGAAAGTTGCAGAGTGTCCACCAATCTAAAATCGTCAATCGTAAATCGTAAATCCATTCATCCTTTCTCGCCCAGCGAGAACCAGTTCCCGGAGTCGTCGACAAACAGCGCTTCGTAACCGTAAAATTCACGCGTCGGCGGCTTTTTGAAGACGACGCCACGGGCCGTCAGCTCTTCGTAGGTCGCCTCGAGGTTGTCGCACTCAAACACGCCGAAGCCGAAGGTTCCCTTCGTTACGAGCGCGCGCATCTGCTCCGCCGCGCCATCCTTGAAGAGCATGCCGTCCTGGATCGCCATCAGCGAGATCTCCAGCTCCGGCTGCTCCGGCGGACAAACCGTAAGCCACCGCATGCCGGGCCCCATCGGCGCATCCGTGTGCACAGTGAAACCGAGCTTGTTGACATAAAAATCAAAGGCACTGTCCTGGTCCAGGACAAATACGGAAACATGGTTCAGTCGCGTGATCATGGCAAAATGGTTAAGACGCAAAGATGGCGCGGAAGAGGTCAGGGTGCTTCTTCAATCTTGCGCTTTTCTGTCCAGCCATTGCCAGCAGCGAAGCAGGCGGGCACAAAGGCAAGAGGTGTTGCGGCTATGTCGGAGCGTCGCTGACGGGAGGCAGCCCCGTAGGCAGCGGGTGTTTGCCCGGTGGCCCGCTTGAACAGGGTGGTAAAGGTTCCGATGCTGTCGAAGCCGATGGCCAGGCATGTTGTGCGCGGATCCGCGCCGGAAGCCAGAAGGGCCTTTGCCCGGGCGAGTCGGACCGCTGTGAGGTACTGACCTGGCGTCTGGTGGTAGACGGACTTGAAAAGGCGAAGAAAATGATAGGGAGAGAAGCAGGCCGCGCCGGCAATCGCGGGCAGGGCAGGGGAGGAATCAAAGTGCCGCTCCATATATTGGCGGGCGGCGACAAGGCGACGGTACCGGTCTGTTTTGACAGATATTTTAGGGGACTGCTTCATGCCGTCGCAAAGGTAGACGAGCCAGGACGAACCGCTTACTCTTCGTCACGCCCGGCATCGCGAACCTTCTCGCTTGTGAACTGGTTCTTCACGTACTCGTTAAAGAAAGAGCCGGCGGATCCCTCGCACTCGATGTAGAGATTGAACACCTTCCACATGCGCGGCGGTACGCCGTAGTACCGGTAAACGTTGCCGCTGCGGAACTCGATCTCCATCGTCTTTTCCTTTTCGTTGTAGTCGACTTTGTGAATGGTTGCGGACTTGGTCGTGAAGACAGGTTTCATGCACGGCACAGCTAAAAAAATCATACCGCGGAAGCACCGCAAACAGGCGCGCGCCGCGACCCGCGGCTTATGCACATCGCCGGATCAGGACCCTCTCCGAACGTGACACTCACAAGGTGCATAAGTTGCAGCGGGCCGCGTCCGCCCCTGCATTTACCTTCATGTCTTGAACGATCAATCCATCACCCAGGCAGAACTCGAGGCCATGTCCGCTCCGGACCTGCAGGCGCTCTATCTCCAGCAATCCCGGCTTCTGCACCAGGGCCTGCTGAACGGTACATCGTGGCGCGAGCTGCAAAGCCAGCGCAAATTCGTCAGCGCCATCGGCGTCGCCATCGATCGTAAAATGGAAACCTATACCAAAGAAACCCCGCAGGTGGATTCTCCGCGCCGGTCGGCCGGCAGCGGCCCACGCGAGCGCCGCGATGACGCCCAGGCGGATGGCACGCGTGAAGATGCCTGACGAGGGCGTCAGGACTGGTCGCCTGTTTTCTTGAACCGCATATCCTCGCTGAACCTGTCCTGCTCGAACAGGTATTTCCGAAGGGTCTGCGATTGCTTATGGGTCTCAAGGGCCTTCGAGAAAAAGATATTGGCCGCTTCTTCTTTGCCGGCCACTTCGAACTGGCGGGCGGTCTGCTCGAGCAGGATGATCGCTTCCTCAAGACCGCGCACCGCCTTCCACATATTCTCCTCGATGCCTTTCGTCACGCTCGCAAGCAGGGCATTATCGCTGTAAGCATGTCCCGTATGACACCGGTACCGCACGATCTTATCCTCGGTGAACTTCACCAGCGCGCCGCTGCACTCCGGGCAAACAAGATTCGTATCCTTGCCTTTTTGAAGCACGCCCATCTCAAAGGCATTGTCCTGCGCCGCAATGTGCACCTCCATATTCAGCTGGTCAAACTCCTCGTCGGTCAGGACCGGGCTCTTTGGGGCTTCTTCCTTTGAGAGCTCGTTGATCTTGGGACCAAGGAAAGCGAGGCTCGCCATATGATCCACCTCAACGTATTCCATCACATTCAGAGGCATGTGCGGGAACTCGGCTTCGGCCGGGTCCTGGATCAGCGCCTTGCCTCCGAGGCGCTTGATGGTCCACAAGCCCGATGTGCCGTCGTCGAGCATACCGGAGAGCACAACGCCAATGACGCGCGACCCATGGCTGTAAGCCGCCGAGCGGAACAGCGCATCGATGGAAGGGCGGAAGCGGTTCTCTTTCGGTCCCTTCTTCACAAGGATCGTTTCCTTTTCGATCAGCAGGTGGTGATCGGGAGGCGCCACGTAAATGATGTTTTTTTCCATCTTCACGCCGTCGCGCGCATGCTTGGCCTTGAACCGCCCGGAGCGGCTCAGGATCTGCGGGAGAACGCTCGGGGAGAACGGCGACACATGAAGCACCACGAACATGTATCCATCAAAGTCTTCGGGAATTGCCTGTAAAAGCTCGGTCAGGGCGAGGATGCCTCCCGCGGAGGCGCCGATCACCACGATATCACGTTTTGCCATGCTGAAAAAGTCAAATTTCATTTAATAAGGCTTAGCTGTGAGCGGAAGCCAATAGCGGGGGCCGGCGAGCTTGTCGCACAGGCGGACCTTCCTTACTGAAAGCAGGAAAAAACATGCCACCAGCCATATGGCGGGGCAATAACCGCATGCGCGCCCAGAAATTTACAGGGAAACACTGCCACAAGATGCATCAGTTCCTGGCTGAAAACCCGCGCTCGACCGCTCACCCGGTGCGACCCGCGCCGTTTTTCCCCTTAAATGAAACGCGTCCTAAAATGGCATGGTTGCTGTATTGTTGTGTTCGACCCCTTGACCAGCGAACCGGAACGGACCGTGACGAATGAATTTGTGATCGCGACGCTGCGAAGGACCCAACTATAAAGCGGCTAACCCGTGAAGAATGCACCCGTGCGGTTGACCTCGGTCAGCCGCTTTTTTTTGCCCATAAAAAAAGCCCCGGCGACGGGGCTTTAAAAAAT
>JAQBNP010000168.1 GCA_028288515.1 Flaviaestuariibacter sp. | reverse complement strand
CCAAAGGCCTGCCCGAACGAAGCTGCTCTCCGGCTTCCTTTACAAAGGCATCAAAATCAAATGGTTTCTTTTCCATCGTATATCAATTTAATCATTATTAAATTGACACACTTAGTTGAGCATACTCCAGCTCTGTGTCTTCTGTTCTTAGTGGCTGCAGGCTTCGAGAGTTGATTTCTTAACGAATCCTTCCACACCGCGGGCATCAAACTTGCACAGGGAAAGGATTCCTATGAAAACGCTTCTGGCAGCTTTCTTCCTTATGTCGATCCTACCATCCTGCGACAGCCGCTCGCAATCCGCAGCACCCCTGTCCCCTTCCGCTCCCTACACGATCACTGATGCTTCTTACGGTTCCGATACTGCCCAGCGCATGGACGTGTATCTGCCGGCAGGTCGTTCCGCACAGGCTACCAAATCGCTTGTCCTGATCCATGGCGGCAGCTGGAACGGCGGCAGCAAGGCCGACTTCAGCTCGCAGATCGCTGCCTTCCGCAAGCGGATGCCAGGCTACGCCATCTTCAATCTCGAATACAGGCTCGCCAACAACGGCACCGTGTTTCCCGCCCAGGAAAACGATATCCGCAAAGCGCTTTCCTTCATCGCGGACCGCGCTGCCGGGTATGACATCAATGCCCGGCAGCTTGTCCTGCTCGGCGCGTCGGCAGGCGGCCACCTTGCGCTTCTTCAGGCTTATAAGTACGGCACACCGCGGATCGCGGCAGTCATCGACTTTTTCGGTCCCACGGAACTTCTCGCAATGTACGAGCGGCCCTGGCATCCGCTTGTACCGGTGGCGCTCCAGATGATCACGGGAACGACACCGGCAGGCAACCGTGACCTCTACCTGCAGTCGAGCCCGGTCAGCTTCGTCACGCCGCAGGCGCCGCCAACGCTCATCTTTCATGGTGGCAAAGACCCTGTCGTGGACATCTCCCAATCACGATCACTGGCAGCCCGCCTCGAAAGCGCCGGCGTTCCACACCAGCTGGTCGTTTACCCGGCTGAGCGCCATGGCTGGTATGGCGCCACACTGACGGGCTCCTTCGATACGATCGAAACGTTCCTGGAGAGACACGTGCCTTAACCGGCCTGGAAGGCCATCCGCCGAATGTTCCAATCTTCTTACGGATGAGGATCGTATTTTTAAGGCTCAACCGGGTCACCACCATGAAGCATCTGTCTTTACTTCTGATCTCCTTCTCGCTGCTCGTTTCCTGCGGCAAGAAGGACGTAAACGATTCCTGGCAAACGCCGTCCCTGGCTGCGGAAACACGCGCCAACGTTGCCTATGGTACGGACGCCTTCCAGAAAATGGATGTGTTTCTCCCGGCAGGCCGCAATGTGGACAGTACGAATGTCGTTGTGCTCATTCATGGCGGCGCCTGGATCGAAGGCGACAAGGCCGACTTCACGGCGCAAATGGACACGCTCAAAAAGCGCCTCCCGGGCTATGCTCTGGTCAACGTCAACTACCGACTTGCCTCGGCCTCGGCCAATCATTTCCCCACCCAGGAGCAGGACATCAAAGCCGCCCTCACCTACCTGTATGACCATCGCATGGACTATCGCCTGTCCGACAGGTGGGTTCTTCTCGGCGCCAGCGCAGGCGGACACCTGGCTCTCCTGCAAGCCTATAAATACGCAAGTCCCGTTCGCCCGAAAGCCGTCGTTTCGTTTTTCGGTCCCACGGACATGGCAGGCATGTACAACGCCCAAACGACCAATCTCACGATCCTGGGCATGCAGCTGCTGATGAATGGCACGCCGGCCTCGAACCCGGCCAGCTACCAGCAATCGAGCCCGCTAACGTTCGCCGGCGCGCAGAGTCCGCCGACACTGCTTCTCCATGGAGGCATGGACGACATCGTCCCTGTTGCACAGTCGACCACCCTGCGCGACAAGCTTGCCACGAACAGTATTCCCGTCCAGTATTATTTCTTCCCGACGGAAGGACACGGCATCTGGTCGCCGGCCAACACATCGATCGCGTACGGCAAAGTGGAGGCATTTATCCGGCAGTATATGCCGTAAGGAACAGCTCGCTTTTATCCAGTTTCCCCGGCCCGTTTTTCGCAGCCCGATTCTTGCGTATTTTGAACCATGAATCCGACCGCACCACTGGCTGAACGCATGCGGCCCCAGACACTCAACGACCTGGTCGGGCAGGAACACCTGACAGGCACAGGCAGCGTCCTGCGAACCGCCATTGGCCATGGAAAGATCCCCTCGATGATCCTGTGGGGACCGCCGGGCACCGGCAAAACGACAATCGCCAACATCATCGCCCATACGCTTGCCGTTCCCTTCTTTACACTGAGCGCCATCAGCGCGGGCGTCAAGGAAGTGCGGGATGCCATCGCCCAGGCGCAAAAGCTCACCGGCGCCATTCTTTTCATCGACGAGATCCACCGGTTCAATAAGGGGCAGCAGGACGCCCTGCTCGGTGCCGTTGAAAAAGGCGTCGTCACTCTCATCGGCGCCACAACAGAAAACCCTTCCTTCGAGGTCAACAACGCCTTGCTCAGTCGCTGCCAGGTCTATGTGCTGAAGCCCCTTGGCAACGAAGACCTCGTCAGGCTTCTCGAGCAATCGATCGAGCGGGACGAGTGGCTGGGGGAACGAAACGTGAAGCTGAAAGAAACCGAAGCGCTTCTCACTATCTCGGGCGGTGATGCGCGCAAGCTTCTCAACCTGTTCGAGCTCGTCGTTGACGGGCTTGCCGGCACCAAGACGGTAACGATCACGGATGACAAAGTGATGGCCATCGCGCAGCAACGCATCGCCCTGTACGACAAGAGCGGCGAGCAGCATTACGATATAATTTCTGCCTTCATCAAAAGCATGCGCGGCTCCGACCCGAACGGTGCCATCTACTGGCTGGCGCGAATGATCGAGGGCGGTGAGGACGTGAAGTTCATCGCCCGCCGCATGGTCATCTTCGCTTCTGAGGACATCGGCAACGCGAACCCGACCGCCCTCGTGCTGGCCAATGCCTGCTTCGACGCCGTGAACAAGATCGGTTACCCCGAATCGCGGATCATCCTGGCGCAGTGCGCGACATACCTGGCCTCCTCACACAAAAGCAACGCGTCCTATATGGCCATCGAGGAAGCATTGGACATGGTGCGCAAGGAAGGCGACCTGCCCGTGCCGCTTCATGTCCGCAACGCCCCGACGGGACTCATGAAAAAGCTCGGCTACGGAAAGAATTACAAATACGCGCACAGCTATGAGAACAGCTTTACGGAGCAGGAGTTCCTGCCGGATGCGCTTGCCGGGACGACGTTCTACGACCCGGGCCAGACGCCGCGGGAGGACGAGCTGCGCAAGTTCCTGCGGAGTCTCTGGAAGGACAAATACGGCTACTGACGACGCTGAAGTTGTCGTAGATTCGTTCCCGGTTTCCCCAATCAACACACATGAGAAAAGCATTTTATACCCTCGCCCTCGGCGTCCTTGCCGCTTCCTCCGCTCCTGCCCAGACCCTGATCCATCGCGATGCGGAGATCGAAAGCATGGTGAAGGAGATCTCGCCCGACAGCCTACGGTCCTATATCGTTTCGCTTGTTTCCTTCGGCACGCGCAGCACCCTGAGCACTACGACGGACAAGAAGCGCGGCATCGGGGCAGCACGCGAATGGGTGGTAAAACGGTTTACCGAGTTCGGCCGCGCGAGCAATGGCCGTCTCACCGCATTCGTCGATACGACGACGCTGCCGGCTGACGGGCGCCGCGTGGATGCGGCAACAAGCCTCGGCAATGCGATGGCCATACTCAAAGGCACCGACCCCAACGACGACCGCGTCTACATCATCAGCGGCCACCTCGACAGTCGCGTCACGGACGTGATGAACCGTACGGCAGATGCGCCCGGAGCCAATGACGATGGCAGCGGCGTTGCTGCGGTGATGGAATGCGCACGCATCATGAGCCGCCATTCGTTTCCGGCCACGATCATCTTTGTTGCCGTGAGCGGCGAAGAGCAGAGCCTGCTCGGGTCTACGTTCCTGGCCAACAGCGCCAAGTCGAAGGGCTGGAATATCGACGCCCTTCTGAACAACGACATCATGGGCAGCAACAACAGCAGCGAAACGAATCTCATCGACAATACCCGCCTTCGTGTGTTCAGCGAGGCCTTCACCGTTACGGATACAGGTCGCATCGCGCAGAATATCCGGAACCTTGGCCTCGAGAACGATGGCCGTCCCCGCCAGCTGGCGCGCTACGTCAAGGAGGTCGGCGAACGGTACGTAGACAACCTGGAAGTGGTGCTCATCTACCGCAACGACCGCTTCCTGCGCGGCGGCGACCACACGCCCTTCGTGGCGAAAGGCTATACCGCCGTGCGTCTCACGGAAATGAACGAGAACTACAACCACCAGCACCAGGACCTCCGCACTGAAAAAGGCGTGGTCTATGGCGACCTCCCCGAGTTCATGGATTTTGAGTACCTCCGGAAGAACACCGGTGTCAACCTGGCCACGCTGGCCAACCTGGCAAAGGCGCCCTCGGTGCCGCAGGAGGTCAAGGTGGAGACGCGCAACCTGACCAACAGCACGACGCTCACCTGGAAGGCGCCGAAGTCGGGCACGGCTGTGGGTTATTATATCCTCATGCGCGAAACCTCTTGGCCCGTCTGGCAGAAAAAGATCTTCACCACTTCCACGTCGGCGACCCTTCCCTATTCAAAAGACAACTACTTTTTCGCAGTTCAGTCGGTCGGTTCAACAGCTAATGAAAGCCTGCCGGTGGTTCCCGGCGTCGGCCGCTAACTTTGCGCTATGCAAATCGATTGGAGCCTGAAGCCCTTCGGGGACCTCACGCCGCAGGAGGTGTATGACATCCTGCAGCTGCGGAACGAGGTCTTCGTGGTGGAGCAGAATTGCGTGTTCCAGGACGCCGATGGAAAGGACGCCGGTTCCTGGCACCTGCAGGGGCGGCGGGGCGGCCAGCTTGTCGCTTACACCCGGATCGTGCCGCCAGGCCATATCTATGAGGAAGCCTCGATCGGGCGTGTGGTGACATCACCAGCCGCCCGCGGAACAGGGGCGGGCAAAGAGCTTCTTACGAAATCCATCTCCTCCCTGTATGACGTATGTGGTCGTGGAGCGATCCGCATCGGGGCGCAGCTTTACCTCCAAAAATTCTATGAAGCGTTCGGCTTTGCGCAGGTCGGTGAGCCATACCTGGAGGACGGCATCCCGCATATATATATGATAAAATCGTAATTTTCGTATATTTACTAAGGGTCACTCAGTAGTTGTTCTTAATTTTTAAAAAAAAATTAGCACTCCGGTGCGCAATATCGAGGAACGAAGTACTTTCGAATGACTATCCGATAATCTAAACCACTATCCTTATGAGAACAACTCTACCCGTCAAAGGTGCGTTTGTCCTTCTCCTCTCCCTCTTTTTTTCAGCGTCCGTTCGCTCGCAAAGCATCACCACAGGCAACGGAAAAGTTGAGGCTGGCTTTGGTGCCGGTCCCCTCTTTTTCCTTGGCGATCTCGGTGGCAATGCCGGCGTTGGTACCCGCTTCCTGAAAGACCTGAACATGCCTACGATCAACCTGATGAAGACCGCCTTCATCCAGGTCTATCCTGCGGAGTTCCTGGGCGTTCGCCTGGCGATCAACCAGGGAAAGCTCGAAGGCTATGACAGGCTGATCAACGATCACGGCGGCAACGAACATTTCCGCAAAGACCGCAACCTTCAGTTCCGCTCCAATGTTTGGGAGGCTTATCTTGCCTTTGAAGTGTCACCAAGTGTTTTCATCGAGCAGTACGAAGGACTGAAAGGTAAGTTTCGCCCGTACGTGATCGGTGGTGTCGGCGCCTTCAGGTTCAACCCCAAAGGTGAGTATATCGCGCCCGATGGCACGAAGACGTGGGTGCCTCTTCAGCCCCTTCGCCTGGAAGGCCAGGGCATGAAGGAATTTGGCAAGAAAGAATACAAGCTGACCCAGCTGGAGATCCCCGTGGGCGCAGGTTTCAAGTATTTCCTGAAAGAGAATTTCTTTGTTGGAATGGAACTGCTGTACCGCAAGACATTTACCGATTATATCGACGACGTCAGCACAAACTATATCGACCCGAGTCTCTTTGCAAACTACCTTACGCCCACGCAGACGGCGATGGCCAACCAGCTGTACAACCGCGAGAACCTTGTTCCCGGCGGAACGCTGACACGGATCAGCGGCGCCGGTGACCAGCGCGGTAACGCCAAGCAAAATGATGCGTTCTTTGCAACAACGCTTCGGATGGGCTGGAGACTGCAGGACTGGAATTCAGCCGGCGGACGATCCATGCGGCAGATGCGCTGCCCATCGTTCTTCTAATGATATTCCCGGTAACCGACAGACTCGGTAATAAAATTCAAATCCTGGCAAAAGCCTAATCCGTTCCCTATCGACAGTCTACCCTGAAAATTTTATTCATCGTATCAGTCCGGATTACCGGAGTTCTTGAAAGTCGTGAGTTGACCACTCACGACTTTCTCTTTTTGACAGGCTTAAGCTCATCGGCCAGGTAGCGCGCCGTGAAGCTTTCTTTCACATTGAGCAGCTTTTCCGGCGTTCCTTCAAACAGGATGGTGCCGCCGCCGGAGCCGCCTTCAGGCCCGATGTCGATGATGTGGTCAGCGACTTTGATCACGTCCATATTGTGCTCGATGATCAGCACCGAGTTCCCGCGGTCCACGAGCTTGTTGACAACCTCCAGCAGGTGGTGGATGTCCTCAAAGTGAAGGCCCGTGGTCGGCTCATCAAGAATGTAAAAGGTCTTGCCCGTGTCTTTCTTCGCCAGCTCGGTTGCGAGCTTCACGCGCTGCGCTTCGCCACCGCTCAGTGTTACAGCGGACTGGCCAAGGGTGATGTAGCCGAGGCCCACGTCCTGGAGCACCTTGATCTTCCGGTATAAGTACGGTATGTTCTGGAAGAAGTCGACTGCCTCTTCTACCGTGAGGTCGAGGACGTCTGCGATGGACTTGCCTTTGTACCGGATCTCCAGGGTTTCCCGGCTGTAGCGCTTGCCGCCGCACTTCTCGCAGTGAACGTAGACGTCGGGAAGGAAGTTCATTTCGATCACGCGCATGCCACCGCCTTCGCAAACCTCGCAGCGACCGCTCTTGACATTGAATGAAAAGCGGCCTGCCGCGTAGCCGCGGATCTTTGCTTCGGGGATGGAGGCAAAAAGCTGGCGGATCTCCGTGAAAAACCCGCAGTAGGTGGCCGGGTTGCTGCGTGGGGTGCGGCCGATGGGCGACTGGTCGATCTCGATGACCTTGTCGATCTGCTCCAGGCCGGTAATGCTTTTGTAGGGCATCGGCGTCATCGTCGAGTCGTAGCAATGCCTGGAGAGGATGGGGTACAATGTATCGGTAATCAGGGTCGATTTCCCGCTGCCGCTCACGCCTGTTACCACGATCAGCTTCCCCAGCGGGAAGCGGGCGGTAACGTTGTGCAGGTTGTGGCCGGTGACGCCTTTTAGGACAAGCTCCTTTCCGTTGCCCTTCCTGCGTTCGGTGGGCACGGCGATCTGGCGCTCGCCATTGAGGTAATGTGCCGTCAGCGTGTCCTGCTTCAGCACTTCAGCCGGGGTTCCCTGGGCCATGATACGGCCCCCATGAAAGCCTGCTTTTGGACCGACGTCGATCAGGTGGTCGGCGGCGAGCATGATGTCTTTGTCATGCTCCACGACGAGTACGCTGTTGCCAATGTCACGGAGGTTTTGCAGGGCCGCGATGAGCCGCTGGTTGTCGCGCTGGTGCAGCCCGATCGACGGCTCGTCGAGAATATAAGTGATGCCCTGGAGTTGCGAGCCGATCTGTGTCGCGAGGCGGATCCGCTGCGATTCGCCACCGCTGAGCGTCCGTGTCGGGCGGTTGAGCATGAGGTAGGTCAGGCCTACGTCGAGCAGGAACTGGAGGCGCTCGCGGATCTCTTTGACGAGCTCTTTGGCGATGATCTTCTGCTTGGACGACAGGCGCTCCTCGATGCCGGTGAACCACTCGACCAGCTGTACGAGGTCGAGCTCACTGAGCTCCGCGATATTGCGCTCGTCGACCTTGAACCACAGGCTTTCTTTTTTCAGGCGCGCGCCGCGGCAGGTGCCGCAGGTGCTGAGCTGCATGAAGCCTTCCGCCCAGCGCTGGATGGCTTCGCTGGTGCTGGTGGCAAACCAGCGCTTGACGAGGTTAACGACACCTTCGAAGTCGCCTTCATACGTTTCAGGGATGGCGTCATCGTTGAACTGCAGCTCCTCTCCCGTCAGGTCGCTTTCGCGCCCATAGAGAATAAGGTTGAGCGCTTTTTCCGGAAGGTCTTTCAGGGGTTTGTCGAGGCTGAACTTGTTGCGCCGCGACAGGGTTTGTACCTGGCGGAAGATATAGGCTTCCCGCTCGCCGCCGAGCGGTGCGATCGCGCCGTCATTGATGCTGATGCTTTTGTCGGGGATCACCGCGCTCATATCAACCGTATAGACCTGGCCGAGTCCTTTGCAGGTGGGGCAGGCGCCGTAAGGTGAGTTGAATGAGAAGGAGTTCGGTGACGGCTCTTCGTAAGAGATGCCCGTGTCCTCGCACATCAGCTGGCGGCTGTAGGCCACGTCGGTTGCTTGTCCCTTTGCGTCCTCCACCGAAACGAACATCAGGTCCTTGCCGGTCTTCAGCGCCTGCTGCACGCTCTGGCTCACGCGAGTGCGGAGGTCGGCAGTGACCTTGAGACGATCGACCACCAGCTCAATGTCGTGGATCTTGTAACGGTCCACCTGCATCTTCGGCGTGAGATCTTTGATTTCACCGTCGACGCGAACCTTTAGAAAGCCTTTTTTCCTGACCTCTTCGAAGAGCTCGCGGTAGTGTCCTTTTCGTCCGCGGACGAGTGGCGCGAGCAAGGTGATCTTTGCGTCGCGGTATTTCTGGTAGATATTATTGACGATCTCGTCCTCGCTCCATTTCACCATCTTCTTTCCGGTGTTGTAGGAGTAGGCTTCGCCGGCGCGTGCGAACAGGAGGCGGAGAAAATCGTATACCTCCGTGACCGTGCCGACGGTCGAGCGCGGGTTCTTGTTCGTGGTTTTTTGCTCGATGGAAATGACGGGTGACAGGCCGGTGATCTTGTCAACATCGGGCCGCTCCATTTCGCCGATGAACTGGCGGGCGTAGGCGCCGAAGGTTTCCATATAGCGGCGCTGCCCTTCGGAATAGATGGTGTCGAAAGCGAGCGAGGACTTACCGCTCCCGCTGATGCCCGTGATGACCACCAGCTTGTTCTTCGGAATGGAAATGTCAATGTTTTTCAGGTTATGCTCTCTCGCCCCGTAGACCTCAATGAACTCCTGTTCGGCAATGACCGCCGGCTCTTGTTTCGTCGCTGTTTTTTTCACCCGATCCCAAATTTTTTAGTAAGCGAAGATACGGTGCGGCAGGGAGCCGGAAATTTCTTTCACCGGTAAGAAATCCCGAAAAGTTTAACCCGGTAGAAATTTTGGCACAATATTCCATTAGAGGGTCGAAAACACCCTTTCTCTAACTTTTAGAATTGCTAACACATGAAAAACACCTTTTTTTTCGCTGCAGCCCTGCTGTTCGCGACGGCCACCGTCCAGGCACAATCGACACGCGATTCCATCGCGGCCAAGTACAAGCTTCTGCCGATGCCCGAAGCGCTGACGCTTCAAAAATCATTTCCGGTGATCGGCACCTACCAGTTATCCGGAACCGAAAATGCCGGCACCGTTTCGATCGCGCTCGACTCCGCTAACAAAGGGATCGTGTGGATCAGCGGCCTTCCGCAGGGCACATTCAAAGCCTACCTGAAAAAAGCGCCGGGCACCTACCGCATCCTGTCACAGAAGACATCCGCCGGAAAGCAGATCCCGGAAGGAACGCTTGTGTTTGATCAGGAAACATCGACCCTCAATGTTGCTCTCGGCGCATATAACGAGGCTGACCCTGCCGCCATCTTCGCCGGACAGGCTGCCGTTTCAGCAACCCCGGCTGACGTCGAGACCAAGGTCAAGGTGAAGACCGCGAAAACAAAAACGAAAGCAAAGGTGACCTTCTATACGGCAACAAAGGTCGACGCTGCGAATACGGCTGGCACGCAGGCTGCGACAGCACCGGCCGACCAGAAATAAAGAGTTTTCATTTGCGTACGAGGTATGAAAGGGGCTGCTTTTGCGGCCCTTTCTTTATGCAATCTTGCGGGGCAGCCCCGACCTGTGCGGCCGTGTACGTATCGTGTACACAACCCATGAGCAGGCCGTGCCCAGTACAAGGGAGGCCGCCACGTCCGACGGGTAATGGACACCCAGGTGCATGCGCGAATAGCCAACCGTCAGCGCCCATGCGAAGGCCGGTCCGGCCACCCACCATCGCGGAAAGGCCAGCGTGAGCGAGGTGGCAAGGGTGAACGCATCAGCAGTATGTCCCGACGGAAAGGAGCCGCTGCCGCCCGTCGATAATTTCTCGAGATCGGGATAGGTAATGAAGGGGCGCGTGCGGTGCACCAGTGTTTTGATAAAGGTTGAAAGCAGGAGCGAAACGATGGCTGACAGGATGATCGTCATTGCCTTCTCGCGGAGCGCGGCCCGCCGTTTCCAAAGAGCAACAAGCAGCAGGAGGAGCGGAAGGCTGTACGCCAGGGGTGCCGCCGACTCGGTGATCGCGATCAGCACGCTGTCGAGGGAGCGGTTGCGGTGCAGGTTGAGCCTGCGCAGTAGGTCGATGTCGGGGTTCTGCGCCAGGGACACAGCCGTTGCCAGGACGAGGCACAGGAGGAGCGAAAGACGGCGTTTCATGCAGGGTTGCAAAGTAAAGAGAAATCTGCGGGCAATGAATCCGAATGCCGTGTCGGATTGCAGATCGCGGATCGCAGATTTGTAAAGAGACATTGGATCGCGCGCAGTTCCCGCAAATCATCCTCCCCGAAATCCGGAGCCCGCAACCTGCACGACCATCCTTTCCTCCCCTACTGGCTTTTTTGCCGGGGCGTAACACCGGGAAAGCCCGAAAACACGAACAGCACATCCGCATCCTCAGCCCACCCTTTCCGCTGTTCGTTTTCGGGCCAGGTCAGGATCCTGATGCGCGCCGGGTCCGTCCTGTCAAGCGCGGCCAGCTCTTTCTTCTGGGCTGCGGTGGTGCCAATGCCGTCCTGGTGGGCGACAACCGTTTTCAATGGGTGGTATGAAAAGCAGTTGAGATAATAAACGCCGACAACAAACGTGCTGTTGCGGACCGGCGAAGAGGGGTCATTCTCCAGCAGCCACGATATCGACTGCCGCGCCGACCGGCCCGTATGGCCCCAGCCGAAGCGGCCGAGAAACTTCGCGGTGCTGTCGATGCCGTGCAGATGGCAGATCTCCGTGAACGCGGCCAGCATTTCGTCGTTGCGGCGGACGACATAGTGGTCCATCCGGTTGACGAGGATGGCGAAGTCGATGAACCGATCCCCGAAAAAAGCAGCGACGGCAGGGTCCGGCAGCAGTTTTTGGAAACCTTTTTTTATCGCAGTGACGGCTTCTGTGGTTGTCGCCGTGTCGAGGGATGCATAGCCGCTGCGCAGCACTGACGGCAACGGCCCGCGACCGTCGGCAAGCAGTCGAAGAGCCTGCTTGTAGTTTGCTTTGCGCGACGATGCTCCAGGCGTATCGCCGAGCTCATGGTCGAGGCCCCAGAGATAAAGCCTGCCCCCGGCCGGCAATGAAGCCTGCAGGGCCCGAAGGCCGGTCCAGTAAACGCTGTCCTCCACCGACCACGACAGCTGGCTGAGCAGCGAATCCGTTCCATCAAGGTAGGCCTGGGCAATAAGGCTGTAGGAAAAAGGGACTTCCCAGACAAGGTGCCTGAAGCCGCGGGCTGCGAGGTACCTGATATGGCTTAGCTGAAACGGGTAGATGCTGGAGACGTGGTGGGCCTCTCCGGCCACGATGAAGCGCTTGCTGTTGGGTGTGTAACGCTCCCACGGGATCTCCGCGGCCGTGGCGGCTTTGACATAGGAAGGTGACTGGCCTTGGGCATTGGAAAAGGTGAGGA
>JAQBNP010000137.1 GCA_028288515.1 Flaviaestuariibacter sp. | reverse complement strand
CATTCACTATTCACTATTGACTATTCACTTCTCATCATTGCTTGAACCACACCGACAGTCCCACCTGGAAGCCAGAGGATGTCAGCTTGGGGTCGGTCTCGACCTTGGACAGGTTGGAGAGGCCGTGCACGTAGCGGCCATAAATGCCGTAGCGCATGAAGTGGTAAGAGAGACCGCCGGCAACCGCGAGCTGTGTGACCTTCAGGTTTTTGCTGAGCAGGTCGAGCTCGCTCTTGGAGCCGCTCTTGTCGATCACCTGCTTGCCCTGTACGAGGATGCCAAGCTGTGGACCTGCCTCGACCGTGAGGCCGAAGGGCGTGTTGTACTGGATCATCACCGGGATGTTCACGTATTGGAGGCGGATGGTGTTTGATGTTTTGGCGACAGTGTCTTTGAACTTCGCGCCCTCACCGGAATAGAGGAGCTCGGGCTGAAGGCCGAAACCGCCCATGATCGGGATGTGGAAGAAGAAACCTGCGTTGGCGCTGGTGCGGGTCTGGTAGTCGAAGCCGCCCTTTTTGTCTTCCTTCAGGTTGAAGATGTTTGCGCCTGCTTTGATGCCGGCCGAATACGATTTTTGCGCGTTCACGATTCCCGCGCTGATGGCCAGCAGTCCGGCTATAAGGATCCCTTTTCTCATACGTAGTAATTTAAGACAGTGTCAGTTTTGCGGTAAATGTAATGAGAAATCAGGAGAGATCGAACCACGAAGGCACGAAGAAGGCAAAGGAGCGCACAGGAGGACTTCTTCGCGGTTTCCTTTGCTTCTTTGCGCGCTTTGCGTGACCTGTTTGCCGGCCGTTCCCCCAAGAAAAACGCCCCGCTGGCGGCGGGGCGTTTTTATAAGTTCCAGGTGGATTACCCGAGGGCAACACGCTTGAAGCTGATGACCTTGAGCTCGGGGTCAACGCTTTTCAGGTGATCGCCGACGGATTTGCCGCTGTCTTTCACGAAGGCCTGGGCCGTGAGTGTGCTTTCTTTGAAGAAGGAGTTCAGCTTACCCTGGGAGATCTTCTCGAGCATCTCCTGTGGCTTGCCGGCCATCTTCGGATCCTGGTTGATCAGGTCCATGATGATGCCTTTCTCGCGCTCAACCACTTCTGCAGGAACAGATGACTCGTCAACAGCAACGGGGTTCATGGCCGCGATCTGCATGGCGATGTCCTTGCCGGTGTCGCCTGCGTCTTTGTTGAAGGCAACGAGAACGCCCATGCGGTAGGCGCCGTGGATATAGGAGGCGACGTAAGGCGCTTCTACGCGCTCGAAGCGGGCAATGCCGATCTTCTCGCCGATCGAGGTCAGCTTGTCGTTGATGATGTCGGATACTTTGGAGCCGTTGACGGTTTGCTCGTTGAGCTCTTCGGCGCTTTTCGCGTCGTTGGAGACGGCAGCGTCGGCGATGCTTTGGGCGAAGGCAACGAAGTCGCTGTTCTTCGAAACGAAATCGGTCTCGCAGGAGATCGTGACGATGAAGCCGGTCTTGTTGTCGGCTGTCGTGCGGGCGATCACCACGCCTTCTTTTGCTTCGCGGTCGGAGCGCTTGGCTGCTACCTTCTGGCCTTGCTTGCGGAGCCAGTCGATGGCCGCTTCAAAATCGCCGTTCGTCTCGGTGAGAGCTTTGCGGCAATCCATCATGCCCGCGCCTGTTGCCTGGCGGAGCTTATTGATATCCTGGGCTGTAACTGTTGCTGTTGACATAAGATCAATTTGAAAGTTTGCAAATAGGCAAATGTGCAAATGAGGTCATCATTTGCACATCGCCTTGTTTTGAATTTGATTGAACGGAAGTCATGAAGATGGCATGCCTGTGTTGCCACAGGTCTGCACCCTCATCGTGTTCCTTAGCGGCGTCCACCGCCCGGGCCACGACCGACGCCACCACCGGCACCGCCTGGTGTGCGGCGACGCTGACCGCCTGCTGCACCGCCGGCGCCTGGTCCGCGACCGGCACCACGGCCACCGCGTCCGCCTTCAGCATTTGCTTCGGCTTCCATGCGGGCTGCGCGCTTTTCGTTGTCGGCATCGCTGCCGCCGTCCTCACCGTCCACATCTTTGTCGGCCTGGCGCTCGGCGAGACCTTCCGCGATGGCGGCAGTGATATAGTTTGTTACGATCGCGATCGATTTTGTTGCGTCGTCGTTCGCGGGGATCGCGAAGTCGACTTTGTTCGGGTCGCAGTTCGTGTCGACGACGCCGAAGGTTGTCACACCGAGACGCTTGGCTTCCGCCAGGGCGATGTGCTCATGGCCGATGTCAACGATGAACAGGGCAGCCGGGACGCGACCGAGCTGGGCGATACCACCGAGAACCTTTTCCATTTTTTCACGGTCGCGGCTGAGGGTCAGGCGCTCCTTTTTCGTGATCGAATCGAATGATCCGTCGCCGAGCATTTTCTCGATGCTCTGCATCTTCTTCACGCTCTTGCGAACGGTGTTGAAGTTGGTGAGCATGCCACCGAGCCAGCGCTCCGTAACATACGGCATGCTGACGCGCTGGGCGCATTCGGTAACGATGTCTTTCGCCTGCTTTTTGGTGCCGACGAAGAGGATCTTTTTACCGCTGCGTGCGATCTGCTTCAGGGCGGCTGCGGTTTCCTGCAGAGCCTCCGTGGTCTTGTTCAGATCGATGATGTGGATCCCTTTCTTCTCGGCGAAGATGAAGGGAAGCATCTTGGGGTTCCACTTCTTCTTCAGGTGACCGAAGTGGACGCCTGCCTCGAGAAGCTGCTGTTGCAAGGAAGTATTTTGTTCCATGGTAATTGAATAAAGAGTTGAAGAATCGAATTAGCGTTTGGAGAACTGGTAGCTGCGACGTGCTTTTTTGTGACCGAATTTCTTGCGCTCCACGGAACGGGGGTCGCGCTTGAGGAGACCGGCGGCTTTGAGGGCCGGGCGGAATTCCGGGTTCAGCTCGATCAGGACACGGGCGATACCGAGCATTGCTGCTTCCGCCTGGCCTTTCACGCCACCACCGGTTGCGTTGATCTTGATGTCGTATTTGTCGGCGACCTCAACGGTCTTCAACGGGCGCTCCACCTGGTTTTGCAGGTAAACGAGCGGGAAGTAGACCTTGTAGTCTTTATCGTTCACGGTGATGGCGCCAGAGCCTTTGGAAATGAAGATCCGCGTAACGGCTTCTTTTCGGCGACCTACGCTGTTAGTCGTGCTTTTTTGCTTTTCCATTTTAAAAATTTCAGGATTTCTGATTTCTGATTTCTGATTCTTCCGGCTCACCGGTCGTTACAGGATCGAAATCGTTGAATCGGTTGTTTGATTAGCGATCAAATTTGAGTTCCTTGGGTTGCTGTGCCGTGTGCTGGTGATTGGGACCTGCGTACACGAACAGTTTCTTATACATCTGGCGGCCAAGGCGGTTCTTCGGCAGCATGCCTTTCACGGCGCGCTCGATGAGGACCTCGGGACGGCGCTTCTGAAGGTCTTTGGCGACCTCTTCCTTGCGTCCGCCGGGGAAGCCTGTGTAGTGGTCGTAGATCTTCTCGTCCATCTTGTTCCCGGTCAGTTTCACTTTTTCCGCGTTGATCACGATGATGTAATCGCCGGTGTCGACGTGAGGGGTGTAGTACGCATTGTTCTTGCCGCGGAGGATCGCAGCAATACGAGCGCACATACGTCCCACGGTTTGATTGGTACCGTCGACAACGAACCATTTACGTTGTACGGTAGCCGCATTCGCATGCTTGGTTGTAAAATGTAATTTGCTCATGAGATTTGTTTTTTGCCACGGCCATCCCCGTGGTCTCGATTAAAAATTTGAGGCGCGAAGATACCGTTCCATGGTGTACGGCCCAAGGAATTGAGAAGGTATTTTGCAACGCACCTTTGTAATGCGTTGATTTACAATAAAATTTTTGACACGTTTTTAAAGTCTTTTACGAATCGGACCGCCAAGTCGCCGGGAAACAGAAGGAGCGCAGAGGTGCGGTTCCAGGAGGACACTCCTCGCGTCAGAAGGCAGAAATCCGAAATCTGCCCAATCTGAAATCTGAAATCTAAAATCGCCCTACCCTTTCCCCTTCTTCTTAATGGGCTTGCCGTACTTGGCCTTCATCTGCTCTTTGCGGCTGACGCGCTTGTTCACCTTGCGGTTCCGGGCAGATTTTTCATGGAAGGCTGCACCGCCCCCGTCTTTCTTGGGCAGCTTGGTCGAGAGCTCGCGCATCGGCACCTCGGGTACTTCCCAGTCGGCCAGGCGGGTGGTCACCTGCAGGCCGGCAGGCAGGGGCGCGTCCGGAATGGGACGCTTCATCAGCTCCTCGATGGCGGCGCGGGCGTCCGCATCGTCCTCGGTGATAAAGGAATAGGCGATGCCTTTCTGATCGGCGCGACCGGTCCGCCCGATGCGGTGGATATAGGCCTCCGGCATCTCGGGGAGGTCGAAGTTGACGATATGCGAAACGGAGGCGATGTCGATGCCGCGCGCCACGATATCGGTGGCGATGAGGACGCGCGTGGTGCCGTCGCGGAAGGCTTTGACGGTATTGAAGCGGTGGTTCTGCTCCTTGTTGGAATGGATGACGCCGAGGGCGCCGGGCATGTCGGGGTCGAGCGCATCGAAGAGGGCATCGGCGAGCTTTTTCGTGGCCACGAACACGAGCACGCGGCTCATGGATTCGTCGGTATCGAGGAGGAGCTTGAGCAGCGCCACCTTGCTGTAAAAATTGGGGATCGCGAAGGCCAGCTGCGTGACGCCGTCGACAGGAGTGCCCGCGGGCGCGGCTTCCAGGCGGAGGGGCTCGTTGAAATAGTCGCCCAGGATCGCTTCCACTTCCGGAACGAGCGTAGCGGAGAACAGGAGGTTCTGGCGGCGGGGCGGAAGCAGGTCGAGAATATTGATCAACTGCGGGCGGAAGCCGAGGTTGAGCATTTCGTCGACCTCGTCGATCACCAGTTTTCGTATGCCCTTCAGGCGGAAGGCGCCGGACAGGGCCAGGTCATACAGGCGACCGGGCGTGCCGACAAGCATATCGCAGCCGCCGAGCAGCTGCTTTCCCTGCGTGTTGATATTGGTGCCTCCGTAGACGCCGATCACGTCGAAGCCCATTCCCTCGGTGAGGGATTGAACCGTTTCCACGACCTGTGCCACGAGCTCGCGGGTCGGCACCAGGACAAGGACCTGGGGGTTCTTTTCTTTTGCGTATTTCCAGCTGTTGATGAGGGGCAGAAGGTAGGCGAGCGTTTTGCCGGTGCCGGTTTGCGCGATGCCGCAGATGTCCACGCCGCTCATGACGGGGGAAAAGACTTTTTGCTGGATGGTGGTGGGCGTGGTGTATCCGAGTGTGTCGAGGGCGCGGGCCAAAGGGCGTGAAAGCTTGAGGTCTGAGAAGGTCATGGGCAAAAGTAGATGGTGAATACGGAATAACGAGGAATATCGCGGGGGCACGGTGGGATTTTAGGGAGAATTTGAACCACGAAGCCACGAAGCGCGCAAAGGAGCACAAAGAGGATTGACGATTTTAGATTGACGATTTTAGATTTGTGGCCACTCCGCACTTTCGGACTGTCATCCCGAGCGCCCCGCGAGGGAGCCTTTGCGTTACGCACGCTGTCATGCCGACGCATGTCAGCACCTTTCCTTCCTAAAACATCCGGCGGTCATGACTCTCCGCGCCGATCAGCACCTCCAGACTGTCATCCCGCAGGGACCTGAAACCTGCTCTTTGAACCACGACGCCGCGAAGAGCGCAAAGGAGCACAAAGAGGATTGACGATTTTAGATTTGTGGCCACTCTGCACTTTCGGACTGTCATCCCGAGCGCCCCGCGAGGGAGCCCTTGCGTTACGCACGCTGTCATGCTGACGCATGTTTGCACCTTTCCCTCCATAGACATCCCGCACCTTCATAACTCTCACCCGCCTACCTGCATCTCGCCGCCTGTCATCCCGCAGGGACCCGAAACGTGCTCTTTGAAAGAATCTGAACCACCAAGCCACGTAGCGCG
>JAQBNP010000117.1 GCA_028288515.1 Flaviaestuariibacter sp. | reverse complement strand
TTCACGGAAACCCCCGCTGATCCTGTTTTTCAGCGACCACGGCTTTCGCTACTACAAAAAGGAGACCGACAGGAAATATCAATTCTATAATATGGCGAGTGTGTATTTTCGCGGGGATACGACTTTCAAACTGCCGGATTCAACCTCGAACGTGAACTTTGTCAGGCGGGTTTTCAACAAGGCTTTCGAACAAAACCTGCCGATGCGAAAAGACACTTTCTATTATATAAGGAGATTTGATTGACCTAATCGCCCTTCTTCTTCACCTTCGTTTTATTTTCTTCGCTTTTCACCTTCAGCTTCTCCTCGTTCTTGACGCCTTTTGCGTCGAGGATCGGATCACCCACCGGCGGGCGGCCGAGGTAGGGATCGGCTCCGGTCATATCGACCTTGTACGTGAATGCCTTATCGATGTGAACCCACTGGCCGCGTTCCCATTTGAATGCTTCGGAGTCGCCATCGGGTACCAGTGTGTAGGCGAGTTCAGGCTCGTCCGATTCGGACACGAGGTGGTCGACAAGGATCATGTTTTGCTCGTCGATAAAATTGACCAGCGTCGTCGCTTCTTTCTTGTACTCGATGAAGAACCGGCGTTGCGGCGCCCGCTTCACACTGTCTTTTTCGAACGTGAACGACACGGCGCCGAACAGCGGCCCCCGCTCATCGAAGGTCAACGTCTCGATCCATTTTTTCTTGCTGCGGACATTGTTGTCGTCGAGACCAAATAATGTATAGACGGGTTTTCCGTTCCAGCTGTTCTTGATGATATTGTAATAGACGGCGCCGATCCAATTGTCTTTCGTGCGCACCGAATCGAGTGCATTCTCTGTGAACTCGGATACGTCCCTCAATGGGAACAATCTTAGTGACCCGTCCGGTGTCCGCATCTGGATGGCGCCACGCTGGCGAGAGTAGATCCCATCGAAATTCATGAGCCAGGTGAAGATGCGGAAGGTACTATCGGGCGCGTAGAGGTGGGATACACCCAGGACCGAGTCGAAAGGGTAATAAAATGAATTCTTGTATTGAAGGCTTCGGACCAGCGTACGGACGAAAAGGCTGTCGCTGCGCATACGACCTGCGGTCAATGAATCAAGGGTAAGGTTTTCGGAAAGCTTGCGAAGCGAATCTTCCTTCAACCGCAGCTGGCGCAGGTCGGCCGACGCGATCTTCTGTGCCGGCAGGGCAGTCACGAAGAACAGGGACAGCGCCAGGAAGAGCAAGGTTTTTTTCACGGTGAACTGCTTTAATGCACCTCTAAGAACGGAAATATAGTTTAAAAAGTATCTTAAGATTGAAGCGCACGGGCGAACGCCGGCAGCGACGGGAGCAGCAGGTCAATGTCCGGGTGCGGGTAGGGTTGACCAGGGTTCGTTGTCGTGACGAACACCGTGTGCATGCCGGCAGCACGCCCGAACCGGGCATCGCTGGGTTTATTGCCGACCATGATGGCGCGTGACAGGTCGATCTCCGGGAAATGGCTGGCGGCCTGGAACGCCATGCCGGGGTTTGGCTTGCGGTTGAAGCTGGTTGGGTCCGTATCGGTGCAAAAATAGACGGCGTCGACACGACCGCCCGCGTCCTCGATGGCCCGGACCATTTCGGTATGGATACGCTCGAGGTCAGCGGCGCTCATCAGGCCCCGTCCCACGCCGCGCTGGTTTGTCACAATGATGATGCGACCGAAGCGCTCTCCCAGGATCCTCATTGCGTCGAGCACGCCTTCGCTGAACCTGAATTCGCCCCAGTGGAGGATATAGGTGCCGACATGCTCCTCGTTGATCACGCCGTCGCGGTCGAGAAAGAGCGTCCAGCTCTTATCCGGGGCTGACAGGTCGAGAGGGGGGAGCTGCAGGTCGGCCTGTGCATTGTGGAAATCCTCGGGGATGCCAATATCGATAAAGTAGCCTTCCTGGATGCATCCGGACAGGGCGCCAGCGGTGGCGACAGGCTCGAGAAAGTCTTTTTCGAAAGAGAACCTCTCGGGGAATGGACGCGCTGAAAACTGGTGCTTGCCAAGAAGGTAAAGCCCTCCGTTGATGAGTCCTTCCGAATACCCACGTTTCTCCTGGAACCCCGTCACAGAGCCATTCTCAGAGAGGGTGACCACACCATACCGGTCAAAGTCCCTCATGGGCTTCAGTGCCAGCGTGCATTCGGCTCCGGTTGCCTCGTGTACGGCTTCCATGGCCAGAATGTCGATCCGGAAAAGAGTGTCGCCGTTGGCGATAAGAACGGTGGCTCCCTTCACCTGCGGCAGGCAGAGAGCAATGGCGCCGCCGGTACCAAGTGGCTCTTCTTCGATCACGATCGTATAGTCCAGCGTCTTGAATTCCGATGCAAGGAAAGCGGTGATGTCTTCCGCGCGGTAGCCCAGTGAAAAGATGAAGCGGCGGATCCCTTCTCTCCTGAGCGAGTCGATTACATAGGCCAGGAAAGGACGCCCTGCCACGGGAGCCATGCACTTCGGGAGGTCAGGCACGGCCGACCGGAGGCGGGTGCCGAGCCCGCCTGCCAGGATGATCGCTTCAGTGGTTGTGGTGTGCATGTAGTCAGTGCTGAGTGGTCAGTGGTGAGTGGTGAGCGAATTGGTGGAGTGAATAGTGAATAGGGAATAGTCAATAGAAAATAAAGACCCTGCCGTAGCCTTCGAAGACATTTGTTGTTTCCTGAAAAATTCCTGCATTGAAACGACCTCGTTCACTGTTCACTATTGACTATTCACTACTGAAGAACCTCTCTTCCACCAGCTGGCAAACAATATGCCCCAGCAGGATATGGCTTTCCTGGATCCGTGGCGTGTCGGTCGACGGGACATTGAGCAAGTGATCGCTCAGGCCTTTCATCACGCCGCCGCTCAGGCCGGTCAGTCCAACCGTTACAATGTCTTTCGCGCGGGCCGCCTCAAACGCCTTGACGATATTGCCTGAATTTCCCGATGTCGATAAGCCGACCAGCACGTCTCCCTTGCTGCCGATCCCTTCGATCAGCCGGGCATAGACGACATCATAGCTGTAATCGTTTGCCACCGCCGTCATGTATGATGTGTTGCAGTGGAGTGCCTCGGCAGGCAAGGCGCGCCGGTCCGTATAAAAGCGGCCGGAGAATTCCGCAGCGAGGTGTTGGGCATCCGCCGCGCTCCCGCCATTTCCGCAGAAATAAATGCGGTGGCCTGCCTGCAGCGATGCCACGATCACATTGGCAATGGTATCGACAGCCCGCAGCAATTCTTCGTTCTCCAGCACCTGCTTCTTGACATCGATCGACGCCTGTATAAGTGTCCTGATCTTTTCCATAGTCACATTTAAATGGTCCAGGTTTTCAGCCCGTGCTCGGTAAACAGGTAAGGCTTATGGTGCCCACCAAAACGCTCCAGGCTTTTAATGACATTGTATTTGGTATTGGCGGGACAATAGAAGGTCATGAAGCCTCCGCCGCCGGCACCGGAGATCTTGCCCCCGGTAGCGCCTGCGGCCTTTGCCGTTTCATAGATTTCCTCCATCAACGGGTTCGTGATGCCTTCCGCCATCTGTCTTTTTTGCTGGTGGCCGTAGTCAAGGATCTCACCAAAGTCGTTCAGCTTCCCGCGAAGAAGCGCTTCCTTCATGCGCTGCGCCTGCTGCTTCAGCTGGTGCATCGCTTCAATGCTCTGCTCTTTTTTC
>JAQBNP010000031.1 GCA_028288515.1 Flaviaestuariibacter sp. | reverse complement strand
GTAGCTCCGGCGCCGAAGACGAAATGAAGCGGACCCAATCGGGCAACGGCGGCATCGGCATCGGCCAATAAGCGATCCATTTAAACGCATCGCGCAGGAGTGGCCGCTTCTGCGCGATGCGTTCTGTTCCAGGAACGACTCATTGCCTTATCTTGAGATCGAATACCAGTATGAGCTTTTCTATTTTCAATAACGAGGACCAGCGCTACAGCTTCCGGAAAGTCTTCTGGGTGGTACTCGCCGTTTACATTTTCTTCTTCATCATGGGCATTCTCGTGTCGATGACCTTCCCGATGGAAGGCTACACGTGGCACGACTTCTTCACCTGGAAAAACCTCCTGAAATACATTCTCTGCGTATCATTGACGACGCTGTATTTCACGATCACTCTCAATGCGTTTCACCGGTATTTCAACCGCAAAAAATCCTTTCTTGCTTTCCTTCCGCCTCTTCTGATCTCGATCCTTTCCATCTTCATTTACCATATGGTCATGGACAGGATCTTTCCACCGCGCAAGCCGACCAATGAGGTGCTGACAACCGGGATGATGCTGTTCTCATACGCGGTGTCTGCCGTATTCATGACGGCGGTTGCACTCTTTCTCGCCTATGTCAATACGCTGCGCGACGAGCGGAAGCAGCGCAAGGTTCTGGAAGAGCAAAAGATGCAGCTCGAGGTGGAAAAGTCGCAGGCGAACCTCAATTTCCTGAAGGCGCAGATCAACCCGCATTTCCTCCACAACACGCTGAATTTCCTGTACGCCAAATCCCTGCCCTATTCGCCGGAGTTGTCGGAAGGGATCCTGACGCTTTCCGACATCATGCGGTATGCATTAAGCGACGCCAACCTGAAAGACGGGAAAGCCCTGCTGAAGGACGAGATCGCGCACGTCCGCAACGTGATCAAGATCAACCAGCTCCGATACAGCAACAGTCTCACCGTCAGTTTCGACGTGAACGGCGTCGTGAACGGCAGCACCATCATTCCCTTCGTGCTGATCACGCTCGTTGAAAATGCCTTCAAGCACGGCGACCTGAAAAGTGTCGAACAGCCCATCGAGATCCACCTCACGGTGACGGGCAAACGGCTCCAGTTCTATTGCCGCAACAAGAAGAAGAATGGGCCCAAGGAGCTTTCAACGGGCATCGGCCTGTCCAACATACGCAACCGGCTGGACCTCGCTTACGGCAGCAGGTATATGTTGCAGGTCAAGGATTCTGCCGACATTTATACGACCGAACTTATCATTACAGAATTATGATCAATTGCCTGATTGTAGACGATGAGCAGCATGCGATCGACATTCTCGTGCACTATGTCAGCCAGACGCCTTATCTCCATCTGACGGGCACGAGCACCAACCCAATCGAGGCCCTTCAGGTCGTCGCGACGCAGCCTGTCGACCTCGTGTTCCTTGATATCCAGATGCCGGAACTATCGGGGATCGACTTCATCAAAGCCATACAGGGCAAGGCCCGCGTGATCCTCACGACCGCCTACAGCGAGTTCGCCCTCGAAGGCTACGAACTCGACGTGATCGACTACCTCATGAAACCGATTCGCCTTCCGCGATTCCTGACAGCCGTGCAGAAGGCGGTGAAGGCACACAGCGAGGAAGCACACAACCTGACGGATGAGATCGCCGATGACTACCTGTTCGTTAAGACGGAATCGAAAGGGAAATTGCTCAAGATCGACCTTTCGGATATTGATTATATCGAGGGAATGAAAAACTACGTGGCCATTTTCAGGGGAGGCCAAAAGACGATGGTGTATACAAACCTGAAAGACCTGGAGACCAGGTTGCCATCACGCAATTTCATACGCGTTCACAAGTCTTTTATCATCCCGCTGGGAAAGATCAGCGGGCTCGAGGGGAACCGCGTTCTCATCAAGGGAGTGACTGCCGATGTACTGATCGGCGAATCCTACAAAGCCGATCTGATGGAGCGAATCCGGAATAAGCTGATTCAATAAGGATACAGGAATATTACAGGCCCTGGTAATTGCCGCCGGGACCATCGGGGTAGTAATTGCTGCGAACATACGCGGAGCGGTTGTCGAAAAAGAATCCCCGAACAGGCGAAGCGCCCGGATCGGTGCCGGAATTCTGGTCTGCTTTTCGCATTTCTTTCGTTGAGATCGTCTCGTGTACATGAACCACCCGGAGGCGATCGGCCTTGCGGAGCTTTGTGTTGGTTTGGAGGACTTGAAGCATGCTCAAACCTGAACAAAAAACGTGCCTTACGCATCAGTTTAAATGCTCATGTATCCACACCTCTTTTTGCCCCTCTTTTTACCCCGTCAATTTTTCATGTGAATTGTTGACTGGCCTGTATTTGCCGAGACTCAACAATAGTTAATGTGTATTGTCTACATTATGAGCTATTTATGAGCGTCCCTGTGGGTCCATTCGTAAAATTGGGGAAATTGTGCCCGCCAGTTCTCCTCGCTGTGCTCCCCATTCGGGTCATAAACTTCCTGCACCTCCGCACCCGCCATCCGAAGCAAGCTGGCCGCCTCACGCACATGATCCGCCATCTTCTCTCCTTCCTTCTCGCCCGCATAGAAATAGAACCGTGGCCAGCCTGTTTTCCCGGCCATCGATCCAGAGATAACGTCGTCAATGGCGCCGGCGAGCCAGAAGGAAGGCGAGAACACGCCGACGTTTCCAAACACATCCGGATGCAGAAGCGCGCCGTAAAAAGAGATGAGCCCTCCCATGGAGCTCCCCGCGATCGTTGTTGACGCACGGTCCGTCCGTGTCCGGAAATGTGCATCGATATAGGGCTTGAGCGTATCGGTTATGAACCGCAGGTATGCGCGTCCCTCACCAGGTCCGTGTGAGGGGTGGTCTTCGACCTTGTATTCGTTGATCCTGTGCCCCGCGCCGTTATCGATCCCTACGACGATCGATTTTTTCTGCATGCCGTCGATGGTTTCATCCACTTGCCATTCCTCTCCGAAGGAGCTCCATTCCTCAAACAAGTTCTGCCCATCATGCATATAAAGAACGGGGTAGCTGAGATTTGAGGTAGCATAGTCGTCGGGTAGGTAGAGCCAGATGCGGCGCCAGCGCTTCAGTTGCGGCATGTAAAACGCATTGTCAATGATCCAGACGTTCTTGGGCGTATTCATGTGTCAGCGTCGGTTAAAGATTCGTGTCCATTCATTCAAGAGCCGCACACTGGCATCGGTTAGCTGGCCGGGCAGCAGGCGCCACCCCCAGTTGTCCGCCGCTGATGCCGGTGTATTCATTCGGGCGGAAGCGTCGAGACCCAAGACATCCTGCAGCGGAAGGATCACCGTTCCGGCAACCGACCCGTACGCGAGTCGAGCCAGCGCGAACGGACTTGATTCTTCCGTTACGTGTTCCCCGATGTACTGGTCGATGCGGTGACGCATGTCGGCGCTGGTCTCATCGCGGTACCAGCCGCGCGTCGTGTTGTTGTCGTGCGTTCCGGTGTAGACGATGAAGTTCGGACCGTAGTTATGCGGAATGTATTCGGACCGCGGCAGGTCGTCGCCGAAAGCGAACTGAAGGATCTTCATCCCGGGCAGCCCGAAGTCGTCCCGGAGCTTTCTAACGGTGTCGTCGATCTCGCCGAGGTCTTCAGCGATGAAGGGCATCTCCCCAAGGGCGGTTCGTACCACCTGGAAGAATGACGCGCCGGGGCCTTCCTGCCAGGCGCCTTCCTTTGCGGTCTCTGCGCCAGCGGGCACCTCCCAATACGCAGCAAAGGCACGAAAATGGTCGAGTCGGACGAGGTCGAAGAACTGCCTGTTCTTCCGGAGCCTTTCGATCCACCACGCATAGTTGGATTCGCGCAAAACATCCCATCGGAAGACGGGCATGCCCCACAGTTGGCCATCGGCGCTGAAGCTGTCGGGTGGCACCCCGGCAACGCCAAGGCGCGCACCGGCTTCGTCGAGCTTGAAGAGCCCCTGGTTTGACCAGACGTCGACGGAGTCGTAGCTGACATAAAAGGGCAGGTCGCCGATGAGACGCACACCGCGGTCGTTGCAGTTTTTCTTGAATGCCACCCATTGCCGGTGAAACAGGTATTGCCACCATTTCTCGCGTCGGATCAGGTCTGCACTGGCAACGTCAAGTTTCGCCAGGGTCCGTTCGTCGCGGCGCTTGAAGGCGTCGGGCCATTCATACCATGGCTTGCCGTCGTTGGCTTCTTTCAGGATGCGATACCGCGCAAAGTCGGTGAGCCATGACCCTTCCGCCTCGCAAAAGGCGTCGAACTCCGCATCGCTCTTCGTGGATGCCGAATACCGTTCCCATGCTTTTTGCAACAGTTCTTTTTTCACGCGCTCGGCGTCCCTGTAAGACACCTGCGCCGACCGTGGACATACGGAGGCAGCAAGCTCTTCAGTGGTCAACAACCCGTCAGCGGCGAGGAGTTCCGGGCTGATCAGGAGCGTATTTCCTGCATAACTTGAGGTTGAGCTGTAGGGTGAATGCCCCTGCCCTGCCTCGGTTGGGTTGATCGGAAGAAGTTGCCAAAAGCTTTGGCGTGATCGCTGCAGGAAACCTGCGAACGCATCCGCCTCCGGACCCAGGTCACCGATCCCGTAGGCCGATGGCAGGCTGGTCAGGTGCATGAGAATTCCGGCGCTCCTGCTGTTCAGGAGCGCTTCCGTTTCCAAAACAGCGAGCGGCAGCTCCCGAAAAAGCTCGGCCACATGGATCTGGCCTTTGCTGCCGCCTTCGGTCCCGTGTACCAGTTCCTTCCAGGTTCCGGTAAGGCCGGCAGGAAGATCTATGCATGTGTCTGCCCAATCAACACGCGTTTCCGGATCCGGACGAAGGGCGGCCATCCGCAGCGGCGCTACGACCACCAGGCACGTCGAGCCGGCGCGGCGTGCAAATGCAAACACATGAGCGCTGTGCTGACCGGTCACCCGAAGCGGAACATACTCGCCCAATTGGAACAAGGCCGCGTTCCGGGAGCGGATCTGCAATAGCTTTCGTACGAGCCATAACTTGATGCGTCCGCTGTACCGGTCCTCCCACAACCCTTTCAGCTCCACTTCCTCACCGCCCTCATCGATTTCGCGTAGCCAGCGCTGCCGCTGTTCGAAATCAACCGGGCGCCGATTGTCGGGGTCCACGAGGCTCAGGTCCCAGCTTTCGCAGCCCTGGTAGACATCCGGCACACCAGGCAGTGTAAACTTCAGCAGAACCTGCGTGAGGGAATTCAAAATGCCATGGTCGGCCAGACGCGCCAGAAAGGGCTGGGCCTGGCAGAGGAAGGGACTGCCGGGGTCCAGCAAGCGGCCGGCCAAGGCAACAAATGCCTGCTCATAGTCTTCGTTGGGGCTGGTCCAGTTCGAATGCCGCTTTGCTTCGCGCACGGATTTTACAAGGTATTCGCCGAGGCGAGGCAGCAGGTCTGACACATCCTGGCCGGGCATCGGGTAAGCGCCGGCAATTGTTTGAAACAGAAAATAAACGTCATTCGCGTCAGGCATGTTCTTGCCGGGAGCCGTTCCAATTAACTCCATCCACCTGTCAACTTCTGTGGTCCACTCCCCGGCGAGGTCGGTAAGTACATTGAGGCGCGCGCGGACATCTTCCCCCCGCTTTGTATCGTGTGTCGATGTTGCGTTGAGCGAGAGCGGCCAGGTTTCCTGGCGTTCTTTCATCCGCTGATGGAAGTCATCGACGGTGATGCCAAACGCGTCGACTGCATCACCGACTTCGTTGTGTGCGATAAAGCGATTGTAAGAATACATCAACGTATCCTCGACACCCTTTGCCATGATCGGTCCGCTGAATTGGCCACACCGCTTGAAGAAATGGACAGCCCGCAGGTTGTAGGCTTCATCGCCCGCCGCAGGTCGCTTGAGCCAGCACTCTTGCAGCAGGTCGATGGCTTCGGAGAGATGGGGCTCCGTCTGGCGGATGGCCTCGAAAATCGTTCGCGTCGCATGTGCTTCCTCTCCGACGAGCGGCAGGATCGCACTGTAAAACCGATAGACCGGGCAGTGTATCAGGAAGGCTCCAATCGCTTGCCGGACAAGGTCCGGTCCGATGCGTTCGAGCCGCTCCCCGTCAACGAGGTGTTGGTCATGGAACAAGCGACACAAATTCTCCAGCTCGCCGGACATATGGTGATAGAGAATATGCGCTTTACTGTCCCGCACACGTTGTTGCACGGTTCGGTAGTCACCAGCTAAACCGAGGTAATAGCGTGTCAACGGACCCTCAGCGACGGCGTTGGTGAACAGGTTGTTCACAAGGGCAAGGAAATCATAGCCTGAATTTCCCTGCAGCGGCCAGTAGGAAGGCAGCCTTTCATCGGCTTCCAGGATCTTCTCAGCAACCACGTATGTCTTCTCTCCCACGAGCGCCCGAAGCTTCTGAAGGTATGCCGTTGGGTCGTAAAGCCCATCGATGTGATCAATGCGCAACCCCTGGAAAACGCCGTCACGTACAAGGCCGTAGATATACTGGTGGTATTCGTCAAAGACCGATGGCTCGTGAATATTGAGACAGATCAAGCCGTTAACAGTGAAGAAGCGGCGGTAGTTGATGCGTGCGTCCGTCTCCTGCCAGTGACAAAGGCTATAGACCTGCTGCCCCGCGATCTCCTCCAGCATTGACGGATTGGCGTTGATGATGCTCAGGCGTTTCGTGATCCAGGCGCTGCCCGCGGGAGAAGCGCCGAACGTTCTGAATTGTTCCTTCCAGTCCGCCCAACGGGCCTGCCAGTCTTCGTCGTCGTCTGCTTCATCAAGCTGGCCCAGCGCCTCGACCAGGTCCCAGCGTCCATTATCACTCACCTCCTCGTCACCAGCCAGGATCGCCAGATAAGACGCCGGATGGAGGGGGTAGGCCGCATCGAAATAGGCAAGTGAGAAGCGGCCGTCGGCGAAGCCGAGTGTGAGTTCTCCTTTCTCCAACACTTCGGAAAGCGATGTGCCGAGAAAGGGTACCATGAGACGTCCTTCATGCACGGGACTGTGCCACGAGATATCGAAAAAACGGGCATAGTGCGATCGCTGGCCGGACTCGAGAACATCCATCAGCCATGCATTTCCGGGGTGGAAAGCCATGTGGTTTGGAACGATGTCCTGCAGCCAGGAAATGCCGTGCGCGCGCAGAGTTTGGGAGACCGCGCGCAACTCCTCTTCCGTCCCGATCTCCGGGTTAATTCGATGCGGGTTCAGGCCATCATAGCCATGAGTTGAGCCCGGCACGGATTCAAAGATCGGGGAGGCATACACCGTCCGCACCCCAAGTGAAACGAGGTAGGGAATGACCTTCCGGAAGTCGTCGAACGTGAACCCGGCGTGGAACTGGATCCGGTATGTAGAAACGGGGTCAAGCATTGGAATGAGAATAAATGAGGAAAGATTCGGGGGCGATCGACACCGGCTGTCCGTTGCTGACCTGTTCATCGGCAACGTGACCGCCACTCCATTTTTCAGCGGCGGAATCAAAGACGAGGCTCAAGTCTTTGGCAATGTTGGCTGTGGCCAGCTCTTGGTGTTTTGAGAAGTTCAGGAAGCACACGCGAGCTCTTTCTCCCGCCCACCGGCGCAGGATCAGCAAGCCCGCGCCCCGTGTTTCTACGGAGACGCCGCTGCGATCCAGATGACTGAAGACCGGGTCGGATCTGCGAAGCACAAGCAGCTCTTTGTAGAAGGAGAGCATGATACGGTGCTGTCCCTCATTGCGGAGATCCCACTGCAAGCGCGACTTTGCAAACGTGTCGACAGACATCGGGTCGGGCGCTTCGCCTTCTGCATGAAAAGCCGCGAATTCGGACTTGCGTCCCTGACGGACCGCCTCCGCCAGATCCGGGTCCGTATGGCTGACGAAATAAAGGAACGGCGCGGGTTCCGCCCATTCCTCGCCCATGAAAAGCATTGGGACGTAGGGACTTAGCATCACCGCTCCGGCCAGAAGCTTTTGCATCTCGAAACTGACCAGCGAGCTCGTTCTCTCCCCCAGCATCCGGTTGCCGACCTGGTCATGGTTTTGTGAAAAGACCACGAACTGGCGCCCCTCGTTTCCGGTTGCCGGTATGCCGAATGTCCGGTCGCGATGCGGCGAATACTGGCCATCATAGACGTACGCATCACGGTAGGTCTTTGCCAGGTGGGCGATCCCGGAGAAGTCCGCATAATAGCCTGTTTTCTCTCCTGTGGCCGTGACGCGCAGCGCATGATGAAATTCATCGATCCACTGGGCATCCATTCCGTAGCCCCCTTTTTCCGGAGGGTTGATGAAGCGATGATCGTTCAGGTCCGACTCGACGATGAGGTAGTGCTTCCTGCCTGTTGCTTCTTCCAGCGCATCCACGGCCTGGCGCAACTCTCGGAGCAGATGAACCGCACTAAAGTCCTTGATCGCATGAACGGCATCGAGGCGCAGCGCATCCACGTGGAAGTCCCGAAGCCACATCAGTGCATTCTCGATGAAATAGTGGCGGACGCCATCGCTGCCGGCATCGTCGAAATTGAGCGCATGGCCCCAGGGGGTCTTGTATTTATCAGTGAAGTACGGGCCATAAGTACCGAGGTAGTTTCCTTCCGGACCAAGATGGTTATAGACCACGTCGAGCACTACGGCGATACCTTTTTGATGGCAGGCATCGACCAGGCGCTGCAGGCCTTCTGCGCCTCCATAGGAATGCTGCGCTGCAAACGGGTAGACGCCATCATAGCCCCAGTTTCGCTCCCCCGGGAACTGCGCCACCGGCATGATCTCGATGGCGGTCACGCCCAGGTCGACCAGGTGGTCAAGCCTGGATTCGATGCCGGCAAACGTTCCGTCCGGACTAAATGTCCCGGTGTGGAGCTCATAAAGAATATAGTTCTGCAGGGCATGATTGCGCCAGGAGCCATCCGACCATTGGAAGGCAGACAGATCGACCGCCTGGGACGCGCCATGAACCCCGCCTGGTTGCGCGAGCGAGGCCGGGTCCGGCAGTGGATCGTTTCCATCGATGGAAAAGCGGTAGCGGCTACCCGGTGTCAGCGTTTTCGTCTCGAGGGCCCAATAACCCCGGTCATATGGCTG
>JAQBNP010000025.1 GCA_028288515.1 Flaviaestuariibacter sp. | reverse complement strand
GACCCATTCACCATTGAGCATCGATCATTGATCACTGATTGTTCCCTTTCTCCTCCCGTGTTCCTTCCTGCCTCGTGGTTCCTGCCTACTTTTGCGTCGTGAGAAAAAAGAAGAACATCGTGTTGCGGAACGTGACCGTGGAGGCCTATGCCGCGGAAGGCAAATCGCTGGCCCGCCAGGAAGGCAAGGTCGTGTTTATTGAAAAGGTGGTTCCCGGTGACGTGGTGGACGTGCAAGTGACAAAAAGCAAGAAGGACTGGGCCGAAGGACATCCCATCTTCTTCCACTCCTTCTCTAAAGAGCGCGTCGAGCCCTTCTGCCAGCACTTCGGGGTCTGCGGCGGCTGCCAGTGGCAGATGCTTCCCTACGAGCAGCAGCTTGTTTTCAAGCAACAACAGGTGATGGACAATCTTACCCGCATCGGCAAGGTATCCCTGCCTCCCTTCGAGCCGATCGCGGGCGCGCAGCAGACCGGTTTCTATCGCAACAAGCTTGAATACACGTTCAGCACCAAAGAGTACCTGCCACCCGGCACCTTCAGCAAGGACGACCGCGCGCGCGGTGAGCGATCCGTGGTCGGCTTCCATGCCAAAGGGTTCTTCGACAAAGTGGTGGCCGTGGAAAAATGCTGGCTGCAGGACGATCTCACCAACGCCATCCGCAACACCATCCGCGACTATGCCTACGAGAAAGGTCTCACCTTCTACGATATCCGCGCACACGTAGGCTTTCTTCGCACGATGCAGGTTCGTATCTGCACCACGGGCGAGGTGATGGTCAACATCGTTCTGGGCGATGAAAGCGAGAAGAAGCGAAACGCGCTGCTTGCTTTCGTGCAGCAGGCCTTCCCCCAGATCACGACGCTTCTCTATACCATCAACGTGAAGATGAACGACTCCATGCACGACCTCGATCCGCAGGTCTACGCGGGGCCGGGCTACGTGATCGAGCAGCTGGAGGACTTCCGGTTCAAGATCGGTCCCAAGTCATTCTTCCAGACCAATACGGCCCAGGGCGCCGAGCTGTACCGCATCACGCGGGAGTTCGCCGCCCTCGACGGCAGCCAGGTGGTCTATGACCTTTATTGCGGTACCGGCAGCATCGGCATCTTCTGCAGCCGCGGCGCCAAGAAGATCGTGGGCGTGGAGATGATCGCTGCCGCCATTGACGACGCACGGGAAAATGCCGCGCTCAACGGGATCGCGCACACCCATTTCGCCGCGGGTGATGTGATCGAGGTTTGCGACGATGCCTTCTTCGCCACACATGGCCGCCCTGACGTGATCATCACCGACCCGCCGCGCGCGGGCATGCATGAGAAGCTCGTTCGAAAGATCCTCGACATGGAAGCGCCGATCGTCGTGTATGTCAGCTGCAACCCGGCGACGCAGGCCCGCGACCTCGCCCTTCTCGACGAAAAATATGCCGTCACCCGCGTGCGGCCGGTTGACATGTTTCCTCACACGCACCACATCGAGAACGTTGTGCAGCTGACTTTAAAATCCCCCGTAACATGAGCAATTTCAAGTATACACGGCCGGAGGCGATGCCGCCGATCGTCAAGAATCTCATCATCATCAATGCGCTCGTGTTCGTGGCACAGCTCACGCTGGGCAAGCAGTTCAACCTCACGGAGCACCTGATGCTGTACCCGCTGATGCCGAAGGAGTTGCTGGAGATCGTGCGGAACTCGCCCGGAATGCAGCCCTATTACGGGTTCCAGCCCTACCAGGTGGCAACGCACCTGTTTGCCCATTCGCCGGGTATGATGTTCCATATCATCTTCAACATGTTTGCGCTGTGGATGTTCGGGCGCATCCTTGAGAACGTGTGGGGGCCGAAGCGCTTCCTGCTCTTTTATTTCCTCTGTGGCGTCGGGGCGGCAGCCTGTCATCTGGGCATCCAGTATTTCCGCTGCCAGGAGCTGCTGCATGCCGTGCAAACGTATGGGGGCGACAGCGCACAGGCAACTGCTCTCACGGGTGCTCTCTCCCCCGCGCTCGGCGCGTCCGGCGCAGTGATGGGCATCATGGCCGCATTCGCCTACACCTTTCCCAACACCGAGCTATTCATCATGTTCATCCCCGTGCCGGTCAAAGCCAAGTGGGCCGTTCTTGGATATGTGCTGATCGATCTCCTCGGCGGGCTTGGCGTGTACCAGGATAACGTCGCGCATTTTGCCCATCTGGGCGGTGCTCTGACGGGCTTTATTATTGTGTTAATCTGGTCGAAAACCAACCGCAGGCACTTCTATTAGCATCTTATTTTTGCACTATGGCTTACTACCCGCAGCAGAACAGGAAACGACTCACCATTGGCGCCGACGGCAACGCACTGATGATGCTGATCGCCGTGCAGCTGATGGTGTTCGTGCTCCTGGCTTTCATCAAGGTGGTCTATTTCTTCACGTATGGCGGCGAGGCCGGCCGGGGTCATTATGGCCAGCAGATCCTGCACTACGTGATGCTGCCTGCCTCGCTGCCGCAGCTGGCCCGCCAGCCCTGGGCGCTGATCACACATTTCATGGTCCACGACGATGTGTGGCATATCCTTTCAAACATGCTTTGGCTCTGGGCCTTCGGCTATATCTTCCAGGATCTCACCGGGACAAAGAAGCTCATCCCGGTCTTTATTTATGGCGCCCTCGCCGGGGCGGTGGCCTATATCACTGCCTTCAACCTGATCCCCGGCCTTCGTGAGAGCCTGCCCAATGCATATGCTCTCGGCGCGTCGGCCGGCGTCATGTCGATTGCCATTGCCACCACCGCCGTGGCCCCGGATTACCGCATCTTCCCGATGATCAATGGCGGTATCCCCCTGTGGATCCTAACCGTGCTCTATGCCATCATCGACCTGGCCATGATCCCCTACGATAACCCCGGAGGCCATATCGCTCACCTCGCCGGCGCCGGCATGGGCTTTCTCTTTATCACGCAGCTGCAGCGCGGCCGCGACTGGGGCGAGTGGATGAACAATGTGTGGGACTGGATCACGAACCTGTTCAACCCCGACCGCCCGGCGAAAGGGCGCTCGCCGAAGAGTGATCTCTATTACAAAGCAACCGTCGCCCCGTATAAAAAAAGCAGCAATGTCACGCAGCAGCGGGTGGACGAGATCCTCGAGAAGATCCACCAGCGCGGCTACGCTTCCCTGAGCGAAGAAGAAAAAGAGATCCTCAAGCGCGCCAGTAAGGAAGATTCGTAAATTGCGTCAATGAGGGGCAAACCGAGGCTGTTCTTGAAACGGATGATGATCGTCCTGAACGTGGGAGCCGCCATCATCTTCGGCCTCGCCTGCATCGCCCCTTACTTACACCCGACAAAGTGGTGGATCATATCCTTTCTTGGACTTGGATTCGCCGGCCTCCTCGGCACACTCCTGCTCTTCATTTTCTTTTGGTTGTTTGCCCGCCCCCGCTATGCGTTCATCTCCCTCGTGGCCATGATCCTGGGGTGGAAGAGTATCTCGGTCTTCTTTGCTTTTCACAAGAGCGAAAGCTTCGCGGCACGCAAGCAACCCGGCGCCCTGCGGGTGGTGCATTGGAACGTGGCCCGCTTTGTTGAATGGAAGCGGAACAACAACGAAGGAAGCCAGAAGCGCCTGGAAATGATGGCGCAGATCAAGGCCCAGCATGCCGATATCCTCTGCCTCGAGGAGTTCTTTCATTCGACCGACTCCACCTACTACGATAACCTCGATTACGTCCGCGACAAGATGGATTACCCGTATGCCTATTTCTCGTGGATCGAGGATGGCTACAAGCAATGGGTCGGCGAGGCGATCTTTTCGAAGCACCCGATCATCGACAGCGGCATCACGCGGTTTCCACGGCCGGGGCTCCCGGAAACATTGATCTACGCCGACATCGTGCGTGGGCCGGACACGTTCCGCGTTTATACGACCCACCTTCAGTCGTTCCGCTTTGTCAAGGAAGACTACGACCGTATCGAAAAGATCAAGAACCGTGACGACAGCCTGCTGGAAAACTCGAAAAGTATCTTTTCAAAAGTGAAGACCGCCACCGTCATCAGGTCGCACCAGGCAGATATCGTGCGGGCGGAGATCGATCGCTCCCCGTATCCCTTCATCCTCACCGGCGACCTCAACGACGTGCCGAACTCATACACGTACTTCACCATCCGTGGCAACCTCCAGGATGTGTTCCTCAAGAAAGAGCTGGGCATTGGCCGTACGTTCAACGGTCTCTCGCCCACATTGCGGATCGATTATATCTTCGCGACCCACGAGTTCGAGGCGCTCCAGTTTAACCGCCTGAGCCGTGACCTGTCGGACCACGCCATGCTGGTGGCCGATCTCCGTCTGTCGAAATAAGCCCTTATATTTGTCCTGCATGATCGCCACGCGCTTCCATACCTGTTGCTGCTGTTGTTGCTGATCCGCCCCTGCGCGGACCTTTGCGCTTCCATCCCATCCGATCATTTTCATTCAACACGCTCATGAGCTCATTAAAAATTTACAACTCCGCCGTACGGGAGAAAGAAGTCTTTGAATCCATTGTGCCCGGCCATGTCGGCCTTTACGTGTGCGGACCTACCGTTAGTGGCGAAAGCCATCTCGGGCACGCCCGCCCCTATATCACATTCGACGTCGTTTACCGGTACCTGACCTACCTCGGCTACAAGGTTCGCTACGTGCGCAATATCACGGACGCCGGCCACTTCGAGGAAGAAGGCCGGGAGGCGGAAGACAAGATCTCGAAGAAGGCCGTTCTCGAAATGCTCGAGCCGATGGAGCTCGTGCAGAAATACACCAATCTCTTTCATTGGGCGATGGACCGGTTCAACACGATCCCGCCGTCCATCGAGCCCACAGCTACCGGGCATATCGTGGAGCAGATCGGCATGATCGAAGCCATCATTGCTGCTGGATATGCATATGAAATAAATGGCAGCGTCTATTTCGACGTTAAGAAATATGCCGCAACGCATGACTATGGCAAGCTGAGCGGCCGCATCCTGGAAGACCTTCTCAACACCACGCGCGAGCTGGAAGGGCAGGAAGAGAAGCGCAACCGCGAAGACTTTGCGCTCTGGAAGGCCGCGCCCCCCGAGCACATCATGCGCTGGAAAAGCCCGTGGGGCGAGGGTTTCCCGGGGTGGCATATCGAGTGCTCCGCCATGGCAACGAAATACCTGGGCGCCCGCTTTGACATTCACGGAGGCGGCATGGACCTCCAGTTCCCGCACCACGAGAGCGAGATCGCGCAAAGCACCATCTGCAACGGAACTGCGCCCGTTCGGTACTGGATGCATAACAATATGATCACGATCAACGGGCGCAAGATGGGCAAGAGCTACAACAACGTCGTGAAGCTCACCGAGCTGTTCAGCGGAGATCACCCCCTTCTCGAAAAGGCATACTCGCCCATGACGGTGCGCTTTTTCATCCTGCAGACGCAATACAGGAGCACGCTTGACTTCAGCAATGAAGCGTTGCTGGCGGCGGAGAAAGGGCTGAAGCGACTGATGGATGCCTATGCCTGGCTACAGGAAACGCCGCGCATGCCAGAAGCTGCCCGTGTCCCTGCGGGAGGCGTGGAGACCGCCGATGCAAGTGTGGCACGCCTTCTTTCGGAACTGCCTGATTTCATGAACGACGATTTCAATACGGCGAAAGTGCTGGCAAATATGTTCGAGCTGGTACCGGTCATCAACGGCATCAAGGATAAAAGCCCCGACGCTGCATTGATGTCGGAAGAGACCTTCGAAAGCATGCGCTCGACGCTGAAACTGTATGTCGAGGACATTCTCGGCCTGCTTCCGGACGGAAGCGGCGAGGGTGAAAAGCTCAAAGGTGTGATGCAGGTATTGATCGGACTTCGACAGCAGGCGCGCGCGAACAAGGACTGGGTCACATCGGACGCGATCCGCAACCAGCTTGCTGCGCAGGGCATCCTGCTGAAGGACGAGAAGGACGGTGCCATGAGCTGGACGCTTGCCTGACGAACTCGAATTAAATCAGAAGCGGCTGCCGACTGGCAGCCGCTTTTTTGTGCGGGCTGCTGGTATGCTTCCCGCATGCGGCCGGCGCCAGTGCTCAACTCTTCGTACATTCAGCGCAACAACAATCACATGGATTATATCGGGCACTTGTCCAAGGATCGAAAGCTGGGTCGGGTCGTCTCCGCGCAGGAACCCATCTCTCTGAAGGCGCGCAAGAATATTCCGCTGCGCCTCTGCGCATCGATCATGAGCCAGCAATTATCCACCAAGGTGGCGAAAGTGATCTTCACGCGCTTCCTTGAGCTCTATGATGGTGCGGAGCCCACGCCGCAGCAGATCGTGGACACGCCATTCGACAAGCTGCGGGGGATCGGGCTGTCGAACGCAAAAGCCCTGTACGTGCTGAATGTGGCGCACTTCGCGCTGGAGCATGGACTTGATGATAAGAAGGTTCGAAAGATGGGCGACAAAGAAGTGATCGAGCTGCTGACGCAGATCAAGGGAGTGGGAAGGTGGACGGTTGAAATGCTGCTGATGTTCACGCTTGGCCGCCCCGACGTTTTTGCGGTGGACGACTATGGCATCCAGGTGGCGATGAAGAAGGTGTACAATCTCGATGATACAGATAAAAAAGCGTTCAAGCAGCGGATGGTTGAGATCTCTGCCAAGTGGTCGCCGTACCGAACCTATGCCTGTCTTCACTTGTGGCAATGGAAGGACGGCGCGTGAGACGTTGGTGGTGAGTGGTGAGAAGTCAATAGTCAATAGTGAATAGTGAATGGGTCGTTTGGAGTGCTGCTGTCATGCCGTAGGGACGTGAAACGGACGCTTTTTGAGAGCTTAGGCCACGAAGGCGCGACGGAACACAACGGAAAATCCTTTGCGTTTGCTTTGCTTCTTTGCGTGAAAGGCCGTTTATCTTTTCGTAAAATCTGAAACCTTTTTGCGCTCTTCTTGCCCTCGTGGTTCAAATTCGATCCCGGCCGTAATTTTCCGCCATGAATCTCACGATCCGCGAGGGCACTGTCGCCGACGCCCTCCTGCTGGCCGATATCAGCCGGCAAACCTTTTACGATACGTTTGCCGCCGACAATACGCCGGAGGATATGGACCTGTTCCTCAACGAGCAGTTCACGCGCGGCCGCCTCATGCTCGAGCCGGGCCGGCCCGAGCTTACCTTCCTCATCGCCTGCGACCGCAAGAAGACAGCAGGCTATGTAAAGCTCCGGGAAGGCCCCGCCCCATCGGTCCTCGCCGGCCGCAACACCCTCGAGATCGCCCGCCTTTATGCCGTCAAGGAATACATCGGCTCCGGCGTCGGCAAGCTGCTGATGCAGGCCAGTCTCACCCTCGCAAAAGACAGGAAAAAAGAAGCCGTCTGGCTCGGCGTGTGGGAACGAAACCAGCGTGCGATCGACTTCTACCACCGCTGGGGCTTTGAGAAATTCGACGAGCAGGACTTCCTGCTGGGCACAGACCTGCAGCGCGACTGGCTCATGAAAAAGGAAATGTAGACCATCGACTATCGAATAACCAATGAATATCGAAGGGAGGGAAGCCGCTTCGACTGAGTAAGGCAACATTGCCAACCACCTTCATTCACGCTTCCCTGTTCGATCTTACCTTTGTTGGCCGGGCCTGTTTTTTGCCACCACTCTTCCGATGTCCACGCTCTGGAATTATTTCAAGCCCCAAAAATGGCTCGTCGTCCTCTCCCTTTTCCTGGCGGCGCTGAGCCAGGTCCTGGCCCTCATCGACCCGCTGATCTTCGGCCGCATCATCGACGATTACGCCTCCAAACCCGGCAGCCGCACGGAAGAGCAGCTTGTTCGCGGCGTTCTCTACTGGCTCGCCATCGCCATTGCGGTGGCCCTGGCCGCCCGCTTCGCCAAAGCGTTCCAGGAATATTTCACACGCCTCGCCGTTCAGAAATTCGGCATGCAGATCTTCAATGACGGCCTGAAGCAAACCCTGCGACTCTCCTTCCAGGAATTCGAGGAAAGCCGGAGCGGCGAAACCCTTTCCGTTCTTCAGAAAGTGCGGACAGACACGGAGCGCTTCACCAACGCCTTCATCAACATCCTTTTCTCGTCGGCAGTGGGCATGGCCTTTCTGATCTGGTACTCGATCACCCGCAACTGGATGCTCATCCCCGTATTCGTCGTCGGTATCCTTGTCCTCGGATCGCTGACGGGACTGCTCAGCAAAAAGATCAAGACGACGCAGCGCTCCATCAACCGCGAGACAAACCGCATGTCCGGCGTCATCACCGAATCGCTGCGGAACATCGAGCTGGTCAAAAGCCTCGGCCTCACCTTCCCGGAGATCCGCCGTCTCCGCGAGCAGACCTACCGCATCTTCGAGCTGGAAATGTTCAAGGTCAAGAAGGTCAGGACGCTTTCTTTCCTGCAGGGGTCAACGCTCAATGTCCTCAAGCAATCGATCCTCTTCATTCTTCTCTGGCTCATCTTCAGGCATGAGCTTTCCACGGGCGAGCTCATCACAATGCAATTCATTTCCACCTCGCTCTTCACGCCACTTCAGGACCTCGGCAATATCATTCTCAACTACCGTGAGGTGGAAGCCTCGGTCCACAGCTTTGACGCGCTGATGCGGAAGCCCGTAGAAACACGGCCCGAGGAGCCGGTCGACATCGGCGAGCTGCGCAGCCTCGCGTTCGAAGACGTGGTGTTCCGCCACAAAACGGCCACACAGAATGCCATCGACGGCATTTCCTTCTCTGTCAAAGCCGGGGCAACCATCGCGTTTGTCGGGCCGTCAGGATCGGGTAAGTCGACGCTGGTCAAGCTTCTCGTTGGCCTCTACCGGCCCGTGTCCGGTTCCATTTATTTTAACGACCAGCCATCAACCGATATCCGCTATAACGAGCTGCGGCGCCAGATCGGCTTCGTGACCCAGGATACGCAACTCTTCGCCGGCACGATCCGCGATAATCTTCTCTTCGTGAAAGCAGATGCCACCGACGAGGAGATCCGCTCCGCGCTTGACAAGGCAGCCTGCACGTCACTGCTGGAGCGTTCGGAGAAGGGCATCGAAACCATGCTCGGTGAAGGTGGCATGAAGCTGTCCGGTGGGGAGAAGCAACGCATTTCGATTGCCCGTGCCTTGCTTCGCCATCCGCGTCTCCTCATTTTTGACGAAGCCACCTCCGCGCTGGATTCGTTGACCGAGGAAGACATCACCAACACGATCCGCGAGGTCTCTCTCCGCCGCGAGCAGATCACCATCCTGATCGCGCACCGGCTCTCCACGATCATGCACGCCGACGTGATCTACGTCTTAGAGAAAGGTCGCATGGCGGAGATCGGCACACATGAGGACCTGCTTCGGCAGAAGGGATTGTACTACGCGATGTGGCGCCAGCAAGTGGGAGAGCGGCGAAGCGCCGAGCCTCAAACCGTTCCGCTCGAGCCGGATGGCGAGACTGACTAGCATGGTTCGAAAAAGCGGATGAGGATCTCTGAAACCAGGCCGGGGTCAACTGCTTCCAGCGGGTGCGGCGTACCTGGTAATACGGCCAGGGAGCCAGCGCGCAGGGCTTTTCGCGCGGCTAACGTCTCATCGAGAGACACCATCCGGTCGCGGTCGCCCAGCATCAGCATAACAGGGATGGGGAGCGTAGCAAGGTCCGCATTCGTAACGAGCGGCCTGCGGCCAAGGTCGAGCATCAGCGCAGCCGTGTTGCGGGTCACTTCTTTCCAGTCGGCCGGCGCATGGCGCTCACGCAATGTTTCAGCAAACGCAGGCAGCTTTTCCTCCAGCGACGCCGGGTCGAGAAGGGATGCTTCGTTGGCGGCGCCGTCTTCGGTCCAGTCGAGCTTTGTACCCAGCGTAGCGACACGGCTGAACAGCGACGGTTCCTGGCGGGCCATGTGAAGCGCGATATAGCCACCCATGCTGTAGCCGAAAACGGGGCTGCCTTCGAGGCCTTTGTTGTGGATATAGCCGGCAATGAATGACGCGAATGCCGGTATCGAAAATTCGTCCAGCGGATCACCTCCATGTCCCGGCAGCTGCGGGGTGTGCACGTCGAAGCGGTGAGAAAGGGCGGTCGCCAAAGGAGCCAGTTGGCGGGCCGATCCAAGTGCGCCGTGCAGGAGCAGAAGAGCTTTCATGATGCAACGATACGCCTCTCGACCAGCACCGGCAAAAGATTTGCAGAGAGAGGGCAGACTAAATCAAGAATATGAAACTGATCCTTGCTTCAGCCCTGGCCGTGCTCTCCCTGGCGAGCTGTGGAAATGCCACCGACGGCGACGCCCGTACCGACACCACCAATCTGCCGACAGACACGGGCGGCACCGCACTGCCATACGACACGGCGAACCACGTCAATTCCAACACCGGCGAGTACCCCAACGATTCCATCGCGGGGCATAACCTGAAGGGTGATGTCCGGTCATCGAGTCCAACCAACCTGAATTCACGATCAACAACTCCGGGCAACGATACCGGTCGCAGGCACTAGGCGCTATGGAGTTCATAAACGACTGGTGGGGCATCAAGGAGAACATCTCGCCGCTCGAGCTTTCCGCCCGCGCCGCCGTGATGTTCATCGTTTGCCTGCTGATGCTGCGCCTCGCCGGGATGCGACCGTTTGGCAAGGGCAGCACGCTGGACACCATTTTGACGTTCCTGGTTGGCGGCATCCTGAGCCGCGGTGTCGTGGGTGCAACGCCTTTTTTTTCGTGCATCGCCGGCACCATTGTCATCCTGTTTCTCAACAAGGCCCTGGCCATGGTGTCCATGAAGAGCGCGCGGTTCGAGCATCTCGTGAAAGGGGAGCCGATGACCCTCTATAAGAACGGGAAATTTGAAAGTGCAAACCTGCGCAGCGCCGAGCTGACGGAAGCCGATATCTATGAGGACCTGCGCGTTGAGTGCCAGGTGGATTCACTCGAAAGCATCGAGGCGGTGATCATCGAGAAGCGCGGCAAGCTGAGCTTCATCAAAAAAGAATAGGAGACTTGTGTACTTTTATCGCAAAGACAACACCATGCGACAAGCGTTCTCCTTCCTTTCCTTCGTGGCGTTCCTCATCATTGCGTCGTGCAACGGTACGGCCGTTCAAAGCACAACATCGGGTTCGGATACGAGCTCTGCCGCCCTGGTGGACGGGCACCCGGCCTGGATCCTGCAGGGGAATATCTACGAGGTAAATACGCGACAATACACACCTGAAGGAACGTTCAAAGCATTCGCAACCCAGCTCGACCGCCTGCGGGATATGGGCGTGCAGACACTCTGGTTCATGCCCATCAACCCGATTTCCGTTAAAGACAGGAAAGGCAAGCTGGGATCTTACTATGCTGTTTCCAACTACACCGCGGTCAATCCTGAATACGGCACGCTGGCCGACTGGAAAGAACTTGTTCAACAGGCCCACAGCAAGGGAATGAAAGTGATCATCGACTGGGTGCCAAACCACACGGGGGGTGATCATCCGTGGCTGACGTCGCACCCCGACTTTTATGTGCAGGACAGCATGACGCACCAGCCGGTATCCCCGTTCGACTGGACCGATGTCCGCAAGCTCAATTATAAGAACCCGCAGCTGCGCGACAGCATGATCGCCAGCATGAAATACTGGGTAACCGAAACGGACATCGACGGCTTCCGTTGCGATGTTGCAGGCGAGGTGCCAAAAGATTTCTGGACCCGCGCCATCAATGAGCTGCGCGCGGTGAAAAATGTCTTCATGCTTGCGGAGACCAATGATTCCTGGATCCACGAGACCGGCTTCGACGCTTCCTATCCCTGGGATGCATTCGCTATGATGAAACAGGTTGCCAAAGGGGAGCGCCCGGCATTTGCGATCGACAGCGTTCTCAAAAAAGTCGACAGCACCTACCCGAAGAACGCCCTCCGCATGTACTTCACATCCAACCACGACGAGAACAGCTGGAACAAAGCCGATTACGGCACCATGCCCGGCGCCTCGCATGCCCCGTTCGCCGTACTGACACAAACCATCAGCCGCTCCGTTCCCCTCATCTACAGCGGGCAGGAAGAGCCCTTCCTCGACAGTGTCAGCTTTTTTTACAAGGACACGATCATGATGGGCAAGTACGAGCGCGCCAACTTTTACAAAACACTCCTGTTGCTTCGCCGGAATAATGCCGCCCTTGCGGCCAACGCTCCGTTCACAAAGCTGGCCACGTCCAACGACGCGGCGATCTACGCGTTCGAGCGCGGGTCCGGTAACAACAAAGTTCTCGTGATTCTCAATCTCACCGGAACGCCACAGGAATTTACGTGGACGAAAGGGCCTTCCGCGGCGCAATGGACAAACGTGTTTGCCAACTCGAAAGAGTCTGTCGGCAAGGGCATGAGCCTCGAAGCCTGGGGCTATGTCGTGTATGAGCTTCGCAATTGACGATGGACAAAGACGACACCATCCGGGCACTTTCCGCACAACGACGCTTCTTTCAAAGTGGCGCCACATTGCCGTTTGCCTTCCGTCGCGATGCCCTTGACAGGCTGCGCGCGGCCGTGCTGCAGCAGGAGCAGGCGCTGTATGGCGCTCTTTATGCCGACCTGAAAAAAAGCAAGGAAGAGGCGTGGGTGACGGAGATCGGATTTTTACTGGCGGAGATCGGTGCACTGAAAAAGGGGCTGCGCAAATGGATGAAGCCGGAGCGTGTCCGCACCAACCTTCTCAACTTCCCGAGCCGCAGCTATATCTACCGGGAGCCGTTGGGCGTAGCAATGGTCATCGGCCCGTGGAACTATCCCTTGCAGTTGCTGCTTGCGCCACTGGCGGGCGCCCTGGCAGCAGGAAATTGCGTGGTGTTGAAGCCGAGCGAGTTTGCGCCGGAGACAGCGGCGGTGATGAAGACCATTATCGCGGCAGCGTTCCCGCCGGAGCATGTGCTCTACGTCGAAGGGGAGGGCAATCATGTTATTCCACCGATGATGGATGCCTTTCGTTTCGATCATGTGTTCTATACCGGTAGCACGCATGTCGGCCGCATCATCTATGAGCTGGCAGCGCAAAAATTGACGCCGGTCACGCTCGAGCTCGGTGGCAAAAGCCCCTGCGTGGTCGAGAGCGATGCAAACCTGAAAGTGGCTGCGCGCCGCATTGCGATGCCGAAGTTTTCGAATGCGGGACAGATGTGTGTGGCGCCAGACTATATTCTTGTCCACCGCTCGGTCCGGGACAAGCTGGTTGTTCACCTGAGCGAATCGATCCAGTCCTTCTTCACCGACGATGCGTCGGCGAGCGCGAATTACGGCAGGATCATCAATGGAAAAAATTTCCACCGGCTCACAGCGCTGATGGAGCAGGGAACGGTACTGGTGGGTGGACGGTCGGACGAGGCATCGCATTATATTGAGCCGACGCTTCTGGCAGACGTGCCGCTGGACAAGGCCGTCATGGGTGAAGAGATCTTCGGGCCGCTGCTGCCGATCATCCCTTTCGACACCTATGAGGAAGCAAAAGAAATCATTGCGCGCAATCCAAACCCCCTGGCCTTTTACGTATTTACGGAAGACAGGAGGAAAGAAGAGAGGTGGCTTCGCGAGCTCCCCTTTGGCGGTGGATGCGTCAACAATGCTTCCTGGCACCTGACGAACCCAAACCTTCCGTTTGGCGGACGGGGCGCCAGCGGTATGGGGGCCTATCACGGCCGCTTCTCGTTCGATGTGTTCAGCCATCGCAAGGCAGTCATGAAGACACCTACCTGGTTCGACCCGTCTATCAAATACCCACCTTTCTCAGGGAAGCTGGGATTGTTCAAAAAAATGATCAGGTAAGATGACCATCCGACAACGATTGCTTCGCGCCTTCTACCCAGTGCTGATGGCGGTGACGAAGCTGGCAGGTAAGAACAGAACGATCCTTCAGAATGCAAACGGCGCTCTTCCCCCGCAGCCGCTCGAGGAGCTTGCTTTTACGACGGTGACGGGTGCGGAACAGCCTCTCGGCGCCTACCGGAACCGGAAGATCCTCATCGTCAATACAGCCAGCGACTGTGGCTATACGGCGCAGTACACCGAGCTTCAGCAATTGTCCGAGCAGTATGGCGACCGCGTTGTGGTGATCGCTTTTCCATCAAACGATTTTAGCCAGCAGGAAAAAGGAAGCAATGAGGACATCGCGCGCTTTTGCCTCGGACATTATAATGTGAGGTTTCCGCTCGCCGCGAAAAGCGGCGTGATCCGGAACCGGGACCAGCACCCGGTTTACCAATGGCTCACCGAGCCATCGCGCAATGGATGGAACAGCCAGCCGCCCACCTGGAATTTTTCAAAATACATCGTCAACGAAGACGGCATCCTCACGCATTATTTCGGACCTTCCGTATCGCCGCTCGATGAACAGATCGTCAGGGCGCTCGATGCATAAGCCCTTTTAAACGTTTTAAATTCAGGTTACCATGACGCTCGACAGTTGGATCGGCACGGTGGGTGTGGCCCTCATCCTGGCGGCATATTTCTGCAGCACGTTTCGATGGATGTCGGCGCACAGCCGTTGGTTCTTTGCGCTGAACGTGGTGGGCGCCGGGCTCTCCTGCCTTGCATCGGCGCTTATTTCCTATTGGCCGTTCGTGGTGCTTGAAGGCACGTGGACACTGGTATCCCTCATCGGTTTTCTTCGGGCGAAGCCATGAATGTATACTTCATCAGCGGCCTTGGCGCTGACAGGCGCGTGTTTGCCAGGCTGGCATTGGGGGCTCATGCCATCCATCATCTCGACTGGATCCCGTTCGCCCGTGGCGAGTCGCTTGCATCCTATGCGCGGCGGCTGTCGGCAGGTATCGAACAGGGGCAACCGTATGCGATCGTCGGTCTCTCGCTCGGCGGAATGCTTGCCGCAGAGATGGCCTCTTTGCTGCGGCCGCGCCTAACGATCCTGCTGTCGAGCGCGCCGACGGCAGACCGGCTTCCGCCCTGGCTGCGTTGGATCGGCTGGCTACGGCTGCAGCGTCTTGTTCCGGATGCGGTCTACGGTTGGACAAACCCGTTTGTCCACTGGATCTTTGGTGTGCGCACCAACGAAGAGAAGGCGCTGTTCCGAAGTATTGTGCGCGATGCCGACCCCGTGTTTGTACGGCGCGCCATCGAGGCGACGCTTTATTGGAACAGGAAAGACCGGCCGGCGGGGATCGTTCATCTTCATGGCGACCGGGATCGTCTGCTGCCGGCGCGGTATGCGCGGCCGGACCGCCTGGTGAGGGGTGGCGGTCACCTTATGGTGTTCAGCCTGGCAACTGTTGTCAGCGGGATTCTCACGAACCTGCTGGATGAAAATGAAAAAGGGTGATGCAAAAGCACCACCCTTCAATCGCTACCTAAACACCACTACGAGTTGCAGGAGCGTCGTCAACCGACCGCTTACTGTTTTACGATTTTGATATTTTCTTTATTTCCGGCTTCGTCGTTTGTTTGGACGAGGTACATTCCGGGGGCCAGGGAGGAGAGGTCGATCTGGGTTTGGATGGCTGATGCTCCTGGCTGGATGCGTTTGATGGTCCGTCCGTCGAGGGTGGCCACGGTGATGGTGCCTGCTGCGCCGAGACGCTCGTGCTGAAGGGTCAGCGTGTTTTGAGCGGGGATCGGGAAGGCTTTGAGAACTGTAGAGGCGCTGTTTGTTTTTTGGTTGAGCTTTACAACGGAAGAGTATTTGAAGCGTCCGTCGATGTCTACGTTCTTAACCCGGTAGTAAACCACCTGATCGTTTGTGGCGGCTGCGTCGGTAAAGCTGTAGGCAGGCTTTCCGTTGGCGGAGAGGGATCCCACTTTGGTGAAGTTGACACCGTTGGTTGATTTTTCAACCTCGTAGCCTCTCACGTCGATCTCGTCGGCAACGTCCCAGCGGATGGATACGGAAGCGGCTTCTTTCTTGGCGGTGATGCCCAGGAAGGTCACCGGCAGGATGATGGCGCCTTCATCGCCACCCAGGGAGAAGTCATCGAAGACCCAGTTGCAGGCAGAGGTATTGCGGTAGGAGACCTCGACGCGGAACTTCTGTCCTTCGTAGAGATCGGCATCGTTTAAGCGGATGCAAAGGCGACCGGAGGTGGAGGGGAAGGCAGTCCAGACCGGGCCGTTGGACGTTGTTGCCACCACGTCATAGCCACCAACGCAGGTGCACTGAACGTTGATGATGCGGATGCGGTATTCCGCTCCCGGGCATACCTGGTAGGCAAAGCCCACGTCGATGCCGCCGGAGAGCTGCTGGTTGATATAGACCGGGGAGATCAGAGAGCCGCTGCGGGAGGCAAGGCCGCTTTGCTCCATCCAGTAGCCGGCCGTAGAATCCCAGGAGAATTCTGTGTAGTCTGATTCTGTAAAGATGGATGGGGAGCGGAAGTTACCGGAGTTATCGGAGAAGTCTTCCAGGACCTGGCACTTGTCAGAGGGGGCAACGGTTGTTGCATGCTGGGCAAAGGAGCAAAGGGAGGCAAGGGACAAAGCAGTAGCTAAAGCTACGGAGTAGATGTGTTTCATGGTCAGCGATTTAGATTTTTAAAAAGGTTGGTGTTTGAAGACCAAAAGTGAAGGACCAAAGGAAGGGCTCTCTTTTGTGTTGGTGTTTTTGGCGAGAGGCCGCTTTACTTTGCTGGTGTCTGTTGCTTTTTGTCTTCCCCAATTACAAATCCAAAGAGATGCCAATTGTCAAGGCGGTGGGGGTTGAGCCGTGCTGAAAGGCCCGAAAACAGGGGCTTTAAAGGCAAAAATAAAAAGCAGGCGCTGTTTGTTTCATGCCACAACCTTCGCTGAAAAAGTGTAGACCTCTACCATAAAAGTTGTGGAAAGATGAGGAGGCTGTGCGCAATGGCGAATGGTGACTGGTGAGTCGTGAAGTGAATCGGGAGAACCACCAAGAGCGACGAAGAGCGCGCAGAAGCACCAAGAGAATCTTCCTTGCAGTTCCCTTTGTGCTCTTCGCGCTCACCGGCTGTTCAACCGTAAAATCGTAGATGGTAGATGGTCAATAAGAAAAGCCCTGCATCAGCAGGGCTTTTCAAAATCTATTGCGAGAAACTTATTCGGCTACAACCTCGAATTCAACATCGGCAGTTTTGCCATTGCCAAAGTCGATGGCGGCTTTGTAGGTACCCAGCTCTTTGACGTCGTCGCCGATAGTGATCTTCCGGCGATCGATCTCGTATCCCTTCTGGTCGCGGATGGCGCGGCTGATCTGGAGGGAGGTAACGCTGCCGAAGATCTTGCCGCTGGTGCCTGTTTTGGCGCCCACCTGCACGGGACCTTCCTGGAGCTTGGCGATCACGCTGGCGATCTGAGCAAGCATGGCGTCCTCTTTCTTCTTGGCTACCTTCTGACGCTCTTCCATCTGCTTGCGGTTCGACGGGTTGGCCTCAACAGCCAGTCCCTGCGGGATGAGGAAGTTGCGGGCATAGCCGTTGCGCACCTTCACCAGCTCGTTCTTGCCACCGAGATTGTCGACGTCCTGAATTAGAATAATATCCATGATTGATTTGTTTTACCCAATCCGCCTTTTGGCGGACTGTCTCCGCCGGAGCGGATTAGGTGACTAATTTTATTTCAGCAGATCCGTTACGTACGGCAGCAGGGACATCTGGCGAGCCTTTTTGATGGCGTCGCTGACCTTGCGCTGGAATTTCAGGGAGTTACCGGTGATACGGCGGGGCAGCATTTTGCCTTGCTCGTTCAGGAACTTCTTGAGGAATTCCACGTCCTTGTAGTCGATGTACCGGATGCCATACTTCTTGAAACGGCAGAATTTCTTCGGGCGCTTCTCTTGCTTGATCGCCGTCAGGTACTTGATCTCGTTTGCTCTAGGCATTGGTCACCTCCTTTACTTTTTCGTTGCCGGTCGGAAGGCCGTTCCGCTTTCTGTGGTTGTACTCGACAGCATATTTGTCGAGCCTGGTGGTCATGTGACGGAGCACGCTCTCATCACGAAGAAGCTGGATCTTCAGCTTCTCATTGAAGTCGGATGGCGCAATAAATTCCGCGACCCAGTATAAACCAGTGGTTTTTTTCTGGATCGGGTACGCCAGTGATTTCAGTCCCCATGCATTTTCAGCAACCATCTCGCCACCGTTGTCGGTTACAAGTGTTGCGAATTTGCGCTGAGCGGCTTTGAATTCTTCGTCGCTCAGAACGGGGGTAAAAATCACCATCAATTCGTAATTGTTCATTACCCTGTGTTTTTGATGAAAAAATAAATTTCGGAGCGCGAAGGTAAGGAAAGCAGGTCAGAAAGCCCGGCCGCGTGCCGTCAATTTTTGGCATCCGCCTGTTAAAATCCGCCGGAAACCCGGCCGAACCGCTGTCCGCCGGCCTGCTATTTCCGCTTCCCGACGCAAAAAGCACGCAGTAATCATGACGGATCCGAGAAGCATCCATGGAGTATCCATGAAGTATCCATGGAGAAAGGAGGGAGAATCGAGGGAGCCATGAGGGCGAATACGCGGCCCGGCCGCTTTTTCTGCGGCGCGTGCATGCCTCAGCGTCCGATCAAGCCAGTTCATCTTGTTCCTTCCTGGCTTGCCCGCACCTTTTCGGCACAAAAAAAGGCGGCCCGAAGGCCGCCTTGAGAAAGAAGGAATGCTCTTACCGTTTGACGAACGGCTGAACGATGAAGTTTCCATTGTTGCTGATGCGCAGCAGGTAGGTACCGGACGCCAGGCCGGACAGGGACATATTCTCTGTCAGCTTATTCGCCGTTACATTCTTCGCCGCTTGTGACAGAACGATGGTTCCCTTGCCGTCGATCACCTGGTAGGATACCTTGCCTGCTTTCGGTACGAAGCTGAAGCGCAGGTTGGAGGTCGTCGGGTTCGGGCTGATCACCAGTTCCACTGTCGCCGGGTTCACTGTCGGGATCGCGGTCAGGGCCGTTGTAAAGAAGGCGATCGTCGTCGAGCCGGTGATGCCTGCGTAGGCGTTGCCGGACAGGTCCTTGAAGGCCGTATTCTGGATCTCAACATAGTACTGCGTCGAGTTGGCCAGGCCGGGGATACCGAACTGGGCCGTGTTGCCGCTGATCAGCGCGCTTGTCGCCGGAACGGTTGCCGCGATCGAGCCATCGATCATCTTCTTGACGATGATGTTGCCGGTACCGGCAGCGATCGGCTCGGAGAAGACCAGCACAAGCGGTGTCGGGTTCACCGGCACGCCAACCTGGTTGAGAGCAGGGAGGAAGCTGACCAGGGTCGGCGCCACAACGTCGGCCGTTGTGAATTTCCAGGTGCCCGGGCCGGAGAAGCCAGCGTAGGCGTTGCCTGCGATATCCTTGATGGCCGTGTTCGGCACCTCAACATAGTATTGGGTCGATGAGCCCAGGCCGGAAACGGTCCAGGAAGCAACGGCGCCATTGATCGTCAGCGCTGAAGCAGCGGTCGTGGAGACAACAACGTTGTCGCTGACGCGCTTCACCAGGATATTGCCTGTTCCTGCCGCAACCGGCTCGGAGAAGGTCATGCTGAACGTGGAGCTGATCGGAACGTTGATGGCGTTGTTCACTGGAGAGTTGCTCACGAGCGTCGGGGCGGTAAGATCGGCCGGCGGCACGGGCAGCAGGTAGCGGCTCATGACCGGGTAGTGGTCCGTTGTTGTCGATGAGTAGTTGGTGATATAGGATTCAACGGCTGTGATGATGCGGGCGGAGCCGGGAACATAATCCGGGAATACCTCGTTCGAGACGACGACGTGGTCGATCACATCGGGGAAGCTCACGGTGCTGCGGAGGCCGGCGCGGCTCATCACAAGGCTTACGGATTTGTATGAATCGCCATCGGTCGAGTCCTTCACGATGTCGTCATAAGACGTCAGCGCCGGTACGATGCCCGGAGCGATCGTGGAATCCAGGTCGTCGTTAAAGTCGCCCAGCAGAACGATGCGGCTTGTGCTGAAGCTGGCGTCCAGCGTGTCTTTCAGCTCTTTTGCTCCAGCCTTGCGGCGGGCATATGCATCCTGTTGGTCTGCCACCGTACCGGTGTTTGCCTTTCCATGGACAAGGATGAAGCTGTAGGGGGCCGTTGTGGCGCCGTTGACAACTGTTGCCTGCATGAGGAACGGTACGCGGCCGGTCGACCAGTTGCTGCTGGCTGATGCGCTCGAAGCGAGCAGGCCACGTGTGGACACGTTTGTGAAGCGCGATGTTTTGTAGATATACGCCAGCTTTTGCGCGCCCGCCCAGTTCGGGTCGGCCATAGTAGGAGCGCCGGAGGCGTACGGAGAGACAACATAGCTGTAGCCGCCTGCGAGCGAGCGTGTGATCGTGCCGAGACGGGCCGTATCAACAACTTCCGCAAGTGCGTAGAGGTCTGCCTGGAGGCTGTCCATCACCTGTTTGACATTCGCCTGCTGCTGTGCATCGTCGGTCGGTCCGTTGGTGGTGCTGCCGAACCAGTTCAGGTTCCAGTTCACGACCTGGAGAGTGGATGCATACGGGTAGCTGTTGCCGGCTACGGCGAGGCGTGCATTGAGGCCTGTCGACGTGATGGTGACGTCTCCGGTTGACGCCGTGTTGGCTGTCGTTGGCGAGTAGCGCACGTAGGCTGTCTTGGTGCCGCTTTGCTGCGCTGTCGTATACGTAATGCTGTTTGAGTAGGTCGTGTTGTCTTTTGACAATTGGAAGTTGGCCGGCGCCGTGAAGGTCACGTCGGCGGTCGTGTTCGTTGTCAGGAACGTGAAGGTCTTCGGAGTGGAGTTCGTACCTGAAGCCACGTAGTCGAAGTTCAGCATGCCCGGTGCCAGAGAAATAGCCGGGGCGGGCGCTGTTGACGTGCTGCGGATATTGATATCGTCGAGCGTGGTGCGCGCTGCGCCTGCTGCCGTGGAGGACGTGTATTTGAAGGCGACATACGTGTTGGCCGTCTTGTATGCGCCGAGGTTGATATTGTCAACGAGTGTCCACGCATCGCTGTTCATGGCTGGCAGAACGGCGTTGAGGGTAGTCCAGGTTGCCAGGTTCGGGTCACCGGTCCCGCTGTAGTTCGTCGAGACCAGGATTTGCAGGTCCGGGCCGGCAAACTTCGTGCGCTCCTGGAAGGAGAGGATCGGAACGGTGAACGCCGTCAGGTTGAGGGCTGGAGAGATGAACCAGTCTTCGTTTGCCGGGTTGTTGAACCCATTCATTTGCGCGCCGCGCGTGCTGTTGATGCCGAAGGATGTGCAATTCCAGACGGAGTCACCGACGACGCTGTATTGTGTAAAGCCGCTGCCAGGCGTGCTGAATGGCGTGCAGGTATTGAAGTCGTAATTATAAAGGGTGATACCGATCGTGGTGAATGTCCAGTTGCCGGCGGTCAGGCCTGCGTAGTTGTTGCCGGACAGGTCTTTGAAAACACCCGCGGGCATGGACACGCTGTAGTTTTTGCCGGCCTGCAGCGTTGAATTGATGGTCGCCGTATTGCCGCTGATGGTCACGTTCGACGAGGTCACATCGACCAGGGCGGCCAGGCCGTCCGTGGTGTTGTTGATCGTGATATTGCCCGTTCCTTTTTGGATGTTCTCGTTGAATGTCATCACAAGGGGGAAGGAGATGGAGTGGTTGGTTGCGCCGTTGGCGGGAGAGAGCGATGTCACTGTCGGTGGCGTTACGTCCGGAACAGAGGAGATGTAGGTCATTGACATGTCGTCAAGAGCGAACATGCCATCCGAACCTGAGTTGTCCGTATCGCGCCAGCGGATCCAGAACGTTCCGCCGTTGAGTACGTTGATGCCCGTGACGGAGCCGGAAATCGCCGTGCGGTTAGCGGCGTTGTTGCCGTCGATCGCAACGTTGCTGTTGTCTGCGGATTGAATCTCGATGAGGTCGAGGTTCGTGACAGCTGTCCAGGTGCCGGAATTGAGGGATGTGGCGTCGGTGCTGTATTCGAACACAACGCGTTCAACGACGGCGTTGTTGCCCGTGCGCCATTGCTCAGACGTTGCGTTGATCGTGAAGCCGGTGATCACCTGGTTGCTTGCCGTTCCGTTGGTAAAAGAGGTTCCCATCACAGGTACCGTTGATCCCGAAGCCAGGATGCCGAGGGCACGGTCTGTTGCGTTGGTAGTGCCTGCGTTATAAACGTTGCCGCTATTGGCACTGCCATCGCTTACGGCTGGCGTGAGGGCTGCGCCAATGGTCCCTGTGCCCGCGAACCGAAGGGCTGCCCAGTTAGCCGGCAGAGTCGTGCCGGTGGCGCCCATGACGTCGAAGTTCTGGCTGTAAGGTCCGCCGTTGAGGACGTTCTGCGCATGTGCCCAACCGGACAGCATTGCTAAAAAGCAAGCGAAGAGTACAATTTTTCTCATAAATAGATTTTGCGTAACCGCAAATCTAATCCGCTTTGGCATACCATGGCGGATCGGTCTCTATTTAATTGCCAACAAATCTTAATATCTTGATACTCAGCTTTCAGAGAGTTTGACGTCGATGACGCGCAGCTGGAGGTTCTTCTGGCCGTTCCATTCGTTTTCGTCGATGCGGTAGACGATGTCGACAGGCGCCCCGGATGTGAGAATGTCGATCTTGTCGGCCATGCCGAAACCGATGCCGCTGATCGAAACCCCGTTCTGGCGCACGGAAAACCGCAGGTGCTTCTCCTTCACCACTTTGCTGTAGCCGGTGTTTAAAACACGCCGCGTCACAAAAACGGGCTGGAGGTTATCGGGTCCCATTGGCTCAAACTGCTGCAGGATCCGGAAGAAGGAGGGGGTGATGTCGCTGAAGTTGATCTCGGCGTCTATGACGATCTCGGGGATGAGCAGGTCGGGGTGGATGGAATTGGAGACGACCTCTTCGAACTTCTTGCAAAAGGCTTCTACATTGCCGGGTGCGAGGGTCATGCCCGCGGCGTAGAAGTGGCCCCCATAGCCCAGAAGGAGGTCCTTGCACTGGTGAACGGCCTCGTAGATGTTGAAGCCGGTGACGCTCCGGGCCGAGCCGGCCACGTAGTCGCCGCTCTGGGTCAGCACGATCGTCGGGCGGTAATAGTGATCAACAAGCCTTGACGCCACAATGCCGACAACGCCTTTGTGCCAGTGCGGCTGGTACAGTACGGTACTGAGGCGGTTGATGAGGGTCTCGTCGCCTTCGATCAGGGCGAGCGCTTCCTCGGTGATGGTGGTGTCGGCTTCCCTGCGCGAGCTGTTGTCGGCATGGAGCTGCTCGGCCCAGCCCATGGCCTCCTCCACGGTTTCGGAGACGAACAGCTGGACGGCCTTCCGGCCTTCGTCCATGCGGCCTGCCGCGTTCACGCGCGGGGCGATCATGAAAACGAGGTTATTAATATATATAGGTGTGATCAGTCCGCTCAGCTGGCTGAGGGCGCGGATGCCTGTGTTCGGGTTCTCGTTGGCCTTCTTCAGCCCGTAATAGGCGAGGATCCGGTTCTCCCCGCTCATCGACACGATATCGGCGGCGATGGCGGTTGCCACGAGGTCGAGGTACTGGTAGGCGCTTTCGGGCGGCAGCTGGAGCTTTTCGGCCAGGGCTGAAATGAGCTTGAAGCCGACTCCGCAGCCGCACAGCTCCTTGAACGGGTAGAGACAACCGGCCTGCTTGGGGTTGAGGATGGCCACGGCGGCCGGGATCTCTTCGTCGGGAAGATGGTGGTCGCAAACGATGAAGTCGATCCCGATCTCCTTAGCATACTGGATGAGGGAGACGGATTTGATGCCGCAGTCGAGTGAGATGATGAGGCTGAAGCCACCGTCGCGGGCGAAGTCGATGCCTGCTTTGCTCACGCCGTAGCCTTCGCGGTAGCGGTGGGGGATGTAAAAGTCGACGTGGCTGTATTGCTTGCTCAGGAATTTGTACATGCAGGCGACCGATGTCGTGCCGTCCACGTCGTAGTCGCCGAAGACGAGGATCTTTTCGCCGGTCTGCATGGCCTGGAGCACGCGGCTGACCGCTTTGTCCATGTCCTTCATCAGCCAGGGGCTGTGAAGGTCACCGAGCTGGGGGCGAAAGAAGTCGCGTGCCGCGTCAAAGGTCTCGAGGCCGCGCTGCACCAGGATGGCGCAGAGGGTGGGGTGGATGCGCAAACCCTGGAAAAGGCTGGCCGCTTTTTCCCGGTTCACCGGCGCCAGGCGCCAGCGCTTCGATCGTCCTATCGTCGGCTGCGTGTCCATTAGTATTTGCGGTCGGTGACATAGTTGACCAGCTGTTTGAAGCCTGCCTTGATCTCTGAGTCGGGAAAGCCGTCCAGGATGTCGAGCGCTTCTTTTTTATAGGCCTGCATCTTTTCTACCGTGTAGGTGATGCCGTTTCCGGCCGCGACGGCGTCGAGCACGTAGCGGACCTTTTTCCTGTCCTTGTTCTCGTTCTTGACGATATTGATCAATTTGCGTCTCTCGGCCTTGTCAACCGTATTCAGGGTATAGATTAAAGGTAGCGTGAGTTTCTTTTCCTTGATGTCGTTGCCCGTGGGTTTTCCAACATTATCTGACGCGTAATCAAACAGGTCGTCCTTCATCTGGAAGGCGATCCCAACCTTTTCCCCGAAGGCGGTCAGGCGCCTGGTGATGTCCTCGTCGGCCGTGACGGACCAGGCGCCGGCGCCGCAGGCTGCGGAAAGGAGGGAGGCGGTCTTGTTCCGGATGATCTCGAAATAGACCGCTTCGTCGAGGTTGAGGGACCGTGATTTCTCGAGTTGCAGGAGCTCGCCCTCGCTCATCTGGCGAACGGCGTTGGAAAGGATCTGCAAGATGCGGAAGTCATTGTTATCCAATGATAAGAGAAGTCCCTTTGCCAGGAGATAATCGCCAACGAGGACGGAGATCTTATTTTTCCAGAGCGCGTAAACTGAGAAAAAACCTCTACGTTCGAGCGAGTCGTCCACGACATCGTCATGGACCAGGGTGGCGGTATGGAGCAGCTCGACGAGGGAGGCGGCCCGGTAGGTGGACTCGTTGACGTCGCCGCAGAGCCGGGCGGAGAGGAACACGAACATGGGCCGAAGCTGCTTTCCCTTGCGCTTCACGATGTAGCGCATAATGCGGTCTAGCATGGAAACGTTGCTGCTGGCGGCCTCTTTGAACTTCTTTTCAAAGATGCGGAGTTCTTCTTCTATGAGGTGAACAGGGAGCTGCATTCGGAAATCGGGGGAAAGGTACAACGCAGCGAACGAATTGAAACAGATGGTATAAGAATTGCAGATTTGCGACGAGAAAATACAACTTGACTGCTGTTTAAAGTGTCAACTTTTTTTTAAAGTTTGATAATTGTATGTCAAGTTATATTTTTGCTGGGCATTAGGACATTGTTTTTAAATTTTAATCAATAGTTATGGCAAGCAAAAAGTACTCTTTTCTGACAGGTGTTTTGTGCCTGTTGGCTTCATACGGGTTCGCGCAGACGACCGGCACAACAACGGGGACTACGTCCACGGTGAGTGATTCGTCTGTGATTCCTTCCCGCAGGATGCCGCAGCACACGGAATTTATGAATGGAACTTACAATTTCCCGGCGCGTCCGCGCAACCAGTGGGAAGTTGGTATCAAGGGTGGTTTACTGAATATCAGTGGTGACGTCCGCTCCCGTATTCCTTCGTTCGCAGGTGGTATCCACGTCCGGAAGGCATTCGGTTACATCTTCTCTGCACGTCTCGAGTACATGTATGGCAATGCAAAAGGCCAGAACTGGCAGCAATCTCAGAACTACAACTACAACACGCCCTGGATGAACGCCGGCTACCGCCCGCGCTCAAGCAACCCGGCCACTCCAGGTGTTCCGGCCCCAGGCGCAACTGACCCGATCTTCTACAACTACAAAACGAATATCCAGGACCTTTCCCTCGAAGGCCTGTTCACGCTGAACAATATCCGTTTCCATAAATCCAAAACAGGATTTGCGTTTTACGGTCTCGTCGGTGTCGGTGCTGCTATGTACGACGCCCGCGTCAACGCCCTCGACGCAAACGGCCAGCGTTACAACTTCGCTTCCATCCCAAGCGGCACGTGGAAGAATCGCAAGCAGACCCGCGACAAGATCAAGGATCTGATGGATGATTCCTACGAGAGCAAAGCTGAGAACTATGGTGGCGCCCGTCCGAAACTTTTCGGAAACAGCTACAAGACTGTCGGCCACTTCGGCGCCGGTCTTGCCCTGAAGGTCAACAACCGCGTGAACATCGCGATCGAAGACCGCTTCACGTTCACAAACGACGACCTTCTTGACGGACAGCGCTGGGCTGAGCAAACTCCAGGCAGCCCCGTTCTCACACAGAACTTCGATACTTACAACTATGCAACTGTTGGCGTCAACTTCAACCTTGGCTCAAAAGCAACAGAGCCACTGTGGTGGATGAACCCGCTGGATTACGCTTACAGCGAGATCCGCAACCCACGCCTGATGAAGCTTCCCAAGCCAGTTCTGCCTGATACAGATGGCGACGGCGTAACAGACCAGTTCGACCAGGAGCAAACTCCTGCCGGCTGCCCTGTTGATTCTCATGGTGTCAGCCGCGATACAGATGGTGACGGTGTTCCTGATTGCCGCGATAAAGAACTGGTGACTCCAACATACTGCCAGCCGGTTGATGCCGATGGTGTTGGTAAATGCCCTTGCCCAGAAGGTTGTGTTGGTAAAGACACAGCATCGAGCTGCGCAACAACTCTTGGTGCACTGCCAAGCGTCATGTTCTCCGGTTCCAGCGCAACCCTCAGCAATGATGCGAAGAGCCTGCTGGCATCCGTTGCCGCCCGTCTTCGCAACAGCCCTGGTTGCCGCGTTGTAGTGGTTGGCTATTGCCAGTCAAGCAAAGCAGAGCAGCAAAGAAGCTGGGAGCGTGTAAACGCCGTGATCAACTACATGGTTGAGAAAGAAGGCCTGAGCGCAGACCGCTTCATCTTCCAGTACGGACAGGAAGGTGGCGATTGCAACACAGTTGACCTGCGTGCCGCTAACGAAGGTGAAGAAGGACCAACAACGGTTCCGGCTCCTCACCCAAGCCTGCGCAACAAATAAGAATCTCCCTTTCGGATAAAAAACCCTCCCTCGTGGAGGGTTTTTTATTTAGATAAACCTTAACGGGTCAAATGAGCGCGTTCGGTGGAATTAAAGAATATTTGCCCAAACTACATACATTTGCAAGCCTTTATGAGACGTTTACCACTGGTCCTGCTCGTTTTTATCCTCTTCAGCTGCCAAAGCGTTGGGAAGGTCTTGAAAAGTAAGGATCCCGCATACAAGCTGCGGATGGCCGAGAACTATTTCGCCAAGAAAAAATACAACTACGCTCAGCAGATTTACGAGGATATCATGCCTTATTACAAAGGCCAGAAGGAGTTCGAGGACATCTATTACAAATACGCCTACACCGCCTTCTACCAGCGCGACTACCTCAACGCGGAGAACCTGTTCAAGACGTATCTCGAGGTATTTCCGAACAGTCCCCGCTCAGAGGAAATGGACTATATGCGGGCCTACACCTTTTATAAGCAGTCACCGAAGGCCGAGCTCGACCAGACCAACACCATCAAAGCGATGGGGCTGATGCAGACCTTTATCAATACCCATCCCGGCTCCAGCCGCAACAAGGAAGCAACCGAGATCATCGATGCGGCCCGCCTCAAGCTTGAAAAGAAGGACCGCAACGCGGCCCAGCTGTATTTCGACCTCGGGCAGTTCCGCGCGGCCGCCGTTGCATTCGACGCCGTCCTCAACAACTACCCGGATACGAACGAAGGCGAGAACTACAAGATGATGGCCATCAAGTCATACTACCGCTTTGCCGAGCTCAGCATCGAAGAGAAAAAGATCGAGCGGTACAACCAGGTGATCGATGCATGCAATGACTTCATCGACCGCTTCCCGCAAAGTCAATTGATCAAGCAAGTCGAACAATACATAACTTTGTCTCAAAACAATCTTAAAACGTTAACCAATGAGTCGCCTAAGACGTCAGCATAGCACAACGACCACGAACAACGTGGAGACGAAAGACCTGAACGAGCTGAAAGGCAAGACAGGCAATGTGTATGAGTCCATCGCGATCATCGCGAAGCGGGCCAACCAGATCAATATCTCCCTGAAAGAGGAGCTGCACAATAAGCTGGAAGAATTCGCCAGCCATACAGACAGCCTGGAAGAAGTGCACGAGAACAAAGAGCAGATCGAGATCTCGCGCGCCTACGAGAAGATGCCCAACCCGGCCCTCCTTGCTACGCAGGAGTTCATGGAAGACAAGATATACCATCGCAAGAACGAGGACGACCTGTTCCAATAAGACGCCTTTCCACCTGATTGAAAGCGGTCCGCCAATGGCGCGATCGCTTTTGTTTTTAGAAATCCTATTTTAGTGGGTCGAATGCTGACCGGAAAGAAAATATTGATCGGGATCACAGGCAGCATTGCAGCCTACAAGATCCCGTTGCTGGTCCGCGGGCTGGTGAAGCAGGGAGCCGAGGTACGGGTCGTAATGACCGAGGCAGCCGCGGGCTTCGTGTCGCCGCTCACCTTGTCGACCCTCGCCAAAAGCGAGGTCCTCACCCGCCTCTTTGACGAATCATCCTGGGCCAACCACGTGGCTCTGGGGCGCTGGGCGGACGTGATGCTCGTAGCTCCTCTCAGCTGCAATACCCTGAGCAAGATGGCGGCCGGCGCCTGCGACAACCTGCTTCTCGCCACCTATCTCTCCGCCACCTGCCCGGTCATCGCTGCACCGGCTATGGACGAGGATATGTGGCACCATCCCACGACCAAAGACAACCTGGCCCGCCTCTCGGCTCATGGCGTCAGCGTCATTCCCGTTGCGTACGGCGAGCTCGCCAGCGGCCTGGTTGGCGACGGACGCATGGCTGAGCCCGAGGAGCTGCTGCGCTATCTCGACTCATTCCTGGCAAACACTGTTTCCTTGAAAGGGAAAAAAGCGCTTGTGACGGCCGGTCCCACATACGAAGCCATCGACCCTGTGCGTTTTATCGGCAACCACTCCTCCGGCAAAATGGGCTATGCCCTCGCTGGAGAGCTGGCCCGCCGCGGCGCCGCTGTTACGCTTGTTTCCGGACCAACCGGCATCGAACGCGCAGGTCCGGGTGTTGAGCTGATCCGAAGCACGTCCGCAAGCGAAATGGCGACGGCCTGCTTCGCCCATGACGATTACGATATTGCGATCCTTGCCGCAGCAGTAGCCGACTATACGCCGGTTCATGTCAGCGACCAGAAGATCAAGAAGAGCGAAGAGACCCTGACGCTGGAGCTGCGCAAAACAGAGGATATCCTGGCGACGCTGGGCGGGCGGAAAGGAAACCGGCAGGTGCTGGTCGGCTTTGCGCTGGAAACCGAGAACGAGGCGGCCAACGCGGTGAAAAAGCTGCAGGCAAAGAACGCCGACCTGCTGGTGCTCAATTCCCTTCGGACCGAAGGAGCGGGGTTTGGCGGAGACACCAACCAGGTGGAGCTGTTCTACCGGGATGGGCGCCGTAAGCCGTTCCCGCTTCGCAGTAAGACAGACGTTGCCCGTGACATCATTGACGCCATAACCGAATTGATCCCATGAAAAAAGTCTTTTTGTTTCTCTTTCTTTTCGCCGCCTCGCGCCTCCCTGCGCAGGAGCTGCAGGCCAAGCTCACCGTGATGTCCAGCAAAGTGGGCAACCAGGTTGACAAGAAGATCTTCAACTCGCTCCAGACGGCGCTGTCTAACTTTCTCAACAACCGTAAATGGACAAGCGATACGTACCAGCCTTCGGAGCGGATCAAATGCAATTTCCTGATCTCCATTGACGAGGCAATGGGCAATAATGTCTACCGTGCCTCTCTCACGGTACAGGCGGCGCGGCCTATTTATAATACAACGTACGAGTCTCCCCTTATTAATTTCCAGGACAATGATTTTGTGTTCCGGTACGTGGAGTTTCAGCCGATCGAGTTCAACGAGAACCGCGTGCAGGGCAACGACCCGCTCGTGGGAAACATCACGGCCACCCTCGCGTATTATGCAAACATCATCGTGGGGCTGGACTATGATTCGTTTTCACCAAGGGGAGGTGATCCTTACTACCAAAAGGCGCTGAACATTGTGAACAGCGCCCCCGAAAGCCGTGACATCTCCGGTTGGAAGGCGTTTGACGGGATCCGCAACCGCTACCGGCTTGTTGAGAACCTGACGGATAACCGCTTCGCCATTGTTCATGACGTCATTTATTCCTATTACCGGCTTGGCCTGGACATGCTGATCGAGAACGAAGAGACAGCGCGGACCGGCGTGCTCAACACGCTCAACCTCCTGTCGGCCCTTAACCGGGACAACCCCAACATGATGTACACGCAGGTCTTCTTCCAGGGGAAAAGCAATGAGCTGGCGCGGCTTTTCAGCAAGGCGCCTGCCGAGGTCAGGACAAGAGCGCGCGAGCTTCTGACGAAGATGGACATCACCAACGTCGCGGTATACAACACCCTGCAATGAGGCGGCTCTCCGTAGTTCTACTGGTCATGACCTGGTCGTGCGGACGCTCCGACAATGTGCCGTCCGATGTGCTACCGCAAGAGCGCATGGGGTCGGTTATGTGGGATATCATCCGCGCCGACGAGGTTGCCAATCACCAGTACCCTGTTGATTCCAACGGCCGGCGGTTCCGGCGCAGCACCGAGCTGTACCGGTCTATTTTCCAGCTTCATGGCATTACGGATTCGCAATTCAAAAAGAGCTTCCGTTATTACGAGAATCACCCCCAGCTGCTTAAGCCCGTCCTCGACTCTCTCGATGCGCGTGCCCGTCAACCCGTACCGCCGGTGTCACCCAAACCGGCGGTATAATTGTCCGGCAGGTTTCGGTTCCCTCCCTATTTTTGAATCACATTCCTTCTATATGAACAAGGTCTATTCTTCAGCGGCCGATGCGCTTGACGGCATTGGCGACGGTGCCACCATCATGCTGGGGGGCTTCGGCCTTTGCGGCATTCCCGAGAACGCCATCCGTGCTTTGAAAGACAAGGGCGTCCGCGATCTTACCTGTATCTCCAACAATGCCGGTGTCGATGATTTCGGGCTGGGCCTGCTGCTTCAGAGCCGCCAGATCAGGAAGATGATGAGCTCCTATGTCGGGGAGAATGCGGAGTTCGAGCGGCAGCTGCTGAGCGGCGAGCTCGAGGTTGACCTGATCCCGCAAGGGACGCTGGCCACGCGGATCCAGATGGCGGGTATGGGCATCCCGGCTTTTTTCACGCCGGCAGGCTATGGTACCGAGATCGCAGAAGGAAAGGAAGTCCGTGAGTTCAACGGAAAGATGCACCTCATGGAACATGCGCTGCATGCGGATTTTGCTATTGTCAAGGCCTGGAAGGGAGATACATATGGCAATCTGGTCTTCCGCAAGACGACCCGCAATTTCTCGACGTCCATGGCAAAGGCCGGGACGGTCACGATCGCCGAGGTGGAGCATCTCGTTCAGCCCGGGGAGCTCGATCCCGACGAGATCCATGTGGCGGGCATTTATGTGCACCGCATCTTCCGGGGCGCCGGCTATGAGAAGCGCATCGAAAGAAGAACGGTGAAGCTGGGGTGAGGAGGAGCCAGGAGCCAAAATTCAAAATTCAAAAGTCAAAAAATGAAGTGCGTGAGATATTGAGATGAATGCAAAATCCGAAATCTGCCATCCGAAATCCTTTGTCAACCGCAACACTTCAAGTCAAACTCCATTCTTCCTTATAAATCGAACATCACATGGCCCTGGATAAATATGGCATCGCGCGGCGCATCGCACAGGAACTGCGGGACGGCATGTACGTCAACCTTGGTATCGGCATTCCAACCCTCGTGGCAAACTACGTTCCGCCCGGGATGTTCATCATGCTGCAAAGCGAGAACGGTATGCTCGGCATGGGACCGTATCCCGAGGAGTCCGCGATTGACGCGGACCTCATTAATGCCGGTAAAGAAACCGTGACCGTTATTCCAGGTGGAGCCTTCTTCGACAGTGCTGAAAGCTTCGGCATGATCCGCGCCGGCAAGGTCGACCTGACCGTCCTCGGCGCCATGGAAGTCAGCGAGCGCGGCGATATTGCGAACTGGAAGATCCCCGGCAAGATGGTGAAAGGCATGGGCGGCGCGATGGACCTCGTTGCTTCCGCGCGCAACATCATCGTAGCGATGATGCACACAAACCCAAAAGGCGAGTCCAAGCTTCTTCCGCAATGCACCCTGCCACTGACGGGCGTCGGCTGTGTACGCCGGATCGTCAGCGAGCTGGCTGTGCTTGACGTAACACCTGGGGGCTTCCGGTTGATCGAGCGGGCGCCGGGCGTGAGCGTCGAGGAGATCGTGGCGAAGACTGCGGGCCGTCTCATTGTGGAAGGGGAGATCCCGGAGATGAGCGTTTGAGATCATTCGATTTGCCTGTGAATGGGGTACGTCGTTGCGCACCATCGTGATGACCTTTATATGGTCATCATCTTTCTCCACTTGACCGGCCGCGCTTCCTGCTTGCCTGTTGTCTGGTTCGAGGCTTCTTCTATGCTCCGGCGGATTACGCCACCCTCGAAACCGGTTGTCATTGGTTGTTAGTCGGCCAAACTCACTTCCCTTCTGCTTGCCGGCACGACCAGCATCCCGGCCGCAAGCTTTCTTTTCTTATGCCAGAAAATGTAAGACAGGATCCCGGGGACAAACCAGATCAGCAAGGTCAGCATCATGGGATCAAAGGAATGGGAGGCTGCAATGCCAGAATAAACGGCGGCGATCAAGTCAAAGAATAAGCCCGCGTACGCCCATTCTTTGATTCGCCCATAGCCCGGGATGAATAACGCCAGGGAGCCGACCAGTTTTGCCCAGCCTGTAAAGGGAATAAAATAAACGGGGTAGCCAAGCATGTCGTGGATGATCTTGACGGAGTCGTCGGTGACGAGCACACTGGCCCAGGCCGAAAAAATCATGAGGGCGCTAAAAAGGATCGTAAATGTCCAGTACAGGGTGTTGATTGTTTTCGGCTTCATAAATCTGTTGCTTTGCAGCAAAGATCGAGTGAATGGCCCAGTTGCTCACTGTGCGATCCCGGCAAATTGAGGGGCGGATTGCGACAGTCTGCACCGGTGAGGCCTGGCCAAGGTATCCCCGACCAAAATTCCAGGCTGGATCGAAACCAGTATAAAACAGCAGGAATCGTCAGAACTGCTGGCGAAAACTGGAAAATGCTTTGCTAATGTGACGTTTATTGCGGGTTTTTGTCGCCTTTTGACTGGCAAAAGCTCCGCTTAACCGAATTCCAACTGCCGGGTTTAGGTTAATCCTTTAGTTTTACCCGAAATGATGAACGATCTGATCAGCCGCCTTGTCCAAGAAGGCATTTCCGAAGACAAGGCACAAGTGGCGCTGGCCACCATTATCGATTGGGTCCAGGAGCATTATCCTGTCGCCGGCAAGCTGGCCGACACCTGGGTTCGCAACAGCTCCCTTCTCGACAATCAATCCTCTTAGAACGGGTAGCCGATCGCCAGGTTATAGATCAGGTTCTCGCGCCGCCACACGGGATCGCTCAGCGCGATCTGGCGCATCACCCACGGGTTCTGCTCCCAAGGCTTCCGCAACGGGATGGCCACGTCCAGCCGGATGACAAAGACCACGATATCGAGACGGATCCCCACACCAGCACCTACGGCAAGCTCCTTCAGGTAGTTCTTGCTGAACCCCGAGCCCGGCCGGTTCGGGTCTTCATTCTTCAGCCAGATGTTTCCCGCGTCGACAAATACGGCACCATAAAGCGGTCCCGAAATATGCGGCCTGTATTCCGTGTTGAACTCCAGCTTGATATCGCCGGTCTGGTCGACCAGGTAGTCCGAAGTATCACGGTATGTGCCGGGACCGAGCGTCCGGCTGCGGAACGCGCGAATGCTGCTGTTGCCGCCCGAGAAGAATTGTTTGATAAAGGGAAGCTGTGAAGAGTTGCCGTATGGATTGCCATAGCCGATCAGGATGCGGTTCGCCCAGGTCGATTTCAGGCCCAGCTTTCGGTAATACCTGAAGTCCGTCTCCAGCTTGATATATTGCGCATAGGGCGCATTGAACAGCATGGCCGTATCGCCTTTCTCTACATTGCCACGCTTCACCAGGCTCGCCAGGTTGCCCGACACATCGGCAAGTCCGCTGAAGTAAAAGGAGTTGATCAGGTCAAGCCCTTTCAGCCGCCTGTCATAGGTGAATCGGTAGGTCGATCCAAGGATGAACTGGCGTTCGGTTGCTTTGCGCAGCGCCGAATTCGTCTTGGCCAGGGAATCGTACTCGCGTGTCACGCTGAACGGCTGCACATAGTTGACATCGATCGGGTAGAATTCGTGCTGCTTCGTAATGTCCTCTTTCCACGTGTAGCCGTAGCGTCCGCGGAAGGAATTCAGCGTATAAAGAAGGTTCTTGTTCAGGACGTCGAAGCCCACCTGCAGAATGGTGCGTGGTGCAAAGGCGCCCGCATTTCTCAGGTCAACGAACGGAACGAGGAATTTTGGCAGGGCAAGGGTCGCCTCAGCCCCCGTTCGGTAGGTGTTGTAGCCCTTGCGGTTACCGCCTGCCTGGATCTCGGTGCCGATATACGCGCTGAGGCTCAGCTGCTCGCCACCACGGAATGCGTTGCGGTTGCGCCAGCTCACTGTCAGCTCGGTGCCGTTCGAGTTATTCGACTTGTTGATCCCCGTTAGCTCTGCCCGTAGCGACTTCTTCGGGAGCGGCGTGAGGTAATAATACACGTTGAGCAATGGCGAATCCGGTGTGGGCTCAAAGCGATTCTTGGTGTACTTGAACAGGTTGAGGTTGATCAGGCGGCTAAGCGTCAGGTTATGATCCGCGCGGTTGTAGACCTCGCCGGGCTTGAATTGCATCGACTGCTCGAAGAGCCAGGGCTTGTACTTATTGTCCTTGTCAACGATGTAATAGCCTTTGTACAGCTTTGCGCCTGCCTTGCTCGTATCGATGCGCGCCGTATTGAGGCTGTAGTCGGAGTAGATCACAACGTCGTTGATGTGATAAACCTCCTTCGCAACCGTCGGAAGCGACGGCTTCACGGTCAGGATCAGGTCGACCATATTGCTGCCCACTGTGCTGTCCACCTTGAACAGGAGGAACTCCGGGCTGAAGTAATAAAAGCCGTTTTCTTTGAGGTACGCATCGATGCGGCTGCGCTCGGTCTTGATCACATCGAGGTCGAATGGCTGACCGACTTTCAGGAGACTCTTCGGCATTGTTTCCCCGATCTTCTGCGTCAGCACCGTACTGTCGGATTCCAGCCGCAGGCTCTTGATCTTGTATTGGACACCTGCTTCCACCGTGTACACGGCCGTTGCGCGTCGACGTTTTACGGTTGTATCGCCCGAAACTTTTGCATGGAAGAACCCTTTGTTCTCGGAATAGTTCTGAAGCACCTTCACGTTCTTGTTCAGGTCGAGCTGGCTGAGCAGCACCGGTGGCTCGCCGAGCTTATTGCCGATACGGCCCAGGAACGAGTTCTCTTTCTTGCCATTGAATGCGTTGTAAATAAGGAGCTTGAAGGGGATGCCGAGGAAGCGGCTATTGGGCTTGGGCCGTGTCAGTGTGCCGAGGTCGCTGCGAAGCAGTTTTCGCTCACGAGCGGAGGCGTCCGTACCCTTGATGTTGATCTTTGCCCCCGTGTACAGCGCGTCGTCCTTCGGAACGTATTTCAATGTATTGCAGGAGCCAGCCAGGAGGCAGCCGGCGAGGAGAAACGTACTGAGTCGAACACCAACCATTATTGAACCTTTTTTTGTTTATCGTCGATTCCTTCCAATGCTATCTTCTTGCCGCGGAGAACTTCCCGGAAATGATCGTAATCCACGTTAATGCTGAACCCAAGACCTGTCTCAATGATATAGCCTTCCACTACGCCCTGGAACTCATTGCGGCGATAGAATCGCACCATGTAGCGGCCGTCCTTGCTCAGCCGGTAGTTGACCGATATGTCGCCCGCAAGATTGCTCGAGCGCTGGTTGGTGGAATTCTGTGGTCCGCTCAACTCGAAGTTGCTGCCGACGCTTACGGTCAGGCGGTCATTCAGCAAACGCTTGCTAAGGCCGACGTTCAGGTCCGTCCTGTGTTCCAGCGCGCCGGTGGTGTAATCGTCGGAAGACACGACGCCCAGGTTGATGTCGACTCCCTGGATCAGGTTGCCGGCGAGTGAGTTCAGCTGATCCGTCAGGAGCTGGCTCACGCTCTGCCGCGCGAAGCTTCCGGCGCTGAAGCCCGAACCCTGCGACTGGAACGGATTGTCTCCCACGAACCGGTTGAGGAGCAGCAGCGAGAATACCTGCTTGTTCACCTCGGACGGCTCCTGCCGTACCTGCGCAAGACGCGTGTCGACAAGCTGGATCACGTCCTTCGAAACCGTATAGCTTTTTTCAGGTGGAAGCTGGATATCGAAGCTGATCACGGGTTTCAGCATCTCACCCGTTACGTTCAGGTACACCTCGAATGGAAGCTTCTGCAAGAAATAGGAATTCCGTAGTTCCCCGGTCGATGCCTCGAGCTGGTTGGCAACGAGATCGATCGGTGCGGCATTGGCAACGTAGAGACCTTTCACATCGAGCGTGGCACGCGTCGGCTCACCAAGCCAGACGATCGTGCTGCCCTTCTGGATCTCGAACCGGCGGTGAAGGAAATTGAAGGACAGCTCATAAGCGCCCTGCTCCAGCACATAGGAGCCGGTGAGGTTGATCTTGCCGCTCGGGTCGATGCCCGCCGTCAGCAGTGCTTCTCCCTGCAGGTTGAGGAGGTCCCCGTTCGCCTCATCGATCACGAGGTTGAGCATGGCTTCCTTCTTCACCTCGATATTGGCGGCAATGTCATAACCGATCAGCCCGGAGACGTTTAGGGAATCATAGGAGGCCAGAAAAAGCGAGTCGCTTCCCGGCGCGTCCATGTCAACAAACTGGATCACGCCTTCACGTTCCTCCACGCCCGGCTCTTTCTGAGGCACCACAACGGTGAGGTTGGTCTTGTCTTCGATGGTAACCGAACCGTCAACCACCGGCTTGCTTTCCGTTCCGGCGATGTTAAGGTGCGTTGACAGGTAGAGCTGACCGTAGTAAACCTTGTTCTGCTTCTTGGTGGTGTTAAGCGCCCGGAAATTATTGGCGTCCACGTTAAGGTCGAAATTATAGTTGATGAAGTTCGGTGTGCCCACCGTGCCGTCAAGGGTCAGCAGGTTGTCTGCCGAATCGCGGATAATGAAGTTGTCGAAGCGGAGGCCGTCGTTGCTGATCGCAAGCGTTTCGTCCTCGATGCGGAAATCGCCGCCGAGGAACAAGGTATTGATGCGTGTATTGTTGAAGTGGATGCTGCCGTCGAGGTCGGGGCTTGACAGGGTACCGCCTACTTTCATGCGGCCATCGATCGTTCCTTCCGCTTTCGAAACGGCCTCAGCCAGGGCACCTTCGAATGTATTGAGCTGCAGTTGGCGGATCGCCACGTCGAGGTCCAGGGCCACGTCCGTCGAGCCTTTCGGCGCGAGGGTGCCTGTAACCTGGAGGTCATTGCCCTTGCCTGTCAGGGTCATGTTCGTCGTGTACAGGTTGGATGCATTGTTGCTGACCTGCAGGGCAAGGTTGCCGAGCGTATCCTGGCGGAAGGTCAGGTCCTGGATGGTGAGGTCGCTCGTGAACAGCGGCTGCTTCATCAGGTTTCGAAACGTGATATTCCCATTGAGCGTTCCGTCGGCCAGGAGAGAATCCGAGCGCATGAAGCCGGTGATCGTGGCAAGCCGGAAACCGGTGAAGTTCACGGCCAGTGGCCCTGTCATTCCTGCAGTGCTCTGGAGGGCGAGCTGCTGCGTCCCTTTGCTCAGGGCAAAATTGTTGGCGCCGATATTCGTGGGAGACAGGATCAGCTCGTTATTCGCGGAGACCGTCCACCGCTCGTAGTTGAGCAGGAGGCTGTCGGGGCGGAGGCTGAGCGCATACGTGCCGATGCTCGGCTGCCGCAGCGTTCCGGCCACATGGTATTTGCCGCGTGACGCTTTGTCGTCAATGCCGAGGGCAAAGTCGATCACGTTGTTCAAGGCAGTTGCCGTAAGTCGCGTATTGTAAACGTTGAATGTCGTGCCGCTTACCAGGTGGTCAACTTTGCCCGTGAAGTGAAGTCCCGCTGACGTTGTCGTTACGTCAACGTTGAGGCCTGTAACGCTGTTGGTACCGTATACGAGCGAAGGCGTGCAGATATTGGCCTGCAGGCCACGGCCGGTGGCGAGGCTGCCACTGGCATGGATCGGATCGGAAATGTCGAGGCCCGGCACAAATGCGGACAGGGCAGGGGAGTTGGCGACGTCGGCCGTGAATGTAAAATCGTATGGCTGCACTGCATGGGTCCTGCTGTCGTTGGATACCGCGAAGTAAGGCTGGATATTATTCTGAATGATATAGCCCAGGTCCGAGAACCGGTACTGGCCTTCGATCGCCGCATTGGCAATATCGCTGGTCAGGCGCATGAACTGGCCGGATCCGCTGCGTCCCGAAACAAAGGACAGCGTATCGAGGGGCAGGCGCTGTGTTCCTGACACAAGAAGTCCCTGCGTGATCTTCACGTCCGCCTCGAGGTAATCCGGATTCAGGGAAGCCACGTCGGCATCGATCTTTCCACGGAACACGAACGGTTGCGTGGTGAAGTGAAGGGGAAGGGTCTTGATGCTGTCTACGAAACCATTCACGCGAAATGAGCTGTTGGTGGCAAAGGTACCCGAGGCTTTTGCCGTCAGGTCGATGTTCGGATCCCGTATGTCCACGTTCGTCGTAAAGGAGCTGCCTTTCAGCCGCCCGTCAAGCCGGATGTTGCGGTATGTATAGTTGTTGTAGCCGACGGAGGACACGGTGCCGTTGAACTGCGTATTGATCGTTGCGGGTGTGGTACCGGTACCGGTCAACCGCAGATTAGCGGTGATGGCCCCCACCGGTACTTTGTTGCGCATGATCTGCCCGATCCGCAGGCTGTTTGTTCGGATCGTTGCGTTGTAGCGAAGCTTTTCGGGGCTCGTCAGGTTGGCAAAAGAGCCGTTCACGCCCACGTTCCCGACGGAACTCGCAATCGACAGGTTTGTATTGAGCCGGCTCATATTGCCAGACAGGGTGCCGGTGATGCTGAAGGTTTCCGGGAGCGCAATGTCTTTGGTGGACAGGCGCTGGCCGGTAAAGAGCGATAGGTCTGTTTGCGATGTGTGGAACCGGCGGATCGTGAGCGTGCCTCCAGCTGCCTTCGGATCGTTCAGGCCCGCAAGCGTCCCGGAGGCATCAATGCTTGTATTTTTCAGTCCCTCAAACTGGAGGTTCTCGAGATAAAGCCGGTTCAGCGTTCCGCTGCCCTGCAGGTTGAGGCGCCATACGGCGTTCCGGTTGGCCAGCGCTGGGTGGTTGCGCATCTGCGGAGCGAAGGCCAGGATGTCTTTGACCTGGAGGCGGCTGTTGGCAAGGTCGATATCCAGCACGACATCCTGCGGGCGTTTCGTGAGCGCATCAAGTGACGGATAATCCATCAGGAGGCTGCGCTTGATCTCCGAGCCCGGCGTCTTCACGTACAGGTCCTTGATATAGGTCTGGCGGGGGCCGTAGAGGAAATCGGCAGTGAGTGCGTCGAGCTGGAACCCGCTTCGCTCGCGGAAGCTTCCTTCCGCGATCTTACCCATGATCGAGTCTCCGCTGACCACGAGGTTTTGCATGTGGAGCGTGAGACTGTCGCCGCGGAAATGGGCGTAGTCGATCCCTGCTGCCTGCTTTGGCTTATTGTCGTTGTCAAACTGGATCGTATTGTTCGCGAGGTCGATGCGGTCGACCGCGAATGCCCAGCCATTCTGCTGCTGCACGGCAACTTCTTTTTTGGCTTCATTCTCAAGGACGCGCGCGCCGATTGACCTGCCAAGCCGGATGAGGGAAGCGGTATTGTCAAGTCGAAGGTTGGACAAGTGAACCCGATGGTTGGCAAGGTCCAGCTCGCGGCCTGTCATCGCAAGCTTTCCAACGCGAAACGTGCTGGACACCGCCGACTCCGTATTGCCATAATCGATGGCAACGTCGGTGAAGTCGACCGTGCCGATCGACAGTTTCATGGGGATCGGCTCGCCGACTTTTGCAAGATCGGCGGTGAGTGGCTCCGCCTTCAGCAACGGCGTGTTCTGTACGAACCGCATGCGCATGCCATTGACGGCAAGAGAAGGGATGGAGAAATGAGATGTGTATGGATCAAGCGTGTCGATGCGTGCTTTTGCTGAATTGATGTAGGCTGTCATGTCGTTGCCGGTCACGACGTCTTTGTAAACCACGTTAAAATTGCGCAGGCCCAGATTGCTCACCGCAAGCTTCATCACGGGCGAGGCTGCTGTGTCGGCGTCCGCATTCTGCTGGGTAGTGAATGCGTCGACAACGAATTGAAAATTAAAGGCCGTATCGGGAAGAACGCGTTTGACCTTAGCCGTTATATCATCGAGCTGGAGGTCGTTGATACGCACCTCGTTTGAAAAAAGCTTGAACAACTCGATATTGGCCCGGATCGTGCCGCCGGAGATCAGGGTGTCCTTGGTTTGGTCCTCGAGGTAGATATCGTGCAGGACGACCCTTCGCGGCAGGCCGATCGAAATGCTGCCGATCTCGACGCGCGTTTTCAGCTTTCTCTCGAGGTACTTTTCGGCCTGGTTCGTGGCGAAGCGCTGCACCGGTGGCGTCAGCAGCAGCAGGAACAGCAGGACGACGAACAGGAAAAGGAAGAGTATGACCTTCAGCAGAACCCGGGCAACGCGTTGGACTGGTGTACGGTGACGAACGGTTGTTGTGATTTTTTCTTCTGTTTGCATCGGAAAGGTTAAACGTGGCGCGTGCACTGAGGCAAATAACAGGCCCTTTCACAGCGGGTCGTTCGTCGCTTGAATTGATTCGAACGCCGGCACTTTCCCTCAAATCGAACGTGTGTCTGTAGAAGTTTCTCTACACGGCCTTCATCAACTGGAAGTCTTTATTTTGCAGGGCACTATGAAGCGACTCCGGCACCTACTCACCCTGCTCATTTTGACGACCGCGGCGCACAGCCAGCAGCCAGGCGGAAGCGCTTACAATATCAAAGCTTTTGTGCCCTCATGGAAAGGTGGCACCGCGCAACTCATCCTTGAAGGTACACCTGTTTCCACGACCGCGATCCAAAACGATATGTTGAGTGTTGCGGGCAACGTGTCGTCTCCCGGCCCGGCGGTGATTGTGCTGCGGCGGAACCGCGCCCAGCTATATGTCCCGCTGTTTCTTGAGCCAGGCCTGATCCGCATCCGCACGCAGAGCGCCTTCCGGCTCATTGCCTCCGGAACGCCGCTCAATGATGCCTACGCGGCCTACATCCAGGAAAGCGATTCGGTGCTGCGGGCGCGTCCGGCCGCCACCTTTGCGGCGACACGCACGTTGCAACTGGAATGGGCAGCCGGCTATATCCGTAGAAACCCGGGATCGCCCGTAAGCCTGCGGCTTCTGCACGAATTCTATTTCCTCGACCGATCCACTCCCGATACGGTTTACCATGCCCTTTATGAAGCGCTTGACAGTACGCTCAAGGCCACACCAACCGGCCGCACGATCGGACAGGAAGCGAATGCGCGGTACCGTACCGCAACGGGCAGACCGGCTCCACAGGTTCTTCTTCCAGACACAGCCGGCACGCCGCGGCCCATCATTACAACGGGCCATGTCACTCTTTTGTATTTCTGGGCGAGCTGGTGTGCTCCTTGCCGGCGCGAGCTTCCTTCGCTTCGAAAGCTGGAGGCAGACTACGGCGCCAGCGGCCTCGTGCTTGCCGGTATTTCTCTTGATACGGACAAATCCGCCTGGCTCAGGGCCGTGCGAACAGACGCGCGAAGTGGCCGGCAATGGATCGAGGAGAAAGGGTTCGCCGGCACCGCTGCCACCACCTACGGCGTGACCGTCGTTCCGACCACTTTCCTCGTCGACGCGCAGGGCGTCATCCGCGGCCGCGACCTAACGCCGGAAGCGGTGGGCGCGTGGATGCGGCAGCACGCGCAGCCAGTCCAATAGCGGGATAACCGCCTGTAGCTCAACTATATCTGCACGTATTTGTCGCAAAGATTCTGAACCGTCGCGGCTGTTTTGGAATCAAAACAATTATTTTTGTTGTGTTATTTGAGTGCCTGCAAACCAGTTAAGTGAACCAATTATTCCGCTCATTATTCAGTGCTGTTTTAGTTAGTCCCCTTGCTTTCTTGCCTCTCAATCATTCTTCATTTTTTTAAAGAGAAAGTATGAACATCTACGTGTCGAACTTGAGCTTCAACGTACAGGATGAAGACTTAAAAGAGTTTTTTGCGGAGTACGGTGACGTGTCATCCGCCAAAGTGATCACCGATAAGCTTACGGGCAAGAGCCGCGGATTCGGGTTTGTTGAAATGCCGGATGACGAGGCTGCGCGGAAAGCGATCGCCGAGCTGGATAACGGAACGGTGGAAGGCCGCAATATCCGTGTGCAGGAAGCGAAGCCGAAAGAAGACCGTCCGGCACGTCCCGGCGGTGGTGGCGGTTTCGGCGGCGGGAATCGCGGTGGTGGTGGCTACGGAGGTGGCGGCAATCGCTATTGATCGTAACATGGACATTGAAAAGCCCCGGGTCTCCCGGGGCTTTTTCGTTCAATTGGTGGTGTTCTCAGATCGGCTCCATCACGGCCTGTAGTGTACGGGCTGGTGAGGGGTGTTTAGCGAGGACGTCGGCGATATAGCCCGCGCACAGGTCGTTGGTGCGATAGGTTGCAAACTCGGTGGCAAGAGCTTTGACACGGGCTTTATAGCTGTCGTCGTGGAGGACGGTCTCAACGGCTGTTCGGATCCGTGCGACGGTGGGCCACTCGGTCTTCAGATCGATGCCCAGCTTGAAATAACCGACGCGCGCGTTGATTTCGTTCTTTCCTTCGTGCACACCGGCGACCACGAGCGGCAGCTCATTCTGAATGCTCAGCAGGACCCCTCCATAGCCGCCGTTCGTCACGTACACGTCGGCATAGGGCATGATATCTGTGAACGGAATAAAGTCTTCAATGATGATGTTGGCGGACGGAAAACGTGACCGTAGTTCCGCGGTTTGCGAGCCGCCGGTTGTTGCCACCACGAGGTAGTCCGTGTCGCGGAACGCTTCGAGGGTCGGCACCATGATCTTTTCAATGTTGGCCTCTACCGTACCCTGTGTCACAATGATCACTTTGTCGTATTTGTTGAGCCGCTCGTCAAACCATGGTGCCGCGACTTTTGCGCTTGAATGCGGCAGGAGGGGGCCAACGAAGCGGATGTTCGCGCCCATGTCGCTTCGCTTGTATTCGAAGCCGGGCGTGCCGCTTTGCAGAACCAGCGTCGACTTCCTGACCAGCAGGTCGAAAACATTGGAGCCGCCCGCATCGACGCCATGTCTGCTCAGTGTGTCCACCATCACACGCGTTGGCTTTGCAAACAGGACCTTGTCGGCGAGAAACCGCAGCAGGTCCTGCTTTCGCCGCCCCCAGAAACCTGTCTTCGGCGTCATGGCAAGACCACACGGCGGGAGGTCCTTTGATGTTTCGCAGATGGGAAAGATGCCGACAGAGATAACCGGCAGGCCCAACTTGTCGGTGACAAAAGGGATCGCTCCAAATGTGATGTCGCAGATCATCAGGTCGAACTGAAACTCGTCATGGATGGCTTTGATGTCCTCAAAATATTCCGGCGACCGCATAATGAACGCTTCGATCATGTCGAAGACAAGCTTCTTCACCTTGCTCCTGATGGCGGCCCTGGCCGGGAAGACCGCGTCGATCGAACCGGCGCTGATGTCAAGCGCCTTTACCAGCGGGTAGTGCGGGATGCCCATCCTGGCGATCTTCGGCGCATAGGTGTCTGACGTGTACCAGCGGATGTCGCAGCCCAGGTTTTTGAGATGGACGGCGATCGGGGTGAGCGGATTGAAATGCCCGTCGGCCGGCACATTGGCGAACAGGACCTTTGTGCCAGGCACGAGGTCTTGAAGGGATGCTTGGTTTTTCATACGATGCATGATTTTGTGATTAGGGAAGATGGGACAGCATGGGAGGTGCGATCGGCGCGGGCACGACGTTCTCAACCGGCTGTGTGGATTTCAGGTAAGCGAAGATGGCGCGCAGGTCTTCGTCGGAGGCTTGCGAATACAGGGGCCAGGGCATGGGAGGCAACAGTGGCCGGCCATTTTCCATCCCCTTGTATTTTCCTTTCCGGATCGCCGTAAAGAACTGTTCTTCGGTCCAGTTGCCGATGCCGCTGGCATCCGAGGTCAGGTTGGCGGAGAAGGAAACGCCCCAGGGCCCGACAACGGCCGTGCCGCTCTGATCGAACAGGATCCACGACTTAAGCGCTTCAGGGTCGATCTTGCCGATCGGCATTTTCGCCGGGTGACCGGACAGCATATGCGCCGAATCGATCTCGGGTCCCATTGGTCCGATCTTCTTCGGTGAATGGCAGTCGTTACACCCCATGAGGGTTACGAGGTAGCGGCCGCGCGCTACCTGGCTTTCGGAGTCCATCGTGGTGTTGGCCGCCGCGATGATGCCTTCATTGTTGGTCGATTTGCCACGGTTGTTATTACACGCGAGAATGGCGGCAGTGCCGACGAGGGCGATGGCCCCGAGGGCGATAAGAGTCTGTTTCATATCCTGGTTGAGTGGTGGTAAGTTGGTCAGGCGGTCGGAACGCCGTCGGCAAGGGCAGAAGCGATCCGCTCGAAGCGTGCGCCGGGCAGCTCCTCCGCTGCTTTATTGAGAAGGGTTTGAAAAACAACATCGGGCGCGGTGGCTTGTACTGCCTGCAGCCAGCTCGTTGCCTCCGCGGTGTTGATGCCGCGCAGCATCCATTTGGAGAAGAAGTCGTTCAGCCAGGGTGTCGTGTTGCGGACGATCTCCTGTTGCATGCCGAGGATGACCTCGTCTGAATAATAACGCCAGAGAATGGTGTTGACGAGGTCTTCTTCTTTCGCCATATGCTCCAGGTTGAAAACCGTGAAAGCCATGAATGAGCGTGTCAGTTGCTGGCCGGCAAGGATCTTCTGTGCCGGTGCGTCCTGGAGGAAGAATGTTTCTACGGAAGCCGTCAGCTGGTTGGAAAGCGCCATGTCCTTGACATGCTCGGCCTGGAAGGTTGCAACGACTGAGGGCTCGAATTCCGCGATCGCCGGCAAGACGAACGCATCTTCTTTTTGGGCGTGCTCATCGAACAGCAGCACGGCCTCGCGCACTTTGTTGAGGGCTTCTTCGGCTTCCACTTCGTTGGTGAAGTCGGTCCGCTGCAGGTGCAGGGCTGTGTCGAATAAAAGTGCCCGTAAGCCCTTGTGGATCTGGTTGAAAATATTGTGTCGTTGCATGGTAGTTGATTTAAAAGGTTTTTCAAGGACATTGGATCGGCCTTGGTTTCGGCAAACACACACACTGTGTTCGTGGTGTAAAATTGCGGCGCCGATCCGGGAGCGGAAAGGGCTTCCGGCATGAAACGGGCAATTTGGAGCATGAACTGGAAAGGCTCCAAACCCTTGCCTGTGGCGGATCTGGCGGCGAATTGGTCCAAAGGCCGGATCAATTGCCGGAATTCGCGACAAATTGAAAAGCTTTTTAACCCGGGATGTTTACATTTGAAGTCCAGAACATTTCCACTGCTGTGACACGAATTGTAGCGTCCATTTTTCTCCTGCTCGTGCTCGTTCCGGCTGCCTATGGTCAGCAGGCGAGGCAGTATTCCTTCAGCCATTTTACGACAGGAGACGGGCTTGCTTCCAACTTCATCAACGCCACTGTTCAGGACCAGGATGGCTTCATCTGGGTCGCTACGATCAACGGCCTCCAGCGCTACGACGGTAACCGTTTTCTGACGATCAAATCGCTGGAAGGCAAGGCCGGCTCGATCCCGTCAGATAATGTTTCTCAACTGTACCGCGACCGGAAGGACCGTATCTGGATCGCCTTCGTCAATAACCAGGTCGGCATTTACCAAACCAGGCAGTTCAGCTTCCTCGATGTCCCCGTCGCCGGCCGTCCGGCGCAGCAGCAATACACCGGCAAATATTTCCTGGAAGACGCAGAGGGCAACCTTCTTCTGCACGACAACAATGCCCTGTACCGGTACGACGAGGCAGCGAAGGTCTTTCGCCCCGCTTCCTCCCTCATCCCGGCGCCGAAAGGATGGAAGATCGCGCGCATCGTTCTTGACTCCACGACGCGACGCTTCTGGATGTGCGCCGATTCCGGCATTGCCCTTTACGACCTGCGCACACGCCACCTCAGCTACCGCGGCCACAACACGGACCACAACGCTGCCATCGAAAATGCCACCGAAGACCACGCGTTCCAGGTGATGGGCCGCGGCGACGACCTTGTCTACGTCACATGGCCCACATTCTCCTGGTCGCCGCTCGTCTTCCACATCGATATGCGCACCGGCCTCAAGAAGCAATATATTCTCAGTGAGCATGCCACGCTTGCCTACCACGAGCTCAGTGGCTTCCTGCGCCAGAAGTCGGGCCGGACCTGGATCTACGGCAACCCCTTGCTCATGGAATGGTCCAACGGGTACACGCAGTTTCTGCAGGTGCCGAATGAGTACCGCAATGAGCAAAGCATTCGATTCGATCATGCGTTCTCGGCATTCGAGGATGCGGAGCGCAACGTGTGGCTGTCCACCGACAACGGCCTGTTCATGTTCAACCCCGATGCACAGGTCTTTACGTCGTATAATCTGCTTAAGTACGGAACAGCGTCTTACGAAGCACCTGTGCAGGCTTCAGCAGAAATGAAGGATGGGTCTTTGTTCGTCGGCTGCTGGGGGCGGGGCCTCCACCTGTTCGATAAAGGCATGGAGCCACTGCCAATGCCGTCCAGCCTTGCACCCTACCAGAACATCTCCGTGTGGGATATGTGCCTCAGCGAAAAGACAGGAAAACTGTGGGTGGGGCTGCAGCCGGGCGGCGTCCTTGTGTACGACCAACGGAAGAGGACAACCGTATTTTACGAGCCGCCTTTATTCAACAAGCGGACGATCCGCCAGGTCGCAGAGGATCGCGACAGCAATATGTGGCTTGGGTCGCAGGACGGAAAGCTGGTCAAATGGGATGCGAAGAAATCCGGTGGCGACCCCACGAAAGGATACTCATTCATTCTCCAGACCGGCCAGGTACGTAAGATCCACCTGGACAACCTCGGCTTCATTTGGGTTGCCACGCTTGGACACGGCCTGCTGAAGATCGAGCCGCAGACGGGACGGGTGCTTCAAAATTTCACCAGCCTCGACCGCGATGGGTATCGCCTTTTCAACAACGACCCTCTCGACATGACGCAGTATGACGACTCGACCCTGATCGTGACGGCTGGCTGCATCAACATCGTTCATACAAACACGGGCCGCATCGACCAGTTTGGCGTAGCACAGGGACTTCCGTCCAATACCGTGCAGTCGGTACAGATGGACGACCAGAAGATCCTGTGGGTAGGGATGCTCAACGGCCTTTGCCGCGTGAACCTCAAGCGCCACATCACCACCTTTTTCGACCGGCGGGACGGCATCCCCTACGATAACTTTTCAAGCGCTGGGGTGGACAAGCTGTCCGACGGCCGCATCATCTTTTACACGGATCATAATTTCCTTGTCTTCGACCCTGCCCATTTCTTCCAGTCGACCCAGCCGCCCCGCCCGACCATCACTTCGGTGATGCTGGAAGGGCGCGCGCTGTCGCTTGACTCTCTACGTCGAGAAGGGGCGCTGGACCTGCGTTACGACAATACCTCCGTGACATTTGAGTTTAGCTGCCTGAGCTATATCAAGCAAAAGAAATATCATTTTTTCTACAAGCTCGAGGGGGTCGACAAGGACTGGGTTCACCTCGATAATGACAACCGCGCCATCTACAATTTTCTTCCGGCCGGCCGCTACACGTTCAAGGTGAAAAGTGAGAATGCAGATGGTCTTCACAGCGCTGAAAGCGTTTCGTTCCCCCTGATCGTCGCGCCGCCCGCCTGGAGAACATGGTGGTTCTACAGCCTCGTCATCCTGCTGGTCGGACTGGGTCTTTTTGTGATCGACAGGGAGCGTCTCAAGCGGCTGCGCTCGCTTCAGCAGGTGCGTACACGGATCGCGGGAAACCTGCACCAGGAGGTGGAAACGACCCTCGGCAATATCAACGTGCTTAGTGAGATCGCCAAAATCCGCGCCGGCACGAACGTGGAGCAGTCGAAAGAATTCATCGACCAGATCAGCCAGAAGAGCCGGTATATGATGGAAGCTATGGACGACGTCCTGTGGAGCATTGATCCGAAGAACGACAGCATGAGCAAGACCCTGCTGCGTATCAAGGAATTCACGGAGGGACTTCGCTCAACGCATGGCATTGACATTGACCTGATCGTAGAGCGCAAGATGGAAGCCATGCAGATCGACATGGTCCTTCGCCACGAGCTGTTCTTCTTTTACAAGGAGGCCCTTCAGTTCCTCATCCAGCACAATCGCTGCGAGCAGATCTTCGTCAACCTCGCGCACCGCCACGGGCTGCTCAAGCTCGAAATGCTGACGGAGTGCCGCGGCGATATGGAGACGTTCAAGTCGCAGTTCATCGCTGGCACATCAACGCGCGTCACGGCCATCAAAGGCTCTGTGGATGTCGCATTCGACCGCAAGAGCCTGTCGATTGTGCTGTCCGTTCCCGCCTGATCACTTGCCCAGCCAGGTCTTGAAATCGGTGACCTTTTCGCGGCTCACGATCGCTTCTTTATCGGTCTCTGGCTTGAGGTCCAGCAGGAGGCGGTTGCCGAAATAATCATGGATCTGGCCCACGCTGCTCACCGAAATATAGAAGGAGCGGCTGATGCGGAAAAAATTATCCGGGTTGAGCATGTCGTTCAATTCGTCCATGGTATAGTCCACCACAAACTTCCGGTTATCAAAGGTCTTGAAAAAATTGAGGCGCCCGTCGCTGAAGAAGTAGGCAATGTCC
>JAQBNP010000013.1 GCA_028288515.1 Flaviaestuariibacter sp. | reverse complement strand
GCTCGTTGAAGAAGAGCAGCACCACAAAGACCTCTACGATAAGTGCCGCGGTAAAAGTGGCGCCACCACCAATACGTTTTAGGTAGAATGCCACCAGGAAGATACCCAGGATGACGCCGTAGAAAAGCGAACCCAGGATGTTTACGGTTTCAATCAGGCTTTGCCCAAGGCGGTTCGCGAACTGCGCCACGAGAATGCTGAACAGGCCCCATCCGAGCGTATACCATTTCGAGATCCGGTACTCTTGCAATGGCGACAGGTCCGGTCGATGGCGCTTATGGAAATCGACCATCGTACTCGCGGCGAGAGAGTTGAGGGCAGCCGCGATCGAGCCCCAGGCCGCCAGAAAGATCACGGCGATGAGCAGGCCCTTCAACCCCAGCGGCATATACTCTTTGACAAAAGAAAGAAACACATAATTCGTATCATTTGTATCCTTCGAGCTGACTCGCGCGCTCAGCGTTTTGAACTGGTTATGGAAGCGGTCAGCCTGCGCGTTCAGCACCTGCAACCGGGCCGTGTAGAGGGCCTGTGAGTCGACGTTCCCGGACCGTTGCGCCCCAACGAATTGAACGGCCGCTTCGCTCCGCTGCGCGGTCACATTGTCATAGCGCGCCTCGAGACGCTGCAGGCTGTCGCCATATGTTGACGTCCGCGCATCCTCAATCAGGCCGCTGTTAAACGACAGGGGCGCACCCTTGAACTGGTAAAAAGAAAAGATCAGCACGCCGATCAGCAGGATGCAGAACTGCATGGGAATCTTCACAAGCCCGTTGATCAGGAGTCCCAGCCTGCTTTCACGGTTGTTCTGCGCCGTCAGGTACCGGCCCACCTGCGACTGGTCCGTTCCGAAATAGGACAGCGCCAGGAAGAACCCACCGATCACACCGCTCCAGATATTATAGCGATCGGTCCAGTCGAAACCAGCTTCCGTTTTCCCGGATGTAATGATGTTCAGACGTCCAAGACGACCGCCAACATGCAGCGCGTCGGAAAATCCGACGCCTGCAGGCATCAGCCTGACCACCGTATAGCCGACAAGGAACATGCCCGTGAAGATGATGAAAAGCTGCAGCTTCTGCGTATAGGCAACGGCCTTCGCGCCACCGCTGACCGTGTAGATAATCAGCAGCCCTCCCATTATGATATTGGTCCAAAAGATATCCCAGCCGAACAGCGATGAAAGAATGATCGAGGGCGCATAAATGCTGATGCCTGTCGAAAGCCCGCGCTGGAGGAGGAAGAGGAACGAGGTCAGCGTGCGCGTCTTATTGTCGAAGCGCTTTTCCAGGAATTCGTACGCAGTGAAAACTTTAAGCCGGTTGAATAACGGCACGAAGGTGATACAGATCACGATCATCGCCAGCGGCAGTCCGAAATAATACTGCACGAAGCGCATTCCGTCGGCATAGGCCTGGCCGGGTCCCGATAGAAACGTGATCGCACTCGCCTGGGTCCCCATGATGCTGAGAAGTACGAGCCACCAGGGAAGGCTGCGGTTCGACAAAAAATAGCCTTCGAGGTTCTTGCTCGTGCGGCTCTTGTACAGGCCATACACGATGATGGACAGGAGCGTCACCCCAAGGACAAGCCAGTCGACCGTTGTCATGCGTATCGTTTAGTGAGCCAGTAAAAGAATAGGATGAGGGCAAGCAGGAACAGCCCGACGAGCCAGTACCAGCCGTTCCAGCTATTGAACACGGGAACTTTTTCCTTTTCCATATTATCGTTTTCGCAGCCCCGAAGCCAGTAAACCCAGCATGAGGCCGATGATCAGTCCTACCTGTACGCGTTTCATGGCGTAGCCCAGCACGAGACCAAGAACGATCAGGAAGACAACCGAAACCTTGCGCCTCTTTTCATCATGTTCCGCCATCAGATCTCCTTTTTTTGATTCAGGGCGATCAGGTTGGCCAGCAGCCTGTATGCGCCCGGCACGGCTGCTGGCAGCTCACGGAAAAAGACAAGACCTGTGTACGTGAAGAATCCCTTGCCGTACCTCGAGATCACGAGACTGCCATCATCAGGCGCTTCACCCGGGTCGTTCATCCGAAGGATGGTTTCAAAGTTTTTATCAAGCTCGGTGGCATGGTAGATACTTCTCTCCTGGATCCATCCTTTAAAGTCGTCACCCGTGATCTTGTTTGGATAGTTGAGCACGGCATGATCCGGCTTGAGAAAACTGACTGCAGCGGTTTCATCGGTAATACGGTTGCGGCTGATCGTGAACGGATAGGGACCGATTTTCGCCCGGACCGGGCCGATCTGGTTGCTTGTATTGTATTGCACGATCAGGTTCCCCCCTTCCTCTACATACTTCATCAGCCTGGCGTAGTTCGCATTCAGCCATTCGTCCGTGTTGTAGGCGCGCACGCCGCTGATGATCGCGTCAAATCCTTTCAGGTTGGCACGCGCGAGCTCCTTCTCCCCGAGCATGGTCACTTCAAATCCCATTTGTTCGAGCGCCTGCGGCACCTTGTCACCAGCACCGACGATATAGCCGATCTTCTTTCCCTTTGTCTTCAGGTCGATATTCAGAACCGTCAAAGGATCCGTCAGGAAATAGCGGATGGAAGGGATATGCGCATAGTTGATGCTGCGCATCGCGAGGTATGCATCAGCAGGCTGGGGCCCCTGGACATGGGCAAAGGCGTAGCTATACTGCTTATCTTGGCCCCTGCTGTCGCTGGCAACGGTAAACGGATACGACTTCGAGCTGTTACGCGCCAGCGAGAACGCCGCCTCACGTGTCGAGAGGTTCTGGTTCTTCACGCGAAGCTCAACGGTAACCGCGCCGGAAAGGGTGCGGTTGGCAGCAAAAAGGACGGTGGCTTGCTGCGCGGTCTTCTCACCTTTTTGCATCAGGAGAATATCGGGGCCGGTGGCGACGGTCGCTGCCGGGATGATTGACAAGGGCTGGTACAGCTCACCCTTCACGGGGTCGGTGAACTTGTACCTGACAGGCCGCGTGAAAACAAGGGGCTCGCCGGCAACCGTCACGCTGAAACGTGCTGTGAGCGCCGGTTCCACGTCAGGGCGACCGATCAGCGTCTGGTCGTTCACAGTGTAGGAGCCCTCACTCATTTTTTCACGCAGCCAGTAGGGTTGCGTGAGGGTCATGTTGGTATCGATCGCCATGGTTTTGGAAACGGTGACGTTCGTATTCGCCGCCAGCGCCCGGTTCCAGGTGGTATCGAAGCTCGCGACAGAAACCGCCTTGCTCGTCATAGGCACGCCGAGCCTGTCATTGAGCACCAGGTTGACACGGATTGAATCTCCCTGCACAGCGTAGGGCTCGGTTGTGTACGCTTCCAGCCAGAGCCCGCTCGCCTGCTCAATGAGGTCTTTCACCTCGGCAAGCTTCTGATCCCGCCAGTAGCCTGCCGGCAGGCCTTTCAACGAACGGTACAGGGCAACAAGCCCAGGCACCGACTGTTGCGGCTTGAGAAAATCATAGCCGGCAATAACTGCCTGGACCTGGCGGGCCACATCGTCACTGCCCGGTACCCGCGCCCAATCCGTGGCAACATCGCTGAACAGCTCGTTGCCGAGGGGCACGCCACCTGTCTGCTTGAAATACTCAAGCGCCTCGCCGCGGCTGCGCGGGACGCCGAAGCCCTGGCTCTTGTGCTGGCTGCGGCTGTCCGCTGCGATCTCTCCATAGCTCTTGCCAAGCACCGGGTTGAAGCCGCCCACATCGAAATGATATTGATCGTTCGTGATGGTATTTGAGTTGCCCCCGAAATTGAACGTGTTCCAAAGAATTCGCTTTGCCTGCCAGGGCTTTACATACGCGAGCTGCTCCGGGAACCGCGACGGATCCGCAGCTGCCGTGAACGCCTCATTCGCGAGGATCGCCGATGCCGTGTGGTGACCGTGGCCGCCTTCGCCGGTGGTCGGGAACCGCGTGATGATCACGTCTGGCTGGAACTGCCGGATCACCCACACGACATCCGAAAGGACCTTCTCCCTGTCCCATTTCGTGAACGTCTCTTCGGGTGTCTTGGAGAAGCCGAAGTCGAACGCACGGGAAAAAAATTGTTCGGCTCCATCGATGCGGCGGGCCGACAGCAATTCCTGGGTTCGGATCAGGCCCAGCTCAACACCTTGCTCGTCCCCGATGAGGTTCTGGCCGCCGTCGCCGCGTGTCAGCGAGAGGTAACCCGTCCGGTATAATTTGTCGCGCGAAAAAAAAGTGAGCAGCCGTGTGTTCTCATCATCGGGGTGTGCCGCGATATAAAGAACGCTGCCCAGCACATTGAGCTTCCGAAGCCCAAGATAGATGTCGGCCGAGGTCGGGCTCGCCTGCGCGAATGCAGCGCCAGGAACAAGAAAGGCAGCCAGCAGGAAGAATCGTTTTCTGATCGTTTCAATTATCATACAGCAGGTATCGGTCTGTGATTGAATGTCTGGATTACTCGCCGACAAGAAAAACGGCGTTGCTGAATAAGAGCTTGCCGTTCTCCCAGAAGCTTCGGAATAACACGTCGTCGGCCAGGTACACGACCGTTCCGCGACCGATCTCCTGAGTCGCGAAAACGACACCGTCCTGCAAGCGATGCTGCAGCTGCGAACCCACGAAACCGGCCACCGGCCTGTCTCGCTTCACGACTCCGACATTCCATCCGCCCTCGCGAATGAACTCATAGATGTGGTCGTCCTGCTTCAATGTGTAATATGTCGATGGATACCCGAAGGCAAGCGGATGGCTGTTGTCAAGCTGCACACGGAAGATGGAGCCCGGCGTGACATTGGGCAGCTCGTCGCGCTCGCGGTTCTCAAAGCGCCGCAGCGCATCGTATGGGTTTTTTGAATCGCTCGTGTCGCTGCTCTTCTTCGGCCGGATCGCCCAGTCCTGCTTCGACAACTGCGCCACAGCGCCTTCCAGGGCGATCAGCTTTCCTCCTTTCGATATCCATGCCTGCAGCTGGTCAGCCGACGACTTTTCGTTCAGGAACTTGTACGATCCGTTGGGCATGATGATCACATCGAATGCGCTCCAGTCCGTCCGCGCAAAGTCCGTCGTGTTGACGAGCGTTACGGGATAGGACAGTTCCTGGTCGAAATAATGCCAGACCTCCCCCACCGCGTTATTGCTTGTTCCTTCGCCGGATAAGAGGGCGACACGCGGCGCATTCAACGGGTGAACCGAAGCGCTGCCGAAATCCAGTCCTTTTTCAACGAAGCCAGTGCTGACGGGTGTCAGCGTTACGCTTCCTTCATCGGCGAGTCGGCGCACCTCTTCCCACAAGTTTGCGCGGTACTGGTTGGACGTCCGGAGAATAATGACGCTGCCGCGGTCGAACGACTGGCCGCCGACCTCGAAGGGCCGCTCGCTGTAGCGAAGCCGGATCCCTTTTTGAAGAAGCTGGGCTGCCAGGCGCACGGCGGGAAGACCGTTCCAGCGAATCACATATCCGTAGGGGTTTGCCGCCGCATTCCTGACAGACGGCTTGCTGATGGAGGCCTCATTCATCGGGAGGCGGTCGCGCGTTGCAAACGCCTTTACGCCGTAGACATACGGGAGCGACCAGGCGGTGATATCGTAAGTTGCCGAATCGGCGAGTTTGGGGTTGGGCTCGAACAAAACCTTTACCAGTGCACTTTTCGGCTGGATGGCGGGGATCACGATGTCGGTTGCGCCGGTGGAAAAACTTTCTTCGCGGCCGGATTCATAGCTGAAGCCGCGCGCAGTTCCGGGTCTTGCGGCACCATACACGATCTTGTTGCGCGTCAACAGCTCCGTCAGCTGAAAGACCCGCTCTGCATTGCCCGCATCGACACGGACCACGTACGACTTGTAATCGCCATACCCGGTCGTCACGGCCGTTTTGAAATAGGATTGAAATTCAGATAACAGCTTCGCCGCATTCGCGGATGCCACCTCGATCGTGCTGAGCGAGGTCGTGAAATGATGGGTGACACGGTCCACCAACGTCAGCGTATCGCCTTCATCGGTAAGGGCACCGAGGCCACCCGCGGGTCCGCCGCCCTGCTCATAGGTCATGCCGATCGCTCCGTTGTAGAGGGGGTATGTGTCGCCGTATGAGGGGTAGAAAAGGTCGAACACTTCTTTCGTAAAATACAGCCAGCCGTTAGCGTCGAAATAGCCGGCATGGTTTCGGCCGATGGTCTCCTGGAAGCTGCGCTGCCACGGCGTGATGACCTCATGAAAGGGCTCTGCTGCCGGAGCAAAATAGTAGGGCTGGTTGATACCCTGCTCATGGAAATCAACATGGACCTGGGGCATCCAGCTGTTATAAAGCTGAAGCCGCTGCTTCGTTTCGGGCTGTGTCTGCCAGGCCCAGTCGCGATTGAGGTCGAAATAATAATGATTGACACGGCCTCCCGGCCACGGCTCAATGTGCTCCCGGGCCGCCAGCGAGGGGTTATAACGTTGGCCTGCAACTGAATTGTACCAGTTCACATACCGGTCACGTCCGTCAGGATTCAGGCAGGGATCGATCGCCACAACGGTGTTTTGCAGCCAGCCACGCGCCTTTGCATTCGCGGGATCGACGAGCGCATAAAGGGCCAGCATCGATGCTTCCGATGACGACGCTTCGTTTCCGTGAACGTTATAGCTCAGCCAGACCACCACCGGCGCGTTGGACGTAGAGCCCCCCGTTCCGAGCTGGGCCAGACCCAGGTTATTGGTGCGGATCGACTCCAGGCCCGAGATATTCTGAGCGGATGAAACGTACGCCACCACCAGGGGCCTTCCCTCGATCGTCTGGCCGTATTGCTGGAGCTTCACCACAGTCGGGGCAGCGGACGCTACGTACCGGAAATACTCCACGATCCGCCAGTGTGGCGTAAACTTCGTGCCGACTGGATACCCTAGAAATTGCTCCGGCGTCCTGACCTGCCCGAGAGCAGTGCCGACACTGATACCGAGCAGGAGCACCAGCAATAGCTTTTTGACCATAACGGGAAAATTATACGGCAATTTAAGCAAGGGGGCGCAGACACATAAAAAAACCCCGCATCGCTGCGGGGTTTCAATGAGTGGATTAGATTGAGGATCAAGGCTGCATCGAAGCCGTCTTCGGACGGAACGCGGCGCCGATATTATGCAGGTCGATGCCGATGTTGACATAATAATAGCCGCCGCTGAATCCGAACTGGGTAGCGTTGCGGCTGTAGACGAAAATGCCGCTGTTCGTATTGGCCACATTCTTCAGCGGATCCGGGTAGACATCGGCAATATTGTTGGCGCCAAGTGTCAGCGTGAGGAAGTTGCGGAAGCGGTACGAGGCGCTTACATCGGTAACCATCTTCGCGTCAAAATGCTCGTCCAGCGCCGGGTTGCTCGGGTCGAGCGTATACACTTCACCGTAGCGGGTTGTCCGGTAGTACAGCCCGAGATTGTTGACGCGGTAGGTAACGCCGAGGGAGAATTTGTCCTTGGGCTGGGCGCCTTCGTAGCGGCCGCGCTCGTCGCGGGCAAAGAGGCGGGCCTTCAGAGCGGAGTCACTGATCGTACTCACACGCGGATCTCCAACGACCTTGGTCTCGTTGAGATTGCCGGCGAGGGTAACGGTGACCTGGCCTTTACCGACGCGGTCGGTAAAGCTTGTGACGATATCAATACCGCGGGTCCGGGTGTCGATGGCGTTCGTAAAGAACGTGACAGAACTGACGTCCGCAAGGTCGGGGTATTGGTTCAGGATCGTGTTGACAGAGTTGGCCTCCGGACTGTTGAACCGGCGGAAGGAGGAGCTCAGCACGATCCGGTTCTTGATGTCGATCTGGTAGCCGTCGACAGTGATGTTGACCTTGTTTTTTGCCAGCTTGCTGGTGAAGCCAAGGCTGTAGTTCGTGGATGTTTCGGCTTCGAGGCTTGGGATTCCAAATGCCTTGGCCACCTGGCTGTTATTCCGGAACGTGCCCTGCTGGAACGGTTGCAGGCCAGAGCCGGTGCTGATGAAGACCGTGGCGATGCTGCTGAAATAACGCTGGTGCATCGATGGGGCGCGGAAGCCGTTGCTGACCGAGCCGCGCAGCGTGAATGCATCGAGGAACTTATAGCGCATGGCCAGCTTGCCGGCGATATTGCTGCCATAATCGCTGTAGTCTTCAAAACGGCCCGCTGCATTGACCAGGAATTTTTCGGTGATATCGGACTCCACGTCTGCATAAATGCCATACACGCGGCGGGTCTCGTTAACCGCATTGGATGGCTGGAAGCCAGGGAATACCTGGGCACCGCCGACACGGCCCGATGATGGGTCATAGTTCTTATATGAAGCTTCTTCTCCCTGGCCGATACGATAATTGTCGAAGCGAAGCTCGGCTCCCGTAGCGACGTTGAACGAGCGGAGGCCCATGCGGCTTCCGAGGTCGCGGGAGAAATTGAGGTTGGTCGTGTACTGGTTGAACGCCAGCTTGCCGGCGTAGAATTCAGTCTGCGCTTTGTTGCCCTGCGCATACTGCGACGCGTTGTTGGTGTTGCGGATATTGAACGCGAAGCTGTTGCCGCCCGCGGTCTGGCTCAGGTCCCAGTTCCAGGCCTGTCCCAGCTTGCCTTCCACACCGGCGATCGCGGATTTGTCGTGGATCGTGGAGTAGATATAGGGCAGGAAGCCGTCGGGATAAAGTTCCGCAATGACCTGTGTGGTCTGGCGTGGGTAGCGGTAGAACCCGGCAGCCTTGCCTTCGCGCCAGTTCATGCTGCCTGTTCCGAAGAACTGGAGTTTCTTTGTCACCGGAACGCCGAAGTTCACCACAAACCCGCCATTGTCGATCTGCGAGTTGCCGATCAGCATGTTGTTTTTCCGGCTGAAGCCGCGCTCCTGGATCAGTGTCTCGTCCTGCGCAACATTGTTGGTATACACGCGGCCGGTGTAATTTCCAGCGCGGTTCGATGCGTCGCGGTGGCGGATATCGCCGGAAAGATTGAGATAGCCTTCTTTTCCGAGCTTCATGCCGTGCGACAGGCCGACCTGGCGGGTTCCGCCGTCGCCTTTATAATATTGCCCGAGGTGCACATTCACCGACGTGCCGGCAGCTGCCTTCTTCAACACGACGTTCACAACGCCGCCGATGGCATCGGAGCCGTACTGCGACGAAGCACCGTCGCGAAGCACCTCGATGCGCTCGATTGAAGAGGACGGGATCGCATTCAGGTCGGTACCGACGGAACCACGGCCGATCGTTCCGTTCACATTCAGGAGGGCTGTATTGTAGCGGCGCTTGCCATTGACGAGCACAAGAACCTGGTCGGGACCGAGGCCGCGAAGCGTAGCCGGGTCGATATGATCCGTTCCGTCAGCAATGGTCTGACGGGATGAATTAAAGGAAGGGGCGATCACGTTCAGCATCTGTGTTGGCTCCACCTGGCCGGTTGCCTGGAGGTCGCGCGATGTGATGACATCCACGGGCGCGGGGGTCTGTGTGCTCGACCGGACGGCCGAAGAACGGGAGCCGACAACGATCACGCGGTTGAGGTCGCCGCCGTTCTGCGTTGTAAAGCTGGCGTCCGCAGCACTGTTTCCGCTTACGGTTACCGTTTGACGTTGGGTCAGGATGCCGACATAGCTCACAATGACTGTATACGTACCTGGCGCAACGTCGATGCTGTAATTTCCGTTCGCGTCGGTGACGGTCCCCTTCTTGCTTCCTTCAAGCACGACGGAGGCGCCAGCGAGCGGCATGCCATTCGGGTCTTTGACCGTGCCCCTGATGGAACCGGTCTGGGCGAATGCGAAAAGCGACAGGAGAATGAACGAGAAAAACAGGATGGCTCGCCTGGCGGGAAAGCCAATAGGAAGGGATTGCATAAGCAGTTGGTTTTAGTTCTGACTGGAGATTGTCTCCGCTTAAAGATAGCCCATAAAACAAACAAACAATTCATGTGTCTTAAAAAATGGATTGAGTAGTACCTTACCGCAACAAAAATTTTCCATGCGCGCTTTCCCCCATTTCATTGTTTTCCTCGTGGCCCTGACCGCCTGTCAGGGTGGACGCCACATTACGTCGGCCATCGATCCGTACCATTTTACGGCGACCAAGAGTGTCGTGGCCCGCAACGGCGCTGTGGTGTCCGCTCATCCCCTGGCAAGCAAGGTCGGCGTTGCCATCCTGCGGCAGGGCGGTAACGCTGTCGATGCGGCGATCGCCACGCAGCTTGCGCTCGCCGTCGTTTATCCGAACGCCGGCAACCTGGGTGGTGGTGGCTTCCTGGTCGCGCAGCTTGCGGGCGGACAGACCGTCGCCCTGGACTACCGGGAGATGGCACCCGCCGCCGCTCACCGTGATATGTATCTCGACGCAGCCGGCAATGTCGTTCCCGGCAAAAGTCTGAATGGCCATCTCGCGAGTGGCGTTCCCGGTACGGTTCGCGGCTTGTTCGAAAGCCTGCGCTACGCGAAGCTTCCCATGCGCACCCTTATCCAGCCCGCCATCGACCTTGCGGAAAAAGGATTTGTGATCACGACACGCGAAGCCAACGCATACAATGATCTCCAGGCGGACCTCGCTTTGTACAATACCCGACCGACGGTGTTCGCACACTCATCACGCTGGAAAAGCGGCGACACGCTCGTACAGAAAGACCTCGCCAACACACTGAAGCGCATTCGCGACCAGGGCGCTGCCGGATTTTATGAAGGCCAGACCGCCCAGCTGATCGTCGAGGAAATGCGGCGCGGCGGGGGCATCATGGCGCTTGCTGATCTCAAAGCCTACAAAGCCCTCTGGCGCACACCGCACACGTTCGATTATAAAGGATTTACCGTTGTGGGCATGCCGATGCCTAGCAGTGGTGGCACCCTGCTTCACCAGATGCTCAAGATGGTGGAGTCTCAGCCGCTGCCCCGGTATGGATTCCTGTCTCCCGATGCCATCCAGCTCATGACAGAGGTGGAACGCAGGGCCTACGCCGATCGTGCCGAATATATGGGCGATGCGGATTTTTTTAAGGTCCCTCAAAAAGAGCTGACAGCGCCAGCCTATCTCGAGCAGCGCATGAAAGATTATGTGCCTGGCGTTGCCGGGAGCAGTACGGTCACACGTCCCGGCCGGCTCCCGAAAGAAAGCGAACAGACCACGCACCTCAGCGTGATCGACGCGCAGGGTAACGCCGTATCCGTCACTACAACGCTTAATAATTCCTATGGCAGCAAGACCGTTGTCGGCGGAGCCGGCTTCTTCCTCAATGATGAGATGGATGATTTTAGCGCGAAGCCGGGCGTTCCGAACTTCTACGGCGCCGTCGGCGGGGAGGCCAACGCGATCGAACCAGGCAAGAGAATGCTGAGCTCCATGGCGCCCACCATTGTGCTGAAGGACGGCAAGCCTTTCCTCGTAGTGGGCACACCTGGTGGAACGACGATCCCCACGTCGGTCTTTCAAACCATTGTCGACATCATCGATTTCGGCATGTCTGCCAACGACGCCGTCAACAAGCCGAAGTTTCATCACCAATGGCTTCCCGACCAGATCGATATTGAAAAGACGATGCCGCAGGACGTTCGCGCTGCACTCCTCAGGATGGGCTATAAGCTGAATGAACGCGTCGGCATTGGCAGGACCGAGGTGATCCGCGTGCTCCCCGATGGCCGGTTCGAAGCGGTTGCGGATAATCGTGGGGAGGATGGAGCGGAAGGCTATTAAGAGCGCCGCATGTAGGACGGGAACGATTTCCTACCTGGCCGGGAAATCTGGCGTGGAAATCGCTGTGCTGACGGGTGCGCGTTTGTCCGCCCCAATTGACGGGTTTCAAAAACACACGGCGCTTCACACCCAACCTTTTCGTAAGACCATGATCAAACAAGGATTCCTGGGCGGCCTTTGCCTCCTGCTTGTTGTCTGTGCCGCCGGCCAGACAACCGGTTATTCGATATTTGCCGGCGCCCAGATGACCGACGCGCGCTATCTCGTCTATGGAAAAAAACAGGAGACAGGCTCTAAGCCGGGAGGCCAGGCCGGCTTCACCTTCCGGATCCCGTTCGAGAACCGGTTGTCCTTCACTCCCTCCTTTTATTACAGCGGCAAAGGATTTGCGGTTGTGCTGAACGATTCGGCCAGCATGCCCGGGATCGATGTCGTCCGGAATGATCTTTCGCTGCACACGTTCGAGATCGCGCCATTGTTCGAGCTCCGGCTCGGAAGCAGCGCCACGTATCCCTTCATTGCGTTCGGACCCACTTTCGACGTTGCCATCGCCGGCACCGAAAGGCGCGTGCTCGAATCCGGCGCGACAGTAAAAAGATCCATGGCATTCGGATCAACAAGCTATGGGCGGTTCACAGCAGCGGCCCTCGTGCGGCTTGGTATTCAGACGCGCCATGGCTTCTTCGTCTTTGGACATTATTCCTATGGGCTGGGAAGCCTGAACAATGCCGACTATGGGCCCTCCATCAAGCACAGGATCGCCGGTGTATCGATTGGCACCGCACTCCACCGCAAGCCGAAAAAACAGCGGTACAACAAGTTCCGCTAACAACCGGCCGTGGCACCGGTGCAGGAGGAGCGCCAGTCGCTGGTAAAGGTTTTGCAATCACCCCCTCTCGGCATCGCCGTTCGCCAATCTTTCACATTTCTTTGCTTTTACCTGTTCAGCGGGAACGGGTCGAAGGGGGTGAAATGGTTATTTTTACAACTAAATCGTCAATCGCCTGAAGAAAGCAGCTAAAATATTTCTTGCCCTGCTCCTGTCCCTTTTGGCGCTTGTTTGTCTGCTCATCGCATTTGTTCAAACCGACCGCGGTCAGAACTGGCTGGCGCGCCAGGTAACGTCCCGCCTTTCGAAAGGATTGCAGAGCCGGGTCAGCATCCGTCATGTCCGCTTTTCCTTTTTTGACAAGATGAACCTGGAAGGAGTGTTGCTGGAGGACCGCCACCGCGACACCCTGCTGTATGCCGGCACCCTGCAGGTGAACATTACCGATTGGTTTTTCCTCAAGGACAAGGCCGACCTGCATTATATCGGCCTGAAAGATGCAGTGATCCAATTACAACGGACCGATTCGGTCTGGAACTACCACTTCCTGGAAGAATATTTCGGTTCCTCGGGGACCAATAATAAGAAAGAGTCGGGCCTCGACTTCAACCTGAAAAAGGTCGTGCTCGATCATGTCAGCTTCCGCAGCCGCGATGGCTGGATCGGCAGCGATGTGTACGCCGGCGTCACGCACCTCGACCTCGACGCGCAGGACATCAGCTTCAACCGCTACGTGATCCATGCCTCCAGCCTCGATATGGTGGATCCTCTTTTCCAGCAATTCAGTTACAGCGGGAAGCGACCGGCGACCACTGCTTCGGCCAGCAAGCCTAGGCCCAAAAACCCGGGACTTCAATGGAACGGGAATAACTGGGATGTCCGCATCGGCCACATCGGCATAAAGAACGGAACGTACCGAAGCGACAAGGACGGCGTCCTCACGTCCACCAAATCATTTTTCGATGACCGTCATCTTTTGTTCAGCCAGGTCAACGGAACGATCGCCAATGCCCGCTTCATCGCCGATACCTTCCGGGCGACCACCGACCTGTCCACGCGTGAGCGGAGCGGCCTGATCGTTCAGCGTTTGAAGACTGACCTTCGCTTCCATCCGCAGCTGATGGAATTTGCGAAGCTGTACCTGAAGACCAACCGCAGCGTGCTCACGGACTACTTCGCGATGCACTATTCATCGCAAGCCGACCTACGCAATTTTATCCACGCCGTGAAGATGGACGCCCATTTCTCAAACGCCAATCTTCTCAGCGACGATATCGCTTTCTTCGCTCCGCAGATCAAAAACTGGGACCGCAGCTTCCACCTCGACGGCCGCGTCAAAGGGACCGTTGATGCCCTCCAGGGGGCGGGCGTTAATTTCCGGTCCGGCAGCACGTCGCTTCGCGGCGACTTCTCGATCGATGGCCTGCCCGATATTAAATCGGCTTATATCAACGTCGATGCGAATGACCTCGTCACCACCTATTCAGACGCCGCTGCTTTCATCCCGGCGATCCGCTACGTGAAGATGCCCAATCTCCGGAAGCTGGGCGCGGTGCGTTTTCGGGGCACGTATACCGGCTTCATCAACGACTTCGTCACGTACGGCACATTGCAGACGGCGCTCGGCTCATTGAAGACCGACCTCAACATGAAGCTGCCATCCAACGGCGAGCCCGTGTACTCCGGAAGCATCTCCACGAGCAGCTTCCAGCTGGGCCAGTTCTTCAACAACCCGCAGCTGGGCGTTGTGGACTTCCATGGCAACCTGAAAGGAAAAAGCTTTACATCAAGCAAGCTCGACCTGACACTCGACGGTGTCATCCACCGCATCCGCTTTGGCGACTATACCTATCAGAACATAACGGCAAAGGGACGCGTCAGCCATAAGAGCTTTGATGGCGACTTCACCATTAAGGATCCGAATGCTGACCTGCAGCTCAGCGGCCTCATCACCTTCGGCGGCGCACAGCCCACGTTTGACGTGGTGGCGGATGTTGCCAAAGTAAACCTCAAAGGGCTTGGGCTCACGAAAGAGGACCTTTCGCTCAGCGGCCAGTTCAACCTCGCGTTTCGCGGCTCGTCTCTTGCAGACTTCCTCGGCACGGCGAGCATCAACAACGCGACGCTTCTGCAAGCCGGCAAGCGGTTGTCACTGGATTCGCTGATCCTTTCATCGTCCAACACCGGCGGCATCCGTACCATTCGCGCAAGCTCGAACGAGTTCGACGCGACGGTGCGCGGGCAGTTCGACCTTCAATCGCTTCCCGACGCGTTCACGCTTTTCCTCAACCGCTATTACCCGGCCTACATCAACCCGCCACGCCGTTTTTTACCGAACCAGTCGTTCACATTCGACATCACCACGGGCATGGTGGAGGACTACCTGAAGCTGATCGACAAGCGCCTCAGCGGCTTTAATAACAGCCATGTGACTGGCTCGCTCGATGTGGCGGCGAACTCCTTGGTGCTCGACGCCGATGTGCCGCAGTTCGGCTTCCGCCAATACGAATTCTCGGATGTGAAGCTGAAGGCAGATGGCAACCTGGACCGCCTTCAGGTCGCGGGTTCGGTCAATAACGCCGTTGTGAGCGACAGCATTAATTTCCCGCAGACATCGTTTACCATCCAGGCCCACAACGACGTGTCGGACATCACGATCAATACCACCTCAAACCAGGCCGTGAACCAGGCCAGCCTGTCGGCGCAGGTGCGTACCTACTCGGATGGCGTCAGCCTGCTTTTCAACCCATCGACATTTGTGCTGAATGGAAAGACATGGAACGTGGAGCAGGGCGGCGAGCTTGCCTTCCGCCAGCATTCGGTTCCGACCGGACAGGTCGTGCTGCGCGAAGCCGACCAGGAGATCCGCCTCAGCACGAGGCCTTCGGATGTCGGCTCCTGGAGCGACCTCCACATTGCCTTGCAGAACCTGAACCTGAGCGACATCACACCGTTCCTGACGAAGAAGGAACGCGTGGAAGGGTTGCTCAACGGGGAGATCACGGTTGAAGATCCGCAAAACCGGTTTCGGGTCACCTCCGACCTGTCAACGGAGCAACTTCGGGTGAATGGCGACTCGATCGGCCAGGTCCGCACGAGCATCTCGTTCGATAAAATGACCGGTGCGCTGAAGGGATCGGGCAGCAATGTCGACCCGGAGCACCAGATCAAGTTTGACTTTGATATCAACTTGAATGACACCGCAAATACCCACACCGACGTCATAACGATCAGGCCATTCAACTACCCGGTCAAATACCTTGAGAACTTCATCGGAACGCTCTTCTCCGATCTCCAGGGATTCGTGACCGGGCAACTGGCTATCTCCCTCGACGGAAGCAAGCGAAGCTTCGTCGGTAAGGCCAAGCTGCACGATGCGGGTCTCAAGGTCAATTTCACCCAGGTCTTTTACCACATCGACGACACGGAGATCAGCCTCGAGGAGAACCGGATCGACTTCGGCACCATGACACTCCGGGACCGGGACGGGCATACGGCAACCGTAAAAGGAAGCATCGGCCACAGCGGCTTCCAGAACATGGAATTCGATATCTCCGCGGAAGTGGACGGGGCGCCCATGGAGCTCCTCAACACCACGTATAACGACAATCAGACCTTTTACGGACGGGCAAAGGGAACCGGCTCATTTATCCTCACCGGGCGCCAGGACGATATGAATATGTATATCGAAGCCAGGCCTTCAGAGACGGACAGCTCCTACATCACGCTGCCTCCGTCAAGGTCGAGGGAAACCGGCGCCGCCAACTTCATGGTAGAACGCAAGTATGGCCGCGAAATGACGGCCCGCGATTACCAGAGCAGCTCCACAAACGTCAACTATGTTGTAAACCTGACAGCGAACCCGATGGTCAACATGGAGGTCGTGCTCGACGAGCTGACCGGCGATGTGATCAAAGGTCGCGGCTCCGGCAACCTGCTGATCGAGTCAGGCACCAACAAGCCGCTGAGCATCCGCGGTCGCTACGCCATCGAGCAGGGAAGTTACCACTTCACGTTCCAGTCCTTCTTCAAGAAAGACTTTATCCTCAGCAACACGGGCAACAACTATATAGAATGGACGGGCGATCCGTACGATGCCCGCATTCGCTTCAACGCGGTCTACACGGCTGAAAGCGTAAGCCTGGCGCCCTTGATCAACAGCCTCGGCCTGAGCAGCTCCACGCTTGAACGCCAGCGCGGAGACGTCAACGTCGTTGCCATGCTGACAGGCGAGCTCTTCCACCCGACCTTCTCCTTCAAGCTGGACTTTCCCACGAACAGCCCGGTGTTCAGCAATCCGTCCTTTGCATATGGGCTTCAGCAGATCGAGAAGAACACAAACGAGATCAACAAGCAGGTCACCTACCTGATCGTATTCAACAGCTTCGCCCCCTACGAGGCAGGCCAGCAGAGCTATCTCAACGAGTTCGCCTACAGCACGATCTCCGGCCTTTTCTTCGGTGAGGTCAACCGGCGGCTGAACCAGCTCCTGGCGAAGATCTTCCGCAACAGCGACCTGATCTTCAACTTCTCGGGGTCCCTGTACAATGCAAACCTGGTCGACCAGAGCGCCAAAGGGTTCCGGATCAACCAGGGAACGGTCAATGCCAGCGTCAGCGCGCCGCTGATCAAGGAGCGCGTCCAGATCACGTTCGGCAGCACCTTCGATGTGCCCATCCAGTCTGACCTGCAGCAGACCGTTCAGATCTTTCCGGATGTCAGCATAGACTGGCTGATCAACAAATCGGGATCCATTCGCGCGACCTTCTTTTACTCGCAGACCCCCGACCTGCTTGTTTCGTCCCCAACACAAACGGTTCACAATAAGCGCGCCGGTGCGAAGCTTTCCTATCGCAAAGAGTTCAACTCGCTGAAAGATATTTTCCGCAAAAAGAAACAGCCGGCTGCCCCTGTGATCCCACCCCGCGCCGACTCCGCGCTGACCAGCCGCAAGCCTTAAAGGCCGGGAATAATTTCCCTCTTTCCTGCCAATGCGCGAACTTCGGCAGACAATCGATCCTCATGTCGCAAGAAACGTATATCCTGATGCTGGAAGATGACCAGGACGACCGGTCCATGACCAGCGCCGTTGTCGAGGAGCTGCAGATCCCGGTACCAGTACGGTTCCTCACGCGCTCAAGCCTCCTCTTCGAGACCCTTGCTGAATCGGAACCAATGCTGATCGTCCTGGATTACAATCTTAACCCGGAGACCGGCCTGGACATTCTCAGGAAACTGAAGGCTGATGCCAACTATCGGCATATCCCGGTTGTTCTTCTCGGTGAGACGGACGATCCGCACTTTGTCGCGCAGTGTTACCAGCATGGGGCAAGCACCTATGCGCGCAAGCCGGGTACGTTCGAAGGAACACGAAAAAAGATTGGCCTGTTTTTTCAATACTGGCTAAGCGTTGCCGGAACCAGCCGGCAGGCAAACGAAACAAGCATCCATTCATGAGCGGAAAAAAAATAGCGGTCGCAGTGACAGGAGCCAGCGGCTCGATCTATGCCCGGCTCCTGTTGCAAAAGCTGGAGGGCCTGAAAGAGCAGTGCGCGGAAGTATGCGTCGTGCTTTCCGATACGGCCAAATATGTATGGAAGACCGAGCTTGGCGACGAGAGCTACGACCGTTTCCCGTTTCGCTATTTCGGCAAGACTGATTTCACGGCACCGTTCGCGTCCGGCTCGGCCGGCTACGATGCCCTGATCGTTGCACCCTGCTCGATGGGAACACTTGGACGAATTGCAGGCGGCATCTCAAACGACCTCGTCACCCGCGGTGCGGATGTCATGCTCAAGGAGCGGCGACGCCTGATCCTCGTGGTACGGGAAACGCCGTATAACCTTGTACACATCCGCAATATGGAAACGGTGACACTCGCGGGCGGCATCATCTGCCCGGCAACTCCTTCTTTTTACAGCGCTCCGCAAACCATCGAGGAAGCGGTGATGACGGTGATCGACCGCGTACTGGACCTCGCCGGGCTTGACACCAGGAGCTTCCGGTGGGGGAACGTGAAGAAGAATGGTGACTCGTGAACCGGCAATGGCGCCTCTTCGATTTTCCATGTGCCCCTGCAAAGCATCTAAATCATAAAAAAGGGCGTGCCTAAGCACGCCCTTTTTAAGTGTTGATTTTTGACGTTCTACGACCTTACGCGTTCGCGAATTGCTTGCGGATCAGGTTCAGCGCGCTTCCCGCTTTGAACCACTCGATCTGCTGCTGGTTGTAGGTATGATTGAGCTTGATCTTGTCCGACTTCCCATCTGCGTGGTGCAGGACCATCGTTAGCTGCTTGCCGGGCGCGAATTCGGTCAACCCGATGATATCGATCACGTCGTCCTCCTGAACTTTTTCATAATCCTCTTTGTCGGCGAACGTTACGCCGAGCATGCCCTGCTTCTTGAGGTTGGTCTCGTGGATACGCGCAAAGCTTTTGACCAGGATGACGCGGACACCCAGGTGGCGCGGCTCCATCGCTGCATGCTCACGGCTCGATCCTTCACCGTAGTTCTCATCGCCGATGACAACGCTGCCGATCCCAGCCGCTTTATACTCACGGGCCGTTGCGGGGACCGGTCCATATCCACCTGTCAGCGCATTCTTGACGCTGTCGGTTTGCATGTTGTAGGAGTTGATCGCGCCGATCAGCATATTGTTGGAAATGTTATCGAGGTGCCCGCGGTATTTCAGCCAGGGACCAGCCATCGAGATATGGTCCGTCGTGCACTTTCCTTTTACGCGGATCAGGAGGCGCAGCCCCTTCAGGTCCGTTCCCTCCCAGGGAGTGAATGGCTCCAGAAGCTGGAGGCGGGTCGAGTCGCTTTTTACGACCACCTGGACACCGGTGCCGTCAGCCGCTGGTGCGAGGTAACCCGCATCCTCAACCGAGAACCCGTTTGGAGGCAGCTCAAACCCTTTCGGCTCGTCGAGCATTACCTGCTCCCCGTTTGCGTTGGTCAGCTTGTCCTTCAGCGGGTTGAACGACAGGCGGCCGGCGATGGCGTATGCCGTCACGATCTCCGGAGAAGCGACGAACGCGTGCGTCGAGGCGAGGCCGTCGTTGCGCTTGGCGAAGTTGCGGTTGAAGGAGGTTACGATGGTGTTCTTGCGCGTTGGGTCGTCGATATGGCGTGCCCACTGGCCGATGCAGGGACCGCAGGCGTTGGCGAGAACCACGCCGCCGATCTCGTCGAAGGTCTTCAGGTAGCCGTCTTTTTCGATGGTATATCGAACCACCTCGGACCCCGGGGTGATCGTGAATTCGCTTGCTGTTTTCAGGCCTTTCGTTTTCGCCTGTGCCGCAATCGATGCCGAGCGGCTGATGTCCTCGTAGGATGAATTCGTGCAGGAGCCGATGAGGGCCACTTCCACCGCGTCCGGCCAGCCGTTGGCGGCAACTGCTTCAGCCATCTTGGAGATCGGGGTGGCCAAGTCGGGTGTGAATGGTCCGTTGACGTGTGGCTCGAGCTCGCTCAGGTTCAGCTCCAGTACCTGGTCGTAGTATTTGGCCGGGTTCGAATAAACCTCGGGGTCGGGACGCAGGTGATCGCGTACGCCGTCGGCGAGCTGGGCAACTTCGGCGCGGCCGGTGGCTTTCAGGTAGCCAGCCATGCGGTCATCGTATGTGAAAAGCGAGCAGGTGGCGCCGATCTCCGCGCCCATATTGCAGATGGTAGCTTTGCCGGTGCAGCTGATGCTGTCGGCGCCTTCACCAAAATATTCAACAATCGCCCCGGTACCGCCTTTGACGGTCAGTTGCCCGGCGACCCAGAGAATGATGTCTTTTGCAGATGTCCAGCCGCTCATCTTGCCGGTCAGCTTCACGCCGATGAGCTTTGGCATCTTGAGCTCCCAGGGGAGGCCGGCCATCACGTCGACAGCATCCGCGCCGCCGACACCGATCGCGATCATGCCGAGGCCGCCTGCATTGGGTGTGTGGGAGTCCGTACCGATCATCATGCCGCCGGGAAACGCGTAGTTCTCGAGAACCACCTGGTGGATGATCCCTGCGCCCGGCTTCCAAAAGCCGATTCCGTATTTATTGGAGATGGAAGCAAGGAAATCGTATACCTCGCGGTTGATATCGATGGCCGTGTCGAGGTCGATCTTTGCGCCGACCTTGGCCTGGATGAGGTGATCGCAGTGCACGGTGGATGGAACGGCGACGTTCTTGCGTCCGCAGGTGTCGAATTGGAGAAGGGCCATCTGTGCGGTCGCATCCTGCATCGCCACGCGGTCCGGCGCAAAGTCGACGTAGTCCTTACCGCGCTGGTAGATGCGGTTTGCCGGCGTAAAGGAATGTGCGTAGAGGATCTTTTCGGCCATGGTGAGCGGGTGGCCGACCAGGTTGCGGGCTGCCATCACTTTCATGGGCAGTTCTGCGTATAGCTTCTTAATTAATTCGAGATCAAATACCATGAGCGACGCTTTTATGTGGGCCTGAACAATCAGGCATTCCGTTTGTAATAAACCGGTTAGGTTTTAAAAAGTGCTGCAAAGTTAAGAAAAGACGGCCGAAGATTTTTGGCTGATTGGGCGCCGGCGAGCGTAAAAAAAATTAAATTAGCGGAATGAAGCGGCTCAAGTATTTTATCGAATGGCAGGCCTTCGGGGTTTGCACGGCGATCGGCGAAAAACTGGGCATTGCAACTGAGCGCATCCGGATGTGGTTCATTTACATCTCCTTCCTGACGCTTGGCTCGCCCCTCATTGTTTACATGGTCATGGCCTTCTGGATGAATATGAAACGCTATATCCTGGCCGCGCGGAGAAACCCGGTGAAGTACTTGTGATTGGGGATTCCGTTTGATTTGATGGCAGGTTTGCCGATTGCAGATCTTTGAGCTGCCGGCATTGGATGAGTCGCCGATCCAGGTGAACGTGACATCTAAAAATGAGACATCTCCCATCCTGGATCCTGCCTCCTGGGCTCCTGGATTTGGCCCCCGCCTCCTCTACCCCACTAGCTCCATCAACTTCTTCACCACCCGGTCCACCTCATCCTTTGTATTGAACTTGCTGAATGAAAAGCGGATCGTTACATGGCTCCCTGCCTTGTCGAGGGCCTTCATGACGTGCGATCCTGCATCCGCACCGCTGCTGCAGGCGCTCCCGCCGGAGACGCAGATGCTGTTCATGTCGAGGCTCATCAGCAGGAACTCCGTCTTGTCATTCTTTGGAAAGCAGACGCTGAGCACGGTGTACAAAGAGCTCGGGCTGCAGTTGAAGCTCACGCCCTCGATGGACGCTTCGATCTTATCCCTCATATAGGCCCGCAGGTCGCGGATCGTGGCGCTGTCGGTCTCGTAATTCCGCATCGCAATTTCAAGCGCTTTTGCAAAGCCAACGATGCCATAGACATTCTCCGTGCCCGCACGCATATTGCGCTCCTGGCCGCCACCGATGATGAATGGCTT
>JAQBNP010000286.1 GCA_028288515.1 Flaviaestuariibacter sp. | reverse complement strand
TGCTCCCCACTCCCGACACCGAGCTATCGTCCGTGCAATACACTGTCCGACCGGTTCTGCGATCAAACCAGCTGTTGCCGATAATGCCGTGCAGCGCTGGAACTGAGCCCGTGTAGATGCAGGTGTGGCCGGGAGCCGTGTATGTTGGCGTATAGGGGATCAGTGTGTTCTCGCAGGTAAATCCCTGGTTCAGCAATCGCCTGAATCCGTCCGGCGAATAGCGGTCACTGTACCGGTACAGGTAATCCCAACGCATCTGGTCAATGACCAGTCCGACAACGAGCTTTGGCCTCGCTATGCCCTGCCCTCCCGCCTGCATCATGGTCATCATGACCGCTGCGATCGCCGCCAGTTTCTTCATGTGTAAAAATTAGACGGCAAAAGTAGGGGCTGGAGAATGATTAGCGGTATGTTCAGATCATTCCGGCGTTTTACCTTTAGCCGATAAGCCACGTCATGAAACAGGTCTTCTCTCTTCTCTTTGTTTTTTCCGCTTGCCGAGCCTTTGCCCAAGCCGATCCTGCCGGCATCGTTCATGCTGAGAAAAACTTTGCGGCCGCGGCCCGTGCAAACGGCACCCGCGACGCTTTCCTGGCATACCTTGACAGCAGCGCCGACATGTTTGAAAAAGGACGCTTTGTAAACGGCATTCAAAGCTGGCAGGCACGCCCGAAGCGGCCCGGACTTCTCGCCTGGTACCCGCAGTTTGCGGAAATCGCGGCCTCCGGGGATTTTGGCTATACAACCGGTCCCTGGACCTTCCAGGCAAGCCCGGCAGACAGCGTTGTTGCGCGTGGCCAGTATAACACCGTGTGGCACCTGACGCCATCGGGCTGGAAATTCCTTGTCGATATCGGGAACGGATACCGTGATGAAAACGAGGCTCCCGTCGTCAATAAACCCATTGGAACGCAGGTCACCCGGCGCGGCGACACGGCCACCGCCTGGTGGGCGGATGAGCTCCTGACACAGTCGATCAGGACCAATCCGGATGCCTGCCAGGGTTTCATGTCGCAAACCCATTCGATCCTCAACCGTGCTGGTCACGTGCCGGCGATGACCAAGGCTGCACAACAGGCGACCCGTGCCGGCCTTCCTGCCGATCTGCAGCTGGAACCAAAAGGCAGGGGTATAGCGCCCAGCGGCGACCTCGCCTATGTCTACGGCATCGCCACCGCCGGCGGAAAGAGTGAGGCTTACCTTCATGTCTGGCGCCGGGAAGGATCAGGCTGGAAGCTCGCCCTAGACGTTCTCCCCTTCTAAGGTCCTGTTACAATTCTGCCCCTGCTTTGTCCGTCACGTGGCAACCGTTACCTTTGCGCCACGCAAGAAAGCCTGCCCGGACCGGGCAAAGCTGCCTTGCGGCAAACAGGCAAATCACCATTCTGATAACATAAACCTGATCTATGGCAGACATTTTTGAGCGTTTGGTAAAGAATTACGGTCCGATCGGACAGCACCGCGAGCGTGCCCACGGCTATTTTGCATTTCCAAAGCTGGAAGGCGAGATCGGCAGCCGCATGAAATTCCGGGGGAAAGATGTGATCGTCTGGAGCTTGAATAACTACCTCGGCCTGGCCAACCACCCCGATGTTCGCAGAGCCGATGCCGACGGCGCCGCGCAGTACGGCCTCGCCTACCCGATGGGCGCCCGCATGATGAGCGGAAACTCCAACCACCACGAGCAGCTTGAAAAAGAGCTGGCCGAATTTGTCGGGAAAGAAGACGCAGCGCTCCTGAACTACGGTTACCAGGGGATGGTCAGCATCATCGACGTGCTGTGCAGCCGTCACGATATCATCGTTTACGATGCCGAAAGCCACGCCTGCATCATCGATGGCCTTCGCCTGCATCCCGGCCACCGCTACGTGTTCAAGCACAATGACCTCGAAGATTTCGAAAAACAGATGGACCGCGCAACGGCGCTCATCGCCAAGCAGGGAGCGGGCGGCATCCTCGTCATCACGGAAGGCGTATTCGGAATGGCCGGCGACCAGGGCAAGCTCAAAGAGATCCTGGCAACCAAAAACAAATATGATTTTCGCATCCTCGTGGACGACGCCCATGGCTTCGGAACACTGGGCGATACTGGCGCCGGCGCCGGCGAAGCCCAAGGTGTCCAGAACGAGATCGACCTTTATTTTTCGACCTTTGCGAAGTCAATGGCTTCGATCGGGGCCTTTGTGGCCGGCGATCGCCAGATCATTGACTATATCCGCTACAACATCCGCAGCCAGATCTTCGCTAAAAGCCTCCCGATGCCGATCGTCCTTGGCAACCTGAAGCGCCTGGAAATGCTGCGCAGCATGCCCGAGCTTCGGGAAAAGCTTTGGAAGAACGCGCTTCGCCTGCAGGCAGGACTGAAAGAGCGGGGCTTCGACATCGGCAATACCGATACCATGGTGACGCCTGTTTATATGAAGGGCGGTGTGGAAGAAGCAACCGCCATGGTCATGGACCTGCGCGAGAATTATGGTATCTTCTGCTCCATCGTGGTGTACCCAGTGATCCCGAAAGGACACATCATCTACCGTCTGATCCCAACGGCATCGCATTCAGATGCCGACATCGATGCGACACTGAACGCGTTCAGCGAAACGAAAGCAAAGCTTGACGCCGGCGCATACAAAGTGGAGTCGATCCCGGATATGGCCGAAGCCACTGCGTAAAACGATAACGATCTTCAAGACCACCTTCGGGTGGTTTTTTTATGTCGTCGCGCGGACACGCTGAATTTAATTTTATCGTTTATCGATAAGTACGCTGTGTTTATCAAAATGACTACCCATGCTCTTTTACCGAGGCAAATTCACTGCTCTCTGCCTTGCTATCCTGTTGACCATCCTGGGCTGGGGCGTGATTGTTGGCATCCGAACAACGGACCGCGCAACGCAGGCGACTCCGTGATATCTATTCTGGATCAGCCGGATGACACTGCGTTCGGGGGCCTGTTCCGGTCCATCCACCCGAGTGAGGATCTACCGTACCGGGACTACAAGAGGAAAGCGGACAGCCTCGGCAGGATCAAAGCGGTGAGGGATGCGGACAACCGGTCCTTCGCGCCAGGGACGGGCTATGGCTCGCTCGGCACCTACACGATCCCCAGGAATGAGCAAAGCAAGCAACTTGCGGAAACGGCAATCCCTGATTCGCTTGATCGTGCCATGAATGCTGCCCTTCTCGAACCGGACAGCGCCCGCATCGCCAACGGGAAAGGCGCCCTTGTCCGCTTGAACGAGCACCAGGGCACCGCAACAGGCACTGACCAAGCTCTCTACTTCATCGGCGTCGACAATTACCGCCTTGGGGACGATCGCAAATTTTTCGTGGAGAACGGTGCGTATCACTTCGCCTATCCCGTCTGGGAAACGAAACGGGTAGAGAACGGAACGACGATCCGGAACGGACATGGGCACAAAAGACTGTGCCCGTTCGGTATGCAACTGACGAAAAAAGAGTACTCATTCCAGTATCGAAAAGCCAGCATCAGCTGATGTCAATCCTGCTTCCTGCCGTCATTGCCCTTCGCTTTTTTCTCCTCGCGTATTTCTTCGTCGGCATGCCGATCCAAATCCTGCTGAGTATTTCCCGCGGTGTGGCATTTAATGAAGCCAACAACCGGCGCTTCCGCATCATGGGCTGGGTGGCGCTGACCTATGTGCTGATCGATTTAGTCGCCCCTTTCGTGCTCCACGCTTTGCTAAGGAACTGGATCCCGGCAGACTTCCAACCCGAGACAAATTTCGCCGGTAGCTTGGTCTCACACCTCTTTGCCTTCGGCTCCGTCGCTGGCTTGCTGCTCATCGGCAAAGCTTTTCGGGCTGGTTACGCGTTGCAATCCGAAAACGCCTTAACTGTCTGACCATGCCGATCGTCGTCACCCTTGATGTCATGTTGGTCCGCCGGAAGATGACCCTTACGGAGTTGAGCGAACGGATCGGAATCACCCTGGCCAATCTAAGCATCCTCAAAAGCGGCAAGGCGCGCCCTATACGCTTCTCGACCCTTAAATCGGTCTGCGAGACTCTTGCGTGCCAGCCAGGCGACATCCTTGAATACCTCACGGACGACGCGTACGACAAGCTGATGAAGCGCTGAAGCTGATGTCCGCGGCGGTTGACATTCTAACAATCCTTTTCCACCGGCGGCAACGCTTTTGATCCTGTTTGCGCTACTTTTAAGGCTTAAATTTTTTCACACATGCGAAAATTAGCGCTGCTCTTTTTCTTTTTACCCTTCCTGACGATTGCCGAGGCACAAACCAAAAAACAGATCACCCTTGAGGACGTTTATAAAAAGGGGACATTCCGTGGCGAACCTGCGCAAGGCTTCACGGAACCTGACGAAAATCTCTTCGACGCCAAAGATGTAAAGGACGCATCCGGCAAGGTGATCGATACACGCGACTACCAGGTGAGCTCCGACAAAAAACGGATCCTTTTTTTCAACGGTCGCGAGCCGATCTACCGCCGGTCGTCCAAATCAACGGCCTACATCTTTGATGTAGCCACAAAACAAGCCCTGCTGCTCAACGATGGCAAGATCCTGCACCCAACCTTCTCCCCGGACGGCACCAAGGTCGCCTATGTGTTCGACAATAACCTCTACGTGTACGATATCGCGGCGCGCAAGTCCACCGCTGTCACAACAGACGGAAAATGGAACCAGGTCATTAACGGGAACTGCGACTGGGTCTACGAAGAGGAATTTGAATTCAGTCGCGCCTTTGACTGGAGCCCGAGCGGAAGCTATATCGCTTACTATAAGTTCGACGAAAGCAACGTGAAGGAATACCAGTTCACGCAGTTCGACAACAGCCACAACAAGCAATACACCTACAAATACCCAAAAGCCGGCGACGAGAATTCTAAGGTGGAGATCCACGTTTACAACGTGGCAACGAGAGCTGATGTGAAAGCGCAATACGAAACCGGCGACATCTATATCCCGCGAATCAAATGGACACAGGAAGACAACAAGGTTGTTGTTTACTGGATGAACCGCCACCAGGATAACCTGAAGCTTTTGCTGACCGACGCCGCGACCGGGTCGGCAACACCTCTGTACGAAGAGAAGAACAAATATTTCGTGGAGATCAACGACAACTGGTGGTTCCTGAAGGACCGGAAGAACTATCTTTTTACTTCTGAAATGAACGGCTACAACCAGCTCTATCTCTATAGCCTCGATGGCAAAAAGAAAGTGCAGGTGAGCAAGCTTAAAGCCGATATCGCAGACATCAACGCGGTCGACGAATCCAAGCGCCTCATCTACTACACTCTCGCCTACCCCACCCCAATGGACCGCAACCTCTTTGTGTCGGACTTCGAGGGGAAGCAGACGCGCCAGCTCACGCAGGGACGCGGCACCCATCGCATTGAGCTCAATGGCAGCTACACCCAGTTCTATGATTATTTCTCCGACATCAATACACCGCAAACGGTTACGTTGTATGACATCAAAAACGGAATGGCCGTTCGAAATAAGGTCGTCAGCGAAAACAAGAAGCTGAGGGGCACACTGGACGAGTTCGCGATCAGCAAGGCCGAGTTCCTTCGCGTTCCGAACAGCAAGGGAGATACACTGAACGGATGGATGATCAAGCCACCGAACTTCGACCCGAACAAGAAATACCCTGTCCTCTTTTGCAACTACGGAGGTCCTGGCTCACAGCAAGTAGCAAACCGTTTCGGCGCCGTCAGCATGTGGCACCAGATGCTTGCTGAAAAAGGCTTTATCGTGGTGTCGGTTGACAACACCGGTACCGGTTTCCGCGGCGAAGAATTCAAGAAAAAGACCTATTTGCAGCTGGGCAAGTTCGAGATCGAAGACCAGATCGATGCGGCCAAATGGCTGGCGAAAATGCCTTATGTCGACGGTAAGAATATCGGTCACTGGGGCTGGAGCTTCGGAGGCTTCATGAGCTCCCTTGCGATCACAAAGGGCGCAGACGCTTTCTCAGCAGCCGTTGCCGTTGCGCCTGTGACTTCCTGGCGCTACTACGATAATATCTACACGGAACGCTACATGCGCACGCCACAGGAAAATCCGAAAGGCTATGATGATAACTCACCCATCAACCATGTCGATAAGATCCGCGGCAAATACCTCCTGATCCACGGGACCGCTGACGACAACGTTCATTTCCAGAACAGCACCCAAATGATCTCGGCCCTGGTGAAGGCCAATGTGGATTTCGAGACGATGTATTATCCAAACAAAAACCACGGCATCTCGGGCCAGGTGGACAATACCACATACCACCTGTGGGCCAAAATGACCAACTGGATCCTTGAAAACCTCGGCAATGAAAACGTCGACAAGGCTCCCGTCGGCAATGCTGTGAATGCTCCGAAGAAAACGTTCTGATCACTGCACAACAACTCGATAAAAAAGAGGCTTCACCTGAAGCCTCTTTTTTTGACCCCGGCAGTAGCGTGCTGCGGCACAATATGTGTACGGAAAACGTGTATCAGAATTGTTCACATTAAACTCAATGTTATGGCAGAGAACAGAAAAGACCAGCAAAGTGGTCGTGGTATGGAGCAGAGCGAGAGCCAGCAACAGCAAAGTAGCCAGGAGTACGTTTCGAATTCGCAGAGTGGCAGCAACCCGCAGAGCGGGTCGCAATGGGATAATAACCGGACACGCGAGCTCAGTGCCGGCGATATGCGTCCCAGCCGCAGTGAAAGCGAGGACACAGACATCGTTGAATCAGGCCTGGGCATTGACGAGTAAAATGGTCGCAGGCGTATCTACCGGCAGCTCAACGGCTGCCGGTTTTTTTTGCGCTGCCGGCAGCCTCGCAACGTCATCGGTCATCCATTCCGTAACCCCGGTGTACTTTCGCGCTGGCGCCATATCTCCGCAACACGACATTTTCATTCATGCATAAACAGGCAGCAGAAGTTCGCTATTTTCTTTACAGCCAGGCATTCGCCGATGGTGTGCGCATTACCCTTGCCGTGCTCCTGCCGGCACTGATTGGCTCGTATACAGGGTGGGCGGAAGCAGGAATGGCCGTGGCCCTCGGCGCCCTCTGTGTCAGCCTTACCGACGCGCCCGGCCCACAGGTGAACAAGCGCAACGGCATGCTTATCTGCGGCATGTTCGTGTTCTTCATCACCATTCTGACAGGGCTGACAAGCCATAACGTGTACCTAATGGGTGCCCTCATCATGCTCGTTACCTTCTTCTTCTCGATGTTCAACGTGTACGGGGCACGGGCAGCCGCAGTAGGAAATGCGGTTGTCCTTGCGATGATTCTGACCATGGATAAGCAGACGCACGAAGGCATCCTCGCGCATGGGGCGGCGGTATTGTTCGGAGGCTTGTTCTACATGGTCATCAGCCTTGCTTTTTCGGCCATCAAGCCCTACCGCGCGGGGCAGCGGATCCTAGGCGACTGCGTGCGCGAGATCGCGAAGTACCTCTCGATCAAAGCTTCCTTCTACGACCCCTCGACAGACCTCACGACAGATTATAAAAAGCTGGTGGCACAGCAGATCGTCGTCAACGAAAAGCAGGACGCCGTGCGCGAGATCCTCTTCAAGACAAGACAGATCGTGCGGGAAAGCACGGCCACGGGCCGCAAGCTGATCATGACGTTCGTTGAGGCAGTGGACCTCTTCGAGGACATTACGGCCACCTACTACGACTATGAGCTGGTCCGCAAACGCTTTGGCGAAACAGGTGTCCTGGAACAGATCGCTGCTGAGATCAGGATCATCGCAAGGGAGCTCGACGGCCTCGGAATGGCCATTCAGATGAATGCGAGGTACGAGTCCCCCGTAGATGTCGAACAAAGGCTGACCCGTCTCAAAAATATGATCGACACGATGCCGCGGCCCGGAAGCGAAAGCCACCTGGTGCTGCGAAAGATCCTCGTGAATCTCCGACGGCTGGAGCAACGCTACGTCGAGCTGAAAAGCTATTTCGAGGACGATGCCCCGGAAGGCCCGCGCCGCCTCGATCATTCACATTTTGTCACGCACCAGCCTCTTGACACGCGCATCTTCTTCAATAACCTCAGCTTTCGCTCTTCGGTCTTCAAGCATTCGCTACGGGTGGCGATCGCATGCCTCCTCGGCTACTCCCTCACAAAAGTGATCTCGTATGGCCACCATAGCTACTGGATCCTGATGACGATCGCATTCATGATGAAGCCCGCTTTCAGCCTCACCAAACAGCGCAACATCGAGCGGATCATCGGCACGCTCGCCGGGGGCGCGATCGGCATTGCCCTGCTTCTGCTGGTGCACGACAGGACGGTTCTGTTCGCGATCATGGTGCTGTTCATGCTTCTCAATTATTCCTTTCTCCGCATCAATTACCTGTTGACCGTTCTCTTCACCACGCCGTTCGTGCTGATCCTTTTTACCTTCTACGGCATCGCGTTCCGCGAACTTGCCCAAGAGCGCCTCTTCGATACGGTTCTCGGCTGCGCCATCGCGTTTGCCGCAGGGGCCTTTCTCTTTCCGTCGTGGGAAGCAAGCTTTCTGAACAGCCATTTGCAGAATATGCTGAAGGCCAATATCGCTTACCTGCGATTGATCCTTGACGGGCTGGCCGGCGAGCCACCCGACCTGCTGCGCTATAAGCTTGTGCGAAAAGAGGTGTACGTGAATTCCGCGAATCTCTCGGCGGCCTTCCAGCGCATGATCTCGGAGCCCCGCAACACGCAGAAGAACAGTAAGCAGATCCAGCAGTTCATCGTCCTTAACCACATTCTTTTCTCCAATATCGCCACGGTTGCCACGCAGCTCCGACGCAAAGAGCCCCGGCAGCACGCCTATGCTCTTGTTGCCAGCGTACGCAAAACGATTTCACTATTGGAAGAAAGCGATGCGCGCCTCGGTGCTGATCCGTCTGTTTTTGAAGAGAGCCAGCTCCCGGTCGAATCGAAACAGAATACGATTGTGGCAACGACCGAGGCAGTGTCAGCGGACGACCTGCTGCTGAAAGACCAGCTGGATTTTGTCTGCAGAATTGCTTCAGACCTCGACAAGACGATCACGGCCATCATTTCCTGAACCAGGCAAGCGCCAGGTCGTAACCGCGAAGACCAAGTCCCGAGATGGTTCCGATTGCCTTTGCAGACACGTGCGAGATCCGTCGGAACTCTTCCCGTGCATGCACATTCGAAATATGGACCTCGATAACGGGTGTGGTGATGGCAGCAATGGCGTCGCCGAGGGCAACCGACGTATGCGTGTAGCCGCCGGGGTTGAGGATAATTCCATCGGTGTCAAACCCGACCCTCTGGATCTCGTTGATCAGCTCGCCTTCAATATTGCTTTGATAATACGAAAAGGTTACCTGCGGATTTCGCTTCTGAAGCGCCTCGAAAAAATCAGGAAAGGTCTGGCTCCCGTAGATACCCGGCTCACGAGTGCCCAGCAGGTTGAGATTTGGTCCGTTGATAATGGCGATCTTCATGTTGTAAAATAAGAGGGTTCGGCTCAAACGTCAAAACGATTCTTCATGGCGTTGACGCGTCGGTCGACAGCAAGCTGTAGACGCGCAGGCTGATCGGCCTGCCGAACTTGACTTCGCAATCACGCATCGTTCCTTCCCACGTGAATCCGGCTTTTTCGAGCAGGCGCCTGCTTGCCCCGTTGTCTTCTTCGACAAATGCTTCGAGGCGATGCAGCTCTTTCTCCGTTTGCCAATAGCGTACCACCGGGCCGATCACTTCGGACGCAATGCCGAGCCGCCAGAACCGCGGGAGCAGCCAGAACCCGATCTCGGCCTTGCGATGTTCGGGTTTATAATAATAGACGGAGATGACGCCGACAAATGCGTTCGTTTCCTTTTCCGAGATTCGCCAGTAGATGCCCGTGCCCTCTTCCCAGTTCTTTCGATACCATTCCATCTGCTTCGCCGTTTCTTCGAAAGTCCCGTAATAGACGCCGTTGTAGGGCATGGCGACCGGATCGCTCAGGCCTTCGAATACGAATCGCTGGTCTTCCGGCATCACCTGGCGGAGAAGGAAGCGGCTGGTGGTCAGTTCGGGAAACATAAAAAAATCCCGCTGGCTGGCGGGATGGGATTTTTAGGCCGTATGTTTTTTGATCAGGTCGATGAATTCGTCGAACAGGTAGCGGCTGTCGTGTGGGCCGGGGAAGCTCTCCGGGTGGTATTGCACTGAGAACGCAGGCTTGCCTTTGACACGGATCCCTTCGATGGAGTGATCGTTGAGATTGACGTGCGTCACTTCGATATGCGCGGCATTCTTCACTGCGTCCGGGTCCACCCCGAAGCCATGGTTCTGCGTCGTGATTTCGCAACGGCCGGTAATGATATTCTTAACCGGATGGTTCATCCCGCGATGTCCGTGGTGCATCTTGAATGTCGGGATGCCGTTGGCAAGAGCGAGAAGCTGGTGCCCAAGGCAAATGCCGAAGGTCGGCACTTCTTCTTTCAACAATTCTTTGACGGTACCCACGGCGTAGTCCATGGCAGCGGGGTCTCCGGGACCGTTCGAAATGAAATAGCCGTTCGCGCCGAACGAACGGATCTCCTCCAGCGGCGTTTTCGCGGGGAAGACCTTTACATAAGCGCCACGATCGACCATGCAGGTGAGAATGTTGCGCTTGGTGCCGTAATCGAGCACGGCCACGCGGATCGGCGACGATGGATCACCAAGCTCGTACGCAACGTTGGTGCTCACGATAGAGGCCAGCTCCAGGCCGTCCATATCCGGCACGTCTGCAAGCTTTTGTTTCAGGAGTTCGGCATCCAGGATCTCCGAAGAGATGAGACAGTTCTGGGCACCTTTATCGCGGATATTGGAGACGAGCGCCCGCGTATCGACACCTTCGATGGCAACGATGTTTTGCTTCTTGAGGTATTCGTCGAGTGAGCCCTGCGCCTGCTGGCGTGAAAAGAGCTCTTCGAGGTTGCGGCCGATGAGGCCTTTGATCTTGATGCTGTCGCTCTCGACATCGGCATCCATCACGCCGTAATTGCCCACGTGAACATTGTTCATGATCAGCACCTGGCCGTAGTAGCTCGGGTCGGTAAAGACCTCCTGGTAGCCGGTCATGCCCGTGTTAAAACAGATCTCTCCACCAGTTGTTCCAATTGCACCGAAGGCTTTACCGCGGCAGACGGTCCCGTCCTCTAATACTAAGATAGCTTCTTTTTCCATGGTAAATGATTGTGCAAAGAAAAAGCATTCCCGCAACGCTCCCACCCGAAACTTGGAGAATGGAGATAAAAAAAGGCATCCGTTTCGGGATGCCTTGGTATCTGTTTGCGAACAGGTTCCTTAAGAGGGCTGCTGCTCCGTCGTCTCTGCTGCTGTATCGGCGGCAGGTGCTTCGGTTGCTTCGGCAACGGGGGTATCGGCTTTTTTCTTTGCACCACCGGCACGACGCGTGCGCTTTGCTGTCTCTTTCTTCTCCTGGTTTGCCTTTCCGTAGATCTCGTTGAAGTCCACGAGCTCGATCATTGCGGTCTCAGCAGCATCGCCGGGGCGGATGCCGAGCTTGATGACGCGAGTGTAGCCACCCGGGCGGCCGGCAACTTTTTCAGCAACGATGCCGAACAGTTCCTTAATCGCCTCTTTATCCTGCAGGTAGGAGAAAACGACACGACGCTGGTGTGTTGTGTTTTCTTTTGCCTTTGTGATGAGGGGCTCTGCGTAAACGCGCAGGGCTTTCGCCTTGGCGAGTGTTGTAACGATCCGCTTGTGCTCGATGAGCTGGCAGGTAAGATTGCTTAACAGGGCTTCCCGGTGGGCTTTCTTCCGGCCGAGGTTGTTTTGTTTGTCTCCGTGACGCATGACTTGTGAAGTTTAGATTCCCCCGCACCGTGTCAGGATTTGCGGGGTACTGATGAAAAATAAAAACCTCCGCTGGTCCCGTGACCATGGCGGAGGAAAAAAAATGCTTAGTAATCGTCCTTGTCGATGCCCAGCTTGCCGAGGTCCATACCGAAATGGAGGCCGCGCTCGTTGAGCACCTGCTCGATTTCGGAAAGGGACTTCTGACCGAAGTTGCGGAACTTCATCAGGTCTTCCTGCTCATATTGAACGAGCTCGCTGAGGCTGTTGATCTTGGCTGCCTTGAGGCAGTTGAACGCGCGGACGGACAGGTCGAGGTCTTCCAGCGGCGTCTTCAGAACCTTACGGAGCTGAAGCGTCGTTTCGTCCACGATGTCTTCTTTCTTCTCTTCCTTGTTGTCGAACGTGATGTTCTCGTCGGTGATGATCATCAGGTGCTGGATCAGGATCCTGCTTGCCTGCTTCACGGCTTCTTCCGGGTGAATGGTGCCGTCTGTCGTCACTTCCATTACGAGCTTCTCGTAGTCGGTGCGCTGCTCAACACGTGTGTTCTCGATCGTGTACTTGACGTTCTTGATCGGTGTATAGATCGCATCTGTGGGGATGAAGCCGAGGTGCGCGTCTTTCGGACGGTTCTCTTCAGCGGGAACATAGCCACGGCCTTTGCCGATGGTGATCTCGATGTCGAGCTTGGATGAATTATCGAGGGTGCAGATGAGCAGCTCGGGGTTCATGATCTGGAAGGATTGAGTGCCTTCGCCGAGCATGCCGGCTGTCAGCTCGGTGCGGTTCTTAACCGACAGGCTGATCTTTTCGGTCTGTACGTCATGGTCGACAACCTTCTTGAAACGAACCTGCTTGAGGTTCAGGATGATCTCCACCACGTCTTCCGAAACACCTTTGACCGTTGCAAACTCGTGGTCTACGCCTTCGATGCGTACACCCGTGATTGCATAGCCTTCGAGAGAGTTCAGCAGAACGCGGCGCAGCGCATTACCGATGGTAACGCCGTAGCCGGGCTCAAGCGGACGAAATTCGAATTGGGCTTCAAAATCGGACACTTTTTGAAGAACGATCTTGTCGGGCTTCTGAAAATTTAAAATTGCCATTTGTTATTCCAGATTTAAAGGTTTAGTACTTGTTACCGGCATTGACTGTTCAACGCCTTTGGGAACCGGGCTCATTCGATGTCCAGGCAGTGCGGAAAGGGAAAAGGTGAACCACTCACGATTCACCGTCCCGCCGTCTTACTTGGAGTACAGTTCGACGATCAGCTGCTCCTTGATGTTCTCCGGAACCGAGTCACGCTCGGGATACGTAATGAACGTACCCTGCATTTCGGAGTCGTTGAAATCAACCCAGCCGAACTTGGGGTTCTTGCTGCGCATCTGGCTGGTGACTGCGGAATTGTCTTTCGACTTATCCTTCAGCGCCACGACGTCGCCGGGTTTCAGGGAGTAGGAAGGAACGTTGAGGACCTGGCCGTTCACGGTCACGTGCTTGTGGCTGACCAGCTGGCGGGCAGCGGGGCGTGACGGAGCGATGCCCATGCGGAAAACAGTGTTGTCCAGGCGGGCTTCCAGTAACTTAATGAGGTTCTCACCGGTAACACCTTTGCGGCGGGCAGCCTCTTCAAAGGTTTTGCGGAATTGCTTTTCGAGCAGTCCGTAGGTGTACTTTGCCTTTTGTTTT
>JAQBNP010000267.1 GCA_028288515.1 Flaviaestuariibacter sp. | reverse complement strand
GTTCCGAGATCGAAGAACTGCACGAGCTGGAAGTTGCGGAGGAACGCGTTATTGATCGGCCTGTTGAAGAACGTGCTGAAGATCGGCGCGCGGAACTCGCTGTTGATGACGATATTGTTATTTCCGTTCGCCACGTTCTGCTTGAACCCGCGCATGGTGACTGCGAGCGACTGGTATGCATAGTGAGCGGCTGCATCCGGCTGGGGATTCGGGTTGAAATATCGGTAGGAGCCGTCCTCTTTTTGGTTCTCGCGGAGCTTCAGCCAGCCGTCCGTTCCGCCGAGGTAGTACACAACTTTCTGGCTGCCCCAGGAGAAGTCGCCGGCAGCGCGAACCGCCCAGATCACATTGCGGTAGAGGGGCAGGTAATGGCGTGCGTCGAAGCCGACATTGAAGAGGAACCTGCCTTCGGTCTGTCGTGCTTTATTGATCTGCGAGAAGATGTCCGTATACACTTTCCACCGCAGGCCATGCCAGATATTGGTGGCCGGGTTGAGCGTGTTGTCGTGGACGTACTCGAGTGAAACCTGTGCATAGGTCTGGCGCTTGTCGGGCAGCTGCGCCGTTTGCTCGTCCTCGGTTGGTACGATGAACTTATCGAAGCGCGGGCCGATCGTTGCGCGGATGCTGCGGGTCTTGTCGATCGCGTAGCGCAGGCGGGCGAGGTAATAGTTCGAATAGTTCTTGCCGATATAGAATTGGCTGCCGATGGAATCAATGAAATCCTGGCTGCTGCGGTAGTACGTGAAGCCCCAATCCAGCCGCTTGCGGAGGTTGGTGAACTCAAAGAGAACGTCGTTGTCCTTCAGGTTCGGCGCAATGCGGAACCCGCCGGAGATCTTGTAATCCTCGAAGAGGTCGAGCGTACCGAGGCGGATCAGGCCGCTGAGCTCATTGCCGTTGGCCGGGCTGACCGGGCCTGCGCCATTCTCATATTTCTGGTATTTCGAGGGAACGAAGACCGTGTTGTTCAGGCCTGCCACGAGGTAGTCGTTAAAGAATTTCGGCGGACGGTATTGGAACAGCTTGGCCTTTTTCAGAACCGGCTCTGGTCCAACTTCCTCGGTCGTGAAGACCTGGCCGACTTTCGTGGAGTCCTGCTTTTCGTCCTTGAACTCACTTTGGAAGAAGTCATCACTTTTCTTTGACGAATCGGCCGCCGTCTGGAGGGCGTTGGCCGATGTCGTGGCCATGCGTTGGCGCTCCATGAGCTTGCGCATATACTCCGTCGGCGGCGCGGAAACATTGCGGCGGCGGAGTGTGTTCTCATCCACCTTTAAGCGGTAGAGGAATTTATAGTCGCCCTGCTGCGTGACCTCGCTCACTTGGCTGTTGTCGCCGGCCGTGCGGGTTTCGAGGAGGCTGCTCTGGTAATTGGTGAGAGGGAACACATAGGCCGAGTCGTTGCTCGTGGCAAAGAAGCCGATCGAGTCCACGTCTGTTTTTTTCCAGTCGCGCAGCACGCTGTCCACTTCTTTGGGACCGGGGTTTCGCAGGATCTCGTCACCGATGAACACAAGCGTATCGAGACCCGCTTTCTGGGTCGTGAAGAAGCCCGCGTAGCGGTTGTTGATGCCGTTCTCATCTGAAGTGAACGTGAAGTGCGTCACGTTGTACTGGGACGGGAAGCGGGCGTTGCCGAACTTGACGTTTGTCAGCTGGGAGATCTGCTTGAACTCGCTTTTATTCCAGTTATCGACGAGGAAGATATTGTAGTGCGGTGATGGCATCGAGGTGTCGCTGCTGATGGCGCCTGCGGATGGCCGGTTGCTTGAATAGATGATGCCGGTCTTGTTCGGGAAGGTGACGAAGGCGGCGTCGCGGTCGTCATAAACGTCGTTCGTGATCTGCTCGATTGTCTGCCTGTCGATCTTGTAGACGAACACGTCTGTCTGGCCTGCTTTCGTGGCGCTGAAGATGAGCGTGTTGGCATCGAGCATATATTTCATGTCCTGTACCTGGTCGAACTGCGTGATCTCCTGCTTGTTGATCTTGACGCGGTTGACGACGTCGTAGACAAAGAATTTGATCTTGCCTTTTTCAGTGTAGAGGACGGCCAGGCGACTGCCCTTTCCGTCCCAGGCAAGGATCGGGTAGTTGGGATTGATCTCGTCTTCACGGTTGCGCTCGCCCGTTGACAGGAGCACTTTGCGGTTGACGAAGTTCTCGTTCAGGACAACGCTGTACTTTCCCTGCTTGAATTCGGTCACGGCATACGTGAAGCTACGGGGAACCGGGTTGGCGTTGAAGCGGATAAAGTCTTTCTTACCGATCTCCTCGGTCACCGACAGCTGGCCTTTCGGTACGATGCGGCGCCCACGGAGGTCCTTGAAATAGAGGGCCGATTCTTCCGTCATGAAATCGCGCAGGAGGTCCTTGAATTTCTTCTTCGCAACCTTTTGGGTGGCGCTGTTCAGGTTGCGGTAGATCCGCGCCAGGTACAGCATATAGGTCGTTTTGTTCACACCGTACTTGTTGCCGACGTAGTACCAGAATGCGTGGCCGGCGAGGAGTGGCTTTTCGAAAGCCAGCTGGTAAAAATTGTTATAGCGGCCGCTCAGGAGTGCGTTCTTCAGCTGGTCGTCGAGCTCGGGGCTCCAGTTTTCGGCAGCATAATCGATGTAGCCGTCGGTCAGCCATTTGGGAAGATCGAGGAGCGCCTGGTTGGCCGCGAACTCGCCGAGGTCATCGCCGAAAAGGAGGTTCTGCACGAGCACCTGCGCAATGCCCAGGCGAACCTGGCGGCGGAGGTTATTGCGGTCCGTATTGTAATACACCACAAGCTTGTTGTTCACAAGCTTGGTGACGCCGCCGTTGCCCTGCCAGTCGATCCCAAGACCGATATTGGACTGCTGCATCTCGTCGAAGTTGTTGTAGACAACGAGGTTTGCGCGGCGCTGGAGTCCGTATTCGACAAACTCTTCCAGCTGTGGGAGCTCTTTTTCGGCGACCTGGGCCACGTACTTGCCGATCTCGAGGCCGTCCTGGGAGAAGTAGGTATTGAAATTATCGGTCTGGTAGTATTTCCAGCTGAACTTCTGGTATTGGACACGGTTCTTTCCGAATTCAACGGAGTTTACCTGGGCTTGTGAGAAGAGTGAAAAAACAACACTGGTCAGGACGACAATAGCGGCTCGACGGCTCAATGTATTCATAAAGGTTCCTCTGGTTCTTGTGGTGATCGGCTCTCGGTATCCGGGTGTAAATTGCAACTAAAATACAAAAAAAGGGCATGTTAACCGTTCAGGCGTTCGCGTTCAACCCGGTGCAGGAGAATACCTATCTTCTCTACAACGAAAAAGGGCAGTGCTGTATTATCGACCCTGGCTGTTATTTCCCGGCAGAGGCACAGGAGCTGACCGGCTTCATTGGGTCGACTGGTCTCACACCCGTTCTTCTTCTCCAGACCCACTGTCATTTCGATCATATTTTCGGTACCGCACTGGTCAGCCGAACCTTCTCCTTGGTTCCACACATGCACCGCCTTGAGCAGGCCTTCCTCGACCTCGGGCCGGCATCCGCGCAGAAATGGAATATCCCCTTCCCCGATCCGTACACGGGCGAGACAAGCTATGTCGATGAAGGCGCGGCCATTCGCCTCGGTGACGACGAGCTCCACGTTCTTTTCACGCCCGGTCATTCTCCCGGCAGCCTCAGCTTCTACAGCAAGGAGAACAAGTTCGTGATCGCCGGCGACGTGCTGTTCAATGGCGGCGTTGGCCGGACCGATCTCCCCGGAAGCGATTTCACGGTGCTGGAGGAAAGCATCCGCACCAAGCTGTACACGCTGCCCGCAGATGTGATCGTGTACCCCGGCCATGGCGACAGCACGACCATCGGTGATGAAATGAAGGGCAATCCTTTTGTGAAGATGATGTAAGGGGCACGCATCAGACCGATGGCGCCGGGGACCTGAAATACTTCCCGATGAACGGGAACCGAGCGAGCTCCTGCCGCTCCACGGTGGCGATCAGCGCCGCAAACATTCCCATCAGCAGAACCGCCACGGCCCTGTTGATCCAGGCATTCAGTCCGAGTAATTGCCACCCGCTGTATATGCCGTAAAGCGCCACGCAGATCAGGAGGTAAGCCACCAGCTTTTTGGTCGGGTAGGGGACACGGTACTGCTTTTGGCCCCACACATAGGACACCGCCATCATGCTGCCATAGCAAAAGAAGGTGGCCCAGGCGCAGGCCAGGTAACCATAGCGTGGAATGAACAGGTAGTTGATGGCAACCGTGATGGCTGCGCCGATGACCGTGATCCAGGCACCGGCCATTGTCTTGTTGGACAGCTTATACCAGATGGACAGGTTGTAATAAATGCCGATGAAGATATTGGCGAGAAGCAGGATCGGAACCACGCCGAGCCCGGCCCAGAATGCCTTGTTCGAAATAAAATACTTCCAGACGTCAAGAAATAGAACCACGGCAAGGAACATGAAGCAGACGACGATCACGAAGAACTTCATCACCCGCGCATAGATGCGCTGCGGCTGCTGGCCCTGCGCAACGGAAAAGAAAAAAGGCTCGGCAGCCATCCGGAATGCCTGGATCGACAGCGTAATGAGCAGCGACAGCTTGTAGCACGCGCTGTACATGCCTACCTCGAAATTGGCCGCGTCGGGCGTCGGCGCGGACGTCCACCAGCGCAGCATGAGGCGGTCGAGCGTTTCATTGATCATCCCCGCAAAGCCCGCCAGGATCAGGGGCGATGCATACGCAATGATCTGTCGCCACAGCACGCCGTTAAAGCGCCACCGGAAGGCAAAGACCTCGCGGAAGAGGAAGAGGAAGGTGCAGACGGACTGGATCAGGTTGGCAAGAACAACATAGCTCACGCGGTCGTCTGCGTGATAATAAACGCCGATGAAGCTGTTCGGATCCGAGGCCTGCAGGCGCGGGCAGACCGACAGGAAAAAATAGGTGAAGCCGATATTGACGAGGATGCCGAGGATGCGCACGACGGCGAACTTGACCGGCCGGCCTTCATAACGGAGCTTGGCAAAGGCAAGTGACGTGAGGGTATCGAAGGCAATGATGAACGCGCTATACGTAAAGTATTCGGGGTGATCGCGCACGCCGATCAGAACCGAGAGCGGCCCCCGGAACATCAGCATGGCTGCGGTCAGGATGGTTGTGCTGACAAGCAGGGAGATCATCGCGGTGCTGTACACGTCGGCTTCTGTTTCCTTGCTCTTTGAGAACCGGAAATAGGCGGTCTCAAGGCCGTATGTGAACACCACGTTGAGAAAAGGAATGACCGCGTAGATGAGGCTCATCTCGCCATAAGCGGCGCCGGCCAGGGCATAGGTCAGGTAAGGTGTGAGGAGGTAGTTGATGAACCGGGCGGCAATGGAGCTCGCGCCATACCACAAGGTCTGTCCTGCCAGTTTTTGAATGCCGCTCAAGAGATAGAATTTTGGGTTCGGTTTTTCAGTGCCCCGAAACTAGGGCATTCCCGTAAATGCGTCCGTTAAAAATCGGGTGGGCCAAGGCGTCGCCTGCCCGCCTTGATCTCGCTGGTGCGCTTCTTTTTTTCAAGACGTGCTTCCTTCACACCCCGCGGCACACGCGTGGCGAGGCGGATCTTTTTCTTCTTCAGCGCCTGCTCCACAAGCTCGTGGATCTTGCGGATCGCTTCCTCTTTGTTCTGCAGCTGGGTCCGATAGGTCTGCGCTTTCACCCAGAGCTCCCCAGCTGCATTGATGCGGTTGGAGAGCTTTTCTCGAAGCCGTTCTTTCTGCTCCGTGCTGAGCAGGGCAGAAGCGTCGACCGGGAAGGAGGCGATGACCGCGGTCTCGACCTTGTTCACATTCTGTCCGCCGGCGCCGCCGCTGCGTGTTGTCTGGAGGCGAATTTCAGGAGTCAGGTCCATGGTTGTCAAAAGTAGAAATTCAGGGACCAAAAAGACAGGCCACACACCTACTTTTGAGCAGACGATGATTTTTCTTTTATGCGAGTCGTGATCCAACGGGTAACAGGAGCGTCCGTGACGGTTGAGAATGACGTGGTCGGTACGATCGGTGCCGGCCTGCTTGTTCTTGTCGGCATTGAAGAGGCAGATGACGCCACCGACGCGGGCTGGCTAAGCACGAAGATCGTCAACCTGCGGCTCTTTGCAGACGATGCCGGCGTGATGAATCGGTCGGTGCTCGATATCGGCGGCGATATCCTTGTCGTGAGCCAGTTCACACTGCATGCGTCTACGCGGAAAGGCAATCGCCCCAGCTATATCCGCGCGGCGCGTCCTGACATGGCGCGACAGGCATACGACTCTTTTGCCGACCGCCTTGCGGCCGACCTCGGCAAGCCGGTGGCGCGCGGTATCTTTGGAGCCGACATGAAAGTGGCCCTCCTCAACGACGGGCCCGTGACCATCCTGATCGACTCAAAGAACCGCGAATGAACGATATCCAGACAAGGCAGGACATCGAAGCCGTGCTGACCCAATTTTACACGCAGGCATTCGCTGATCCGTCGATCGGCCCTTTCTTCACGACCGTTGTCCCCCTCGACCTCGATACGCACCTGCCGCTGATCGCGGACTTCTGGGAATCGGTGGTGCTGGGGAGCCGAGTCTATGCAAAAAACGTGATGGAGGTACACCGGCAGATCCACAACATCGAGCCGATCCGGACGGATCACCTCGATCGCTGGGTGACACTCTTTACGGCAACCGTATCGAAGCTGTTCGACGGGCCAAAGGCGGAGCTCATGAAGCAACGCGCGCGGTCCGTGGCGACACTGATGAACATGAAACTGAATCACCCTCAAATCGGAACGCAATGACGATCGAACAGGCACAGCGCGACGTGGACCAGTGGATCAATACGACAGGTGTCCGCTACTTCAGCGAGCTGACGAATATGGCCATCCTCACGGAGGAGGTCGGCGAGGTGGCGCGGCTGATGAGCCGGCTCTACGGTGAGCAGTCTTTCAAGGAAGGAGACAACGGCGCGGAGCTGGGTGACGAGCTTGCCGACGTGCTCTGGGTGGTGCTGTGCATTGCCAACCAAACGGGCGTCGACCTCACCGAGGCCCTGCGCCGCAATTTTGAAAAGAAAACGAAGCGCGACGCGGACCGGCATAAGGGGAATGAGAAGCTTGGGAAGAGGGAGTGGTGAGTGGTGAGTGGTGAGTGAGTGAATAGTCAATAGTGAATCGTGAATGGGTCGTTTAGAAGGCGTCATCCCGAGCGCCCTGCGAGGGAGCCCTGCACCTCCAGCCTGTCATCCCGTGCGATAAGCGAGGGAGCCCCTGCACCTTAGAGCTTTCCGTCATGGCGAGGAACGAAGCCATCTCCTGCACCTCCAGCCTGTCATCGCGAACCAGACCAGGGAGCCCCTGCGTTACGCACGCTGTCATGCTGACGCATGTCAGCACCTTTCCCTCACAAGTGCAACCTATATCCGATGCCTGGTTCATTTCTACCGCTCACTGCCGTTTTATTCTAATGCCTGATTCGCATTCCGCATGTCAGCACCCCTCTCGGATTGGGAAAGGTGCTGACATGCGTCAGCATGACAATCCTGTGGTAGGCGTGTCATCAATTGTGAGCCTCCCATTTGCGTATTAGCCTCACCGGCGTCCCCTGGCAGGCTCTCTACTTAACATAATGTAGGTTTTCATGGCTTCTGATGAAGTATCCATGAACCAACCATGAAGTATCCATGAACCCACCATGGACTATCCATGAACCAGGCATGGAGAACAGCCATAAACGCAAAGGGCGCGGGAGAGGCAAAGGAAACGCAAAGGGATTCCTTTGTGCTCCTTTGCGCTCTTCGCGGCGACGTGGTTCAAAGAGCAGGTTTCAGGTCCCTGCGGGATGACAGTCTGGAGGTGCTGATCGGCGCGGAGAGTCATGACCGCCGGATGTTTTAGGAGGGAAAGGTGCTGACATGCGTCAGCATGACAGCGTGCGTAACGCAGGGGCTCCCTCGCGGGGCGCTCGGGATGACAGTCCGAAAGTGCAGAGTGGCCACAAATCTAAAATCGTAAATCCTTTTTGTGCTCCTTCGCGCTCTTCGTGGCTTCGTGGTTCAACAGACTGTCCACAAATCTAAAATCGTCAATCCTCCCTGCCCCGGCTTTCCTTTCTGCCAATACAAAAGAGCCTCATCGTAGAAACGAGAGGCTGTACATTAGGACATTATATCCCTTTGTTATGGCAAGTTTAAATAATATGAAGTAGAAAAAAAATGCCCCGCCAGGAATGACAGGGCTTCACCCTTAACCATACGAAACCAAGTTCGTGAGTATTGTGAAAGACAATCGAAATTGTCGTTTGTTCTGGTTCGATTACGTTGTAAAAGTACAGCGTGGAGCCGGTGTACACAAATTCCAATCGTCGAAGCCCGCACAATTGTCGCCCAAACCCAGAATAGTGAGCCGAAGGAAGGCAGGTACGCCCGGAAACAATTCTTGCGCCCGGAGGGCCATGCTGCACCGAAAGGCGCGCCCAGCCAAGGTTCTGGCGATCCGCTCCGAACAGCGCAAGACCAGGGTGGCGCACATTTACCCAAAAAAGGGCTCGCCGGGGCCCGCTCCGAGGCAGCGCGAAAATCTCGGGGAAAGTGGTTCAAAAAGAATGAGCGGAGTGCATTCACCTCAGCTCGCCGGGTGGGGACCTGCCCGCCTTTGCTCAGACCGGCATGCTCAGCAGCTGCCTCGCTTCGACGACAGCCTGCTCGCAAACGCTTTTTACTTCTGAAAAGTCTTCCTCGAAATGAGTTTCGTCGGCATTGCTCACCGCCTCCATCTCCATCCGGTGCAGGTTGTGGCTCAGGCGGTCGGTCAGTCCCAGGTAAGCCACCGAGCTTTTCATGCCATGCGCGATGCTCTTGATCTGCTGCCTGTTGACCGCTAGCACGGCTTCCTGCAGGAGACTGATCTCCTCGGGAACCTGCACGATGAACTGTCGGATGATCGCATTCTCGAACTCTGAATCCCCAAGCGACAGCTCGCGGAGATAGTCAAGGCTGATGACCTGCTCTGTTTCTGCCACCATCTCCTCGTCTCCGCAATAGGATTGCAGGATCGAGTATAGCTCGGCTTCCTTCACGGGCTTCGAGATATAATCCGTCATGCCGTAGCTGAGGCATCGTTCCTTCTCCCCATTCATGGCGTGTGCTGTCATGGCAATGATCGGCACATCGAGCTGCAGGCTGTTGCGGATCACCTGGGTGGCTGCGTAGCCGTCCATCTCCGGCATCTGGATATCCATGAGAACGGCCGTAAACGTTTCTTTCTGGAGCATTTCCACGGCCTCCCGCCCGTTGTTGACGAGGGAATAATCCATCTGCCATTGCTTCATCAGGTGCCTGATCAGCTGCTGGTTCATCTGGTTGTCTTCCGCGATGAGTACGCGGATATTGCGGATCGGGTTCTGGATCTGCTCGGTGCTGAGCGTAAAGTTTTCGGAATAATCGTACACGGGGCGGAACGGCATCGTGATCACGAATTCAGACCCCTTGCCGGCCTCGCTGTTCACGGCGATCTGCCCACCCTGGAGGTCTACCAGCTGCTTCACGATGGCCAGTCCAAGACCGGTACCGCCGAAGCGCCGCGTTGTCTCTGCCTCCGCCTGTTGGAAGCGGTCAAAAATGGCCCCGATCTTTTCCGGGGCGATCCCGACGCCGGAATCCTTGATGCTGAACTGAAGCGAGATGCGGTCGGTCTCCTGGCTGACCGGGAAAACCGTCATGTGCACATAGCCTTTTTCCGTGAACTTGAGGGCATTGCTCAGCAGGTTGATGAGGATCTGCGTGAGCCGCACCGGGTCGCCGCTGAGCGTGTCGTGCACGGACGGGTCAACGGTGATGTTGAACAGCAATCCTTTCTGAATGGCCTTCTCCTGGAACATCACTTTGACGGAGCTGATGAGGCCATTGAGACTGAAAGGCGCCTGCTCGATCTGCATCATGCCGGCCTCGATCTTGGACAGGTCCAGGATGTCGTTGATGAGGGTGAGCAGGTTCTGGCTCGATGAATAGATATAGTCGACGTATTGCTGTTGCTGCGATGTCAGCTCGGAGCGCTTGAGAAGATTTGTGAACCCGAGGATCGCATTCATGGGCGTGCGGATCTCGTGGCTCATATTGGCCAGGAATTGCTCTTTGATGAAGGCCCCTTCCTTGATGCGCTTTTCCGACTCGTTCAGCATCAGGATCATGCGTTCCTGCTGACGTCCCTTGTTGACGATGTAGAGAAACGCCAGGGCGCAGGCGATGCAGGCGATCACGGCGAGGCCGAATCCGAGAAACCGTGCGCGGCTGCCGTCATTGGAGATGGTGCCGGATAAGGAATTGAGCTGTGCCTGCCGCACGCGGTCAAGCTGGCCGATCAGGGTGGAGAGGCTGTCGCGGATCTGCTTGCCGCGACCGGTATTGATCACAGCCTCGCCGGCTTCCTTGCCGCTCGCCGTGTAGGCGTTCATGATGCGGTAGGTATGATTGATCTTTTCGTTGACGAGGAAATCGAGCTGGCTTACTTCGCTGCCGATGGCAGGGTCATCAAGTTTTTTGGAGAGGGAGGAGACTTGCGTGCGGAGGTCGCGGATCTTTTCATTGACCAGTCCGAAGTGAGCGGAATCGTCCGTAATGATGGCGCCGCGGATATCGCTTTCGATCGTGAGCACGTCGGACTGCAGCTTTCGAAGCTCGTTCTGCACCTGCATTTCATCAAGCAGGCGATGGTTGCCGCCGATCAGCCGATTGATGTTTTGCCCCGAGATAAATTGAATGAAAACAATCAGCAAGACACCGATCAGGAATAGCCACAACGCCAAGTATTTCATTTGCCCAGTCCTCATGCGGACAACTAAAATACAAAATTCCGGGCTTAAAAGTCGCTATTTCAACACCTTACGGTATTTTTTGTAAAACATCCAGAAACAGATGATGCTGAGGATCAGGCCGCTGGCGCTGGCAAGCAGGATAGAAAAGCGCTTGTTACTGAAGGCTTCCTCGAGCAGGAAATACTCGGAAACGATCAGCGCGCTGATGCAGGCAACGAATGGTATCGTAAATCTTTTTGCCATGATGACTGGGCCTGAAAACAGGGTCCCCGGTGAAACGGTATCGGTTTTTAGTTTGGTTGCGACCCCCGCTGACAGGACCGGCTGACCGGGTGGGCGCAATACGTCCCGGTGCCTGTTTCCAAATATAACATAGCAAAAAAGCTGGCATGCCTCCATTTAGGCAATACCCCCGAAAGGGTCGGCCAACGGGGCAAAAGACGGGGTTGGGGATCAAAGAAGGTTCAGCCTCTTGTTCAGCGCCGTGCGGTAGGTATCGGCAACCGGAACCGTCGACTTGCCGATGGAGATCACGCCTTCCTGAATGAAGTCGATCTTGCTCATCGATACGATATAGCTGCGGTGCACCCGGATGAATTTTGAGGCGGGGAGCTTCTCCTCGATCGACTTGAGCGTGGCATGCAGCACATGGAATTTCTGGGGTGTATGGACCTTGACGTAGTCGCCCATGGCTTCGAGGTACATGATATCGTCGACGTTGATGCGCTTGAGAATGCCGTTGTCCTTGACGAATACGAACTCCTGCTCCTCCACTTTTACTTCTTCCTTGTTGGAGGCCTGTGTTTCATTGGCGCGCTCAACGGCCTGCAGGAAGCGGGCCGGGCTAACGGGCTTGATGAGATAGTCGACGACATTCAGCTCGAATGCTTCCACGGCATAGTCTTTTTTCGCCGTTGTGAAGATGATGAGAGGGCTTTTATGACCGAGGTTCTTTGTCAGCTCCAGGCCGGTCATCCCGGGCATTTCGATATCCAGGAAGATCAGGTCGATCTGCTGCTCGTTGATCAGGTGGTATGCTTCCATGGCGTCCTCGCATTCCTTCACAAGCTCCAGGTCCCTGACCTGGCCGACCAGTTGTTTCATGGCCATACGGGCCATTTTATTATCGTCTACAATTAAACACTTCATGGTTCGTGGGTATGAACAAATTTAGACAGATCGGGTTGAATAGCAACCGATCACCGGTTTTATTTTACACCAATGACGGGCAGCGCCTTCTGCCGGATCAATTCGTTGAAGGCCGGTATGTCTGCGGTCTTGATAGCCTGCAGCCTGGCCAGCTGGGTATCGATCTGCGCGGCCAGGTCGGCATACACGTCCCGCACCTGGCGGCTCGGCGCGAAGTTGCCGCTGTTGCCTACATCGAACACGCCGGACAGCTTGTCGTTGAGCCGGATGGGGTAGTTAAGCACGTCCTGCCCGCTCTTTGCCTTCGTCTGGTAGAGCGTTTCTTCAATGGCCGTCAGCTTGCGGTTGAGGCTGTCGGCAAATGACTTCACCTCTTTCGGAACGTCGCGGCCCTGCAGGCCGATAAAGCTGTTGACCTGGGTGCGGATCGTGCGGATGTCGCGGATCGCCTTCTGCGTTTCGTTGAATTTATCCTGCACGGTTTTCAGGAAGGCAAACTGGGCGTCGTACTCGGCCTGGGTGGTCCGGTAGTTCGGGTCGGCCTTGAGAGTGAACGGCTGCTCGACGGAGTCGCGGCCGACGCGCACACGTGCGAAATAGGTGCCTGGTGCCGCTACGATGCCGCCGGGATTGCCGTTCCACAGGATCATGCTTTCGATCCGCTCAGCTTCCGGATACAGAAGGTTCCATGAAAACTGGTTCATTCCGGAAGCGATGTCCAGCCTGGCATTCTGCTCCTTCGCATCTGTCGTGAAGGTCTTCACCACTTTGTGATCTTTGTCGAGGATGGTGATGGCGGCCTTTGTTGAATCCATCACATCTTTCACATAATACTGGATCACAACACCCGGGGCGGGGTTCGAGCCGGCATTGCGCTGCGTGCCGCCGAACGAAGCGAAAGGGCTTGCCGGCACGCGGTACGCGGTATCGATGGAGAAGACGTGCAGCGGTTTCGCCGGGATGTCCGCGCTCAGCTGCTGCAGGATGCCGAGGTCGTCGAGAATATAAATGGAGCGGCCCTGCGTGGCCACTACGAGATCGTTCTCCTTGATCGTCAGGTCCGTGATCGGAACGATCGGAAGGTTGAGCTGGAAGGGCTTCCAGGATGCACCGTCGTCGTAGGAAACATACATGCCGTACTCGGTGCCGGCATAGAGAAGGCCGGGGCGTTTTGGGTCTGCGCGCAGCACACGGGTGAAGTGCATCCGGTCAATGCCGCCTGTGATCAGCTTCCAGCTTTTTCCATAGTCTTCTGTCTTGTAGATATACGGTGTAAAGTCGTCAAGCTTGTAGCGTGTGCCCACGAAATAGGCAGCGCCTTTTTTGAACGGATCTGCTTCCACGGAATTCCACATGATCCATTTGGGAGCGCCGGCGGGCGTCACGTTTTCCCAGTGCTTGCCGGCGTCGCGGCTAACGGAGATGATGCCATCGTCGCTGCCGGTCCACAGCAGGTCTTTTTCATACGGGGATTCTGCCGCCGTGAAGATCGTGCAGTAGTATTCGACCGATGTGTTGTCCTTCGTGATGGGGCCGCCGCTTGCCGCCTGCTTGCTTTTGTCGTTGGTTGTGAGGTCGGGAGAGATCTGCTCCCACGTGGCGCCTTCGTTCTCCGTGACGAAGAGCGCATTGCCCGCGGTATAGAGCCGCTTCGGGTTGTGTGGTGAGAAGAAGATCGGGAAGTTCCATTGGAAGCGGTATTTCAGCACGTCTGCGCCTGCACCCATGGGGTTATCGGGCCATACGCTGATCGCGCGGTTCTCACCGGTCTTGTGGTCGCGGCGTGAAAGATAGCCACCATAATTTCCACCGTAGACGATATCGGGATTCTGCGGGTCGGCGACAACATAGCCGCTCTCTGCGCCGGCCGTCGGCTCCCAGTCGCGCTCCGTAATGGCTGCGCCGGTGGTACGGCTCCGAATGCGGAACGTTGAGTTGTCCTGCTGCGCACCAAGTACGCGGTAGGGGAAGGCGTTGTCCGTGGAGATCCGGTAGGTCTGCACGGTCGGCTGGTT
>JAQBNP010000243.1 GCA_028288515.1 Flaviaestuariibacter sp. | reverse complement strand
GGATGGCTTCTCGAAGCTCGCATTGTCGATCGGGTTGTATTCGATCAGGTTCACCATATGCGATGGTACCTGGCGGTAGATCTTCGTCAGCTCTTCGGCGTCCTTGAGCCCGTCGTTGAAGTCCTTGAAAAGAATGTATTCGAGGGTGATCTCGCCGCCGGTCTGCTGGTAGAAATAGTTCAGCGCGTCGATCAGCGATTTGAGGTGATTGCTTTCGTTGATCGGCATGATCTTGTTCCGCTTCTCGTCATTCGGCGCGTGCAGGGACAGGGCCAGCTTGAACTTCACCTTGTCGTCACCCAGCTTCCGGATGGCCTTTGCGACACCTGCCGTGGAAACGGTGATGCGGTTCGGGCTCATGCCAAGGCCATCCACGGCCGTGATGCGCTCGATGGACTTGAGCACATTGCTGTAATTGAGAAGCGGCTCGCCCATTCCCATAAAAACGATATTGCTCAGCTTCTTTCCGTTTCGCGCTTCGCACTCATTGTTGATCAGCACGACCTCGTCATAGATCTCGTCGAAGTCCAGGTTTCGCTTGCGGTCGATATAGCCCGTTGCGCAGAATTTGCAGCTCAGCGAGCAGCCGATCTGCGACGAGACGCATGCCGTGTAGCGTGTATTTGCCGGGATCAGGACCCCTTCGCAGAGATGACCCTCGTGCGTGCGGAAGCGCGACTTAATCGTGCCGTCGCTGCTGTACTGCGTGGCATCCACCGCCAGGGAGGGAAGCGAGAATGTCTCACCCAGCTTCTGGCGAAGCTCCATGCTCAGATCGGTCATGTCGGCAAAGGAGGCAGCCCCTTTCTTCCACAACCATTCCCACACCTGCCTGGTGCGGAACTTCTTCTCGCCGATCGACTCGAAGTAGGTTTGGAGCTCGGGAAGGCTGAGATGCCGGATATTCTTGCTCATCGGCGCAAAAGTACGAAATCAAGGCCGCAGCAAAGGCCCGCCCGGCAAGTATTTGCTTTCTTTTAGGGCTTCCGTCCCTCCTGCATTCAGCCGGTGAAAATCCGCATGGCCTTCGCGGAACGGTGATTGCAGGAACCCTGTCGATCACCTGAAATGAGATAGCTTTGGGCGGTCGCCGGCAGCGCACAATGAGGCCTACGCAACCTTCCTCGCGGGCCCGCGTATAAACCGCCGGACACAAGTATATGAACAGACCCGTTTACGTCATCGACGCGATCCGTACCCCTTTGGGACGCTATGCCGGCGCGCTGAGCACGGTGCGCCCCGACGACCTCCTCGCCCATGTCATCGGCGGCCTGCTGGCCCGCCATCCGTCCGTTGATCCTGCTGCCATCGAGGACGTTATTGCCGGCGCTGCCAACCAGGCCGGGGAGGACAATCGCAACGTGGCGCGCATGGCCGCCCTGCTGGCGGGCCTTCCGGTGACCGTTCCGGGGAATACAGTCAACCGCCTGTGCGCATCCGGCCTGCAGGCCATTATGGACGGCGCGCGCCAAGTGGCTGCTGGCGATGCCGAGCTCATCGTTGCCTGTGGTGTTGAGAGCATGAGCCGCGCACCCTTCGTGATGTCGAAGGCGACCACAGCCTTCCAGCGTACCGCCGAGGTCGTCGACACGACACTGGGCTGGCGCTTTGTGAACGATAAGCTCAAAGACCTCCATTATCCATACAGCATGGGCGAAACCGGCGAGAACGTTGCGAAGCAATGGGGCATTTCCCGCTTGGAGCAGGACCGGTTCGCGCTCCAGTCGCAGCAGCGCTACCAGGCCGCAAAAGAGGCCGGCCGCTGGGCCGACGAGATCTTGGCCGTTCCGGTTGAGGGTGCAAAAGGCGCCGTAACAATGGTGGATACCGATGAGCACCCGCGGCAGACGACGCTCGAAAAGCTCGCCTCACTGAAGCCTGCTTTTATCAAGGACGGAACCGTGACGGCGGGCAATGCCGCAGGTCTCAACGACGGAGCGGCAGCCCTGCTTCTTGCCAGCGAGGATGCGGTGAAGAAATACGGGCTGACGCCACTGGCGAAAGTGGTGTCGATGGCGGTGGCCGGCGTCGACCCGTCCATCATGGGCATTGGCCCGGTGCCCGCCACCCGGAAGGCGCTGCAACGCGCAGGCTTGTCAGTCGCGGATCTTGATCTCGTTGAGCTTAATGAAGCCTTTGCCTCGCAGGCGCTGGCGGTCCTGCATGACCTCGGTATCGGTGAAGAAAAAGTGAATGTGAATGGCGGATCAATTGCGCTTGGCCATCCCCTGGGGGCCAGCGGTGTGCGGATCACGGCCACCCTCCTGCATGAAATGAAGCGACGCGGCAGCCGGTACGGACTTGCCACGATGTGTGTAGGTGTGGGCCAGGGTGCCTCGGTCATTTACGAAAGAACCTGATTATGAAATGGATCACCGTACTCCTGTTTTTTTCCCTGTCCTGCGGCTTCTCGTCCAACCTGGAGAAGCAGCAGTTCAACGCGCCGCTCATGGGAAAGAAGGAGCTCGTGTTCACGGTGCCGAAAGGATTCATCAACAAATATATTGTGGCCAATAACCCGCGGGGCGTAGAGGAATATTACCTGTACAACGGGCAGATGATCCTGTACGTCGGCTACGCGGCAGAATGGCCTTCTGAAAATGCACGGCTGATCGCGGCTGTAAAGGCGGCCGATCCCACCATCGACGGGGTTTACAAAGGCATCGACGGAAGCGGGTTCTATTGGAAAGAGATCCAGGTGGACCGGCTGCGAATGGGTTACCGGAACATCCCCATTAACCTCAAAGCGCAGTTCGACCAGTCGCTCATTTCGGTCAAGATCAAAAACCAGGGCTTATGAAACGAAACGCATTTTTCCCGGCTCTCCTGCTCGTGGGTTTTTTCTCGTGTAACCCATACAAGGCTTTGCGGCATGACAGTTTCACATACACGGTGGACGGAAGCGCGCAGACCATGCAGCTGAAGGTGCCGAAGGGCGGGCGCAAGCGCGTTGAAACGGATTCCGCGGGCAATCGCGCGCAGGTGTACAGCTATGGCAACGGGGCGCGGTTGTATTTCGTGAAGCTGGCGCCCGGCGGCTCGTATCCGTCTGCCGATACCACCGATCATATCGGGAAGGCGCAGCTGCATGGCGGCCTGTTCTACAAAGAGCTTGGCGCGGATGGGCGCTACTGGCGCGAGGTATTCGCACACGGGTTCAGGATGGGCTACCGTGGCGCTACGCCGGATCAGCAGGAAGCGCGGTTCGACTCGTCTCTCAATTATGTTCGGGTCCGGTAGGGACACGCAGGCCGGTGCCTGGCACCCAGGGAACCGTTGTCTGATCATGCAGTCGATCATTCGCTACCTTTCCGTATAACCCTGCTTATGAACCGTATTTTACTGACCGCACTCGCTGCCATCTTTTTGGTCTCCTGCGGGCCTGGCGGCAAACAAATGCCGGCGCTTCTTTCCCCCGCCTCTTTCCCGGGGCGGACCCTCGTCATCGACAACCGGAAAGACACGCTGCTTCGCACGGAGAAAGGTGCCTTACTGCGCATCAAAGCCGGTACGTTTGGCAATGACGCGCAGGCAAAGCTTGAGCTGAAAGAAGCCTACAGCCTGCCGGATATGATCCGGGCCGGGCTGCTCACCCGCAGCGGCGACAAGCCCCTGCGCAGTGGCGGCATGATCCTGCTGCGGCGTACGGACGGATCAAACGACTTCAGCAAACCGATCGGTGTGTCACTGCCCACAGACCGCTGTGAGAGCGACATGCAGCTTTATAAAGGCGTGGAGGAAGAAGACGGGATCGACTGGGTGCATCCCGAGCCATTGGGTGATGGTGCGGGCGCGCAGAACCTGGCAAGAGGGAAAGCACTGTTTGCGCAAAATTGCGCCACCTGCCATGATATCGCGAAAGACCTGACCGGCCCGGCGCTGGCCAACTTCGAATACCGCGGACCGTGGAAAGACACGGGCGAGCTTTTCGCCTATATCCGAAACCCGGCGGGGTATATGACCACAAGCGCCTATGCAAAATGCCTGCAGTCAAAGTACGGGGCCATCATGCCCGCGTTCCCCGCGCTGGGAGAGGATAACGTCACGGCGATCGCCGATTACGTGAAGAGTGAAACCCAGGCCCGTGGCATCCCCGCGCCGCCCGCCGAAAACCTCCTGTGCGCCGACAGCTGCCGTCGCTACGACTCCGCCCTGACCGCGGAGATGAGGAAACGAGCAGCGCTGATCCGGGACAATGGCCCGCGCATCCGGATGGCCGGCAATGCTGGTGTTTCGCCCGCAGGGCCCGACGACGGGGGCCAAGGCAGCGTTCCAAAGGTGGAACCGAAGACCTATGCTGCTGTCTACTACCAATTTGATATCGATGAGGGTGGCTGGTATAATGTGGATGCAGCCCTCGACTTTGCCAACGGCGCCAGCACATTGAAGGTGCGGATGGAGGCCGCCGGCGACTATGACCTCTTTATCGCCGTGCCGCAGTACAAGGTGTTCGGGCGCGGCGGACTGCTGAAAGATGAAATGTCCGTTTACGGATTTTACACCACCGATGGCATTTGTCCATTGCCGCGCGGAACGACCGTGATCGTATTTGCCGTGAGCGAGCAAAGCGAGGGCATCCTGTTCGACGCCCATCGGTTCGTATTTGGTGCGGACAATCAATTTACGCTGCATCCCCGCAGGGTCTCCAAAGAACGATTCAACAGCGTCGTGGAGGGATTTACGCTGACAGGTCTCAGCATGGTTGCGTCCGATTCAAAGAACGCCAATGAGATCAGGAAAGTAGACAAAGAGCTTGATCGCATCGAACGGTTGCGGCCAAAGACCTGCCCATGCCAGTGCGACCCGGCAAACCTTGTTATCGATTCGATGCCGGTTACGTTCAGTCGCCCGTTGACTGGCACCATCGCCGGTCGTTAGGTCGTGAAGAGTTCCGCATCCAAAGCTTCCCACGACATTGTCCGCTGCTCGCCGGTTGCCAGCTTCTTGATGACGACGGTCCTGTCGGCCAGCTCGCGGCTGCCCAAAATGATCACGAAGGGAATGTTCTTCTTCTCCGCGTACTTGAATTGCTTGTCCATCTTCACCGGTTCGTGGAAGATCTCGGAGGCCACGCCACGTGCGCGCAGCCGGGAGAGCAGCGTCCACGCGGCGCGTGCCTCGGCATCGCCCAGGTTGAAGAAAAGCGCTTGGGATCCGCCCTCTACGGCTACGGGGAAGAGGTCGAGCTTTTCGAGCACGTCGTAGATGCGGTCGACACCGAAGGAGATGCCTGCGCCGGGAACATTGGGCACGCCGAAGAGACCGGTGAGGTCGTCATAG
>JAQBNP010000152.1 GCA_028288515.1 Flaviaestuariibacter sp. | reverse complement strand
GAAGAGGCTGCTTACGCCGTCATTGCGAGGAACGAAGCCATCTCCTGCACCTCGAAACCACGCCGTTATGGCGAGGAACGAAGCCATCTCCTGCACCTTCATGCTGTACGGCATCGCGAGGAACGAAGCAATCTCCTGCACCCCGAAAGCTCCTCCAAAGCCTCAATTCCCGTCCAAAAGCAGGAAAAACCGGGTAAAACACACCGGTTTATTCATACTTCATTCGTACTTCATTCGTAGTTTATTCGTAGTTTATTCGTACTTCATTAGTAGTTCATTCGAATGGCATTCGTATGGCATTCGTATGGCACTCGTATCACACTCGTATGGCACTCGTACCGCATTCATATGGCACAGGTAGAAGAAAGGTAGAAGAGTCTGGTGGCATTCATACCACACTCGTAGCAAACTCGTATCCGAAACGTACCGCTGCACTTTCCCTTTGTGTCCCTTTGCGCCTTCCTGTCTTCGTGGCCCAAGCTCTCCTCAAGGCCGACCTTTCGGGTCACTGCGGGATGACAGTCTGGGGTGCGGGAGATTGCTTCGTTCCTCGCAATGACGAGGACGCACGCTCCGCAAACAACTCACTCACCATTCACCATTCACTATTCACTCCTTTGTGCTCTTCGTGGCTTCGTGGTTCAAAGACCCCCACCCTATACTCAGCTTGCAAAAAGGGTGAAATCCATTTCTGTGGCAACAACCGTCACCCGTCATTCTTTAACAAGTGCCGATAGCCGTTTTGCCTATCTTGCTCCCCTGAACAACCCGGTTTGAAAAAGCTGCTTTTCTTCCTGACCTGGCTGGCCGTTTATGCCACCCCCGCTGCCGCGCAGGCGGACTCCTGTGGCCTGCGCATTTCCCTGCTGACCTGCGCGCCCGGTGCCGAGCTCTATTCGATCTTCGGCCATACGGCGATCCGCGTCCAGAACCCCGAGACCGGCATGGACGCCGTCTTCAATTACGGCACGTTTGAATTCGGTCCTGACTTCTACCCGAAATTCGTCCGCGGCAAGCTTCCCTATTTCCTGTCGGTCGAAGACTTCCCTGGCTTTCTCTCCGCATACCAGGCCGAAAGCCGCAGCGTGTGGGAACAGCCGCTGATCCTCAACTGTGCGCGCAAACAGCAACTGCTTCACGCCCTGCAAACAAACAGCCTGGCGGAAAACAGGACCTACCGGTACGATTTTCTTTATGATAACTGCACCACCCGCGCCATGAACATGGCCTTGCTGCATGCCCCGCGCCCGGTGCGGCTTCGAATGATCTTACCTGCCAACGTCCCGACGTTCCGTGACCTGATCCACCAAAAGCTGGACAGCGGCCACCTCGATTGGAGCAAGCTCGGGATCGACCTGCTGCTCGGCGCCCGCCTCGACAGGAAGGTGACGAACGCCGAAGCGATGTTCCTGCCGGCCAATCTCCTTCATGGTTTTGATGGCGCCAGGGCCGGTGATACACTGCTGGCAGCGCCGCCTAAGACCCTGCTCGATATGCCCTCTCTCCTGCCGAAGAAAAGCGGGCTCACGCCACTCGCTGTCTTTAGCGCGTTGCTGGCCCTCATCATACTCCTCTCCTTTATCCCCAACCGGAGCGTGCAGCGGGTCGTCGCGTTTTTCGACTACCTGTTTTTTATTTCCCTCGGACTCGTCGGCGTACTGCTGCTGTTCATGTGGCTCGGGACCGACCATGCGCTCTGTGCCAACAACTGGAACCTGCTGTGGGCCCTGCCGACGCACCTGGTGGCAGCGCCTTTCCTGTACCGCAACCGTAAATGGATCAATACTTATCTCATGGTGACCATCGCCTTGCAGGCATTGCTCGTGATCGGCTGGATCTTTTTGCCGCAGGAGCTCAACCCCGGCTTCATTCCGGTGATCCTGCTGGTGCTGCTGCGCGCGTGGCTTCTCATCTTAAAACCCCATCATGGAACAACGGCTGCTGCATCCTGACGGCGTTGCCCTCGGCTATCGTGTTTCCGGGACGGGCCCTGCGATCGTGCTGCTTCATGGCTTCGGAGAGGACGGCCGCGTGTGGACAAACCAGGTTGACCATTTCCCGGGCTGGCAGCTCATTGTTCCGGACCTCCCCGGAAGTGGCGTGTCGGGCATGAAAGCTGACATGAGCATGGAGGGGCTGGCTGAAGCCGTGGCCCAAATTCTCGACGCGGAATCAGTGTCATCCTGCATCCTGGTCGGGCACAGCATGGGCGGTTATATCACAATGGCAATGGCCCAAAAATACCCGGGGCGGCTCGCCGCCTTCGGCTTGTTTCATTCAAGCGCCTTCGCCGACAGTGACGAAAAGAAAGCCGTACGCTCGAAAGGAATCGATTTTATCCGGCAGCATGGCGCTGCCGCCTTCTTAAAATCGAGCATTCCAAACCTGTTCAGCACAGCCACAAAAGCGGGTCGCCCGGAGCTCATCGAGGAACAGGTCCAAGGCAATGCAGACATGACCGATGCAGCCCTTGTGGCCTATTATGAGTCTATGATGGCGAGACCCGACCGGACAGAGTTCCTGAAGGATGCAACCGTACCGGTGCTCTTTGTCCTGGGGCGCGAGGATGCGGCCGTTCCGATCGCCGACGGGCTGCGACAGTGTTATCTGCCGGCGCGTTCGCAGGTCGACATCCTGGAAGCGTCGGGGCATATGGGAATGATCGAGGAGGCCGACGCAGCCAACCGGTCATTGCAGCGTTTCGTAACTTGGGTCTCGAAGCAGTCGACAACCACATGAAAAAAACCGTCACCATCTTACTAGCGCTGCTTGGATGCCTGCCGGCATTCGCCCGCCATGTGGTCGGCGGCGAGATGATCTACGAGTATATGTCGACCAACGCGAATGGCTCGAAACATTATCGTGTGACCCTGAAGCTGTTCCGGGATAACCATAATTGCACGGCGGCAGACAACTGCGCCGAGCTTCCGAATTCGGTTGCCATTGCGGTTTATAATAACGACAATAACAGCGCGGTACCAGGGTTCGGACCGACGTTCGTCATCATGCAGAAGAAGGAAGCGGTTCCGATCATCGCGCAGCCGCCCTGCCTTTCGTCGGTACCGGAGGAAGACTACTCCGTTGGCTATTACCCGTTCGAGATCGACCTGCCACCGAACGCGGCCGGCTATACGGCTGTCTACCAGACCTGCTGCCGCGTGCTCGGCATAGCCAACGTTCTCAGCACATCAACGTCGACGACCGGCGTCACCTACAATTGCATTCTTCCCGGAACAACGCTTTTGCCGGCAACCGAAACGAACAGCGGGCCTCAATTCAAGACCGGCATCTCGATCCTTTGCCAGAACAAGCCCTTCGTCCTCGACTTCGGCGCGACCGACCCCAATCCCGGAGACTCGCTTGTGTACACCCTGTGCGATGCTTATGACGGGGGCGCTGCCACCAACGCTTCCTTCGCCAACCCGGGACCGCCCTCGAGTGTAACCCCACCCCAGTATCCATCCGCTCCGTATTTCAATGGCTATACCGGGTCCACGCCGCTCGGCAACAACGCAACGATCAATCCCCGCACAGGGCTGATCACCGGCGTCGCGCCGGCAGCGGGCGAGTACGTCGTCTGTGTGTGCATCAACGAATACCGCGACGGGCACCTGATCGGGTTTCACCGCAAAGACTTTATCATCGAGGTAAGCGACTGCTCGTTTCCAACCGTCGAGCTGCCGCTTTCCTATTCCAAATGCAAGGACTCCACATTTTCGTTTTCGAACCAGGCTCTTGAGGATGCAACGATCCATAGCCATCGCTGGGATTTCGGAGATGGAAACAGCTCAACAGCTGCCACACCATCGCACACCTACGCCGACACAGGCACCTATGTTGTTACCCTGACCGTAAATCAAGGCGAGGCCTGTGTCGCCAGCGGAACGACCCTTGTCCGCGTCTACCCCGGTTTCGACCTCGGCTTCACCATCCAGGGCATCTGCGCAACGAAGCCAACGCAGTTCCGCGACACGACCAGTCCGCGCTTCGGCGCCATCACCAGCTGGCGGTGGGATTTCGGCGACCTCGCCACGCAGGCCGACACATCCCATCTCAGGAACCCGGTCTACTCCTATCCCGTGAACGGCGTCAAGAATGTGGAGCTGATCGTTTCCACAAGCAAAGGCTGCCTCGACACGCTGATCAAGGCAATCGAGATCCTGGATAAGCCACCCATCAACCTTCCCTTCCGCGATACGCTGATCTGCAACGGCGACACCCTGCAGCTGCACGCCGAAGGCTTCGGCGCCTTCAGCTGGACGCCCAATACCCGCATCATCAATCCCAACTCACCCGACCCGCGCGTATACCCGCAGGCAACGACATTCTACAAGGTGCAGCTCAATGACAATGGCTGCCTCAATTCGGATTCGATCAAAGTGCGTGTCGTTGATTTTGTGACACTCAGCGCCATCGCCGACCAGGGCATCTGCCTCACCGATTCGGTGCAGCTCGGAGCAACAACCAACGGCCTTCAATATCTCTGGACGCCGTCCGCCGATTTCTCAAACCCGACCCTTCTGGCTCCCTTTGCCCATCCCACGGCAGCACTGAACCAGTACGTGATCCGGGCTACGATCGGGCACTGCAGCACCACCGATACCGTTGTTGTGCGGACATCACCCTACCCGATTGTGAATGCGGGCATCGACACGACGATCTGTTTCCGCACCCCGGTGACGCTCCGTGGCACCCACAACGGCACAAGCTTTACCTGGTCGCCTGCGTCAACTCTTGCCAATGCAAATACACTGACGCCAACGGCCACGCCGAGCGATACCACCGCTTACGTTCTCACGGTGTTCGACAACAGCGGCTTCTGCCCGAAACCGTCGCGCGATACGGTGATCGTCCGCGTGGTACCGAAGATCAAGGCATTTGCCGGCCGCGATACCGCGGTGGTTGTCGGACAACCGCTTCAACTGAATGCAAGCGGCGGCGTCCGCTATGTCTGGACGCCGGCCACAGCGTTGAGCAACACGGGGATCTTCAATCCTATTGGCCTGTACAACGGCTCCTTCGATTCGATCCGCTATACGGTGGAGGTCTTCTCGGCGGAGGGATGCAGGGATTCGGCAACGGTTGGCGTGAAGATTTTCAAGACCGTGCCGAGCATCTTCGTACCGACCGGCTTCACCCCAAATGGTGACGGCCGCAACGATGTAGCCCGCCCTATCGCCGTTGGCATCAAGTCGATCGACTATTTCCGGGTTTACAACCGATGGGGACAGCTCGTCTTTGAAACAACCCAGAACGGCAAGGGTTGGGATGGGCGGATCAATGGGAAGGACCAGGCCACGAATGTGTTCGTTTGGCTGGTGAAGGCGGTGGATTATACCGGGAAGCCCTATGTCAATAAAGGCACGGTGACACTGATTCGATAATACCTCTTCGCACCCTGCCTTATCTTCGACGCCATGGAAAAGATCGTCTTCATTACAGGCGCCACATCCGGCTTTGGAGAGGCCTGCGCTCACAAATTCGCCGCCCATGGCTATTCCCTCATCCTCACCGGCCGCCGCGCCGACCGCCTGGCAGACGTCGCGGGCACCCTGCGGCAAACGCATGGTGTAGAAGTACTCGAGCTCGCATTCGACGTGCAGGACCGTGCGGCCGTTGGCGCGGCCGTCGACGGCCTCCCCGCTGAATGGAAAGAGATCGATATCCTGATCAATAACGCCGGGCTGGCCCTCGGGCGCGACCTTTTCCAGGACGCCAACCTGGACGATTGGGATACGATGATCGATACAAATGTGAAAGGTTTGCTTTATGTCTCACGCGCTGTCGTTCCGATGCTCGTGAAGCGTGGCCGCGGGCAGGTGATCAATATCGGGTCTGTTGCAGGCAAGCAGGTCTACGAGCGCGGAAACGTGTATTGCGCCAGCAAGTATGCCGTGGATGCCTTATCCAAGGCCATGCGGATCGACCTGCTGCCGCACCGCATCAAGGTGACAGCCATCCACCCGGGCGCCGCGGAAACAGAATTTGCCCTGGTACGGATGAAGGGCAATGCCGAGGCCGCCAAGAAGGTCTACGACGGTTACCAGCCCCTCCAGGCGGCAGACGTGGCCGATGTCGCTTACTATACAGCCACGCTTCCACCCCATGTCTGTATCAACGACGTCGTGTTGACCTGCACCCAGCAGGCAGACGCCTATTATTTCTCGCGCGACTAGCTCGTCTTTTTGAAAACTATAACAAGCGAAGGCCGCGCCAGACAAGGGCTGGCACCGAATTTGGCAATAGCGGCGCGTGCGTGTTCGACCATTCACCGGCTGTTTTCGGGCTCTAAGGCCCAAAAAATCGGCACTGGCAGAATGGATGTGTGGAATGGCTTTACAGACCGATTTTTTGAGCTATTTTTATGAAACAACGCATTCGCCAATACCTATCAAAAAGCCAAATGAAACAATTTATTTTCTCCTTCCTCCTCCTCGCCGGCGGGATTGCCGCATCTGCGCAGGGGGAAAAATTCCAGGAAAACAACGACCCCTACCTGAAGCGCCAAGCGGATAGCCTGAAGCAGGTTTTCGCCAAGGACGGCTTCATTGTCGTTAAGGAATCCTCGATGAATATGGAGAGCGAGTACGAGCTGCCCGTGATCGTTCCACTGACGGGCGGAAGCTGGTACCAGATCGTTTTTATCGGTGAGCCGACCTCGAAGCTCTACGAGGTGCGTATGTTCGACTGGAGCGAGAAGCAGGTCGCCTACCAGAAGAAAATGTGGGGCGATGTTGATGGCAATATCATCTCGTTTTCCTACATCCCGAAATTCTCCGAATACCACATGATCCGCCCTGTGCAGGTCAATAAGAAAAAGAAGAAAAACCTTCCCGGTTATATCATGCTGTTCCGAAAAACGGGAGCGCCCGAAAAGCAGTAATCGAATAGAATTGACATAAAAAAAGAGGATCCACGGATCCTCTTTTTTTATGCCTGCACGTTTCCTACTGGGCCAGCGAGATCCGGATCTGCACGCCGCCGCGCGTTGTCGTCACAGGCGCCGTCGTTGCCAGTTTCGGAATGACCTTGTTCTGCTCGAAATAGAATTTCAGGTTGATGCGGTTGTTCACCACGTAATCGATCGTCGGTGAGAAGCGCACCACTTTCTGACCAGCCGCCGGGTAAGCCGTATTCTGGTCGAGACGCGTGTTCGAGGTCGCATCGTCACGCAGGCTGAAGTCGAACCGGAACGTCATGTCGTTGTCCAGCGGCTTGGCATTCTTGCCGATCCTGAGATTCTTGAACAACGGGAATCCCTTGCGCCGCCAGTTCATGCCGATCGTATACTCTGTCGAGCGGTTCTCCGCAAGCTGGTAGTCGATCAGGCTGAGGCTGAGCTGCCGGCTTTTGCGGAACTCCACACGGGTCGACAGCTGGTTGGTAAAGGTCATGTCCACCTCGATGAGCGGCGCAAACTGCTCGCTGATCGTTACGTTCGGCACCAGGAAATACGGAACATAGTTGCCGGTCAGGCTGTCGACGAACGATGGATAACCGATCCGCAGCGGGTCCGAAAAGAGCAGCGCCGTATTGAAATTATTCATGCTCAGCGTGCTGTTGTAGCCGTGGCGGATCGTCACGTTTGTGAAGATCTTCTCCAGCGGTTTCAACCGTGACAGGCCGGTGTACGTGATGTTCCAGTTCGGCTTCGGCATGATGCCGTTGAATGGATTGGAGTTGAGCTTTGGGTTGCTGTTCTTCAGCAGCCTCACCGAGCTTGGATCCTTGCCCGTGTAGGCGGCGATGAAGGCCGGGATCACCACGTCCTGCGCATAGCGGCCATAGCCCTGGATATAGCCGTCGCTGCCAACGGGCGCGTTCGGGTTATAGCCATTCAGCTTGCCCAGCCGCTGTGACAGGATCAGCCGGTTTGCCTCGAACTGGCGGAAGGTCTCGGTCACCTCGTTGGGGTCGAATTTCGTAAACAGCGTCTGGTAAGAAATATAGCTTACGCTGAAGCTTCCCAGTGCATACGGGTTGTAGCGGCGAAGGCCAGCCGAGCCCGACGTGTCCTTATACAGCTCGGAGTATTGCTTGTCGAAGGTCTTGTCAAGATTCACGTCGATCGTGAGATCCCGGATGGGACTGAGCTGGGCCGTCAGGCTGATCCGTTGGTTATAGCGCTGCTGGATCAATTGATTGAACAGCGAGTCGCGCGACAGCAGTCCACGCTGACCAAGGCGATTGATGTCATTGGTGTCGGGCTGGTAGCCGAGAATGTATTTCCAGCCCGGCGCGCGGCTGCGAAGGTCCATGCCGAGCACCTGCGTGCTGTCCATATAGCCCGGCAATAGCGTACCCATGTCCTCGG
>JAQBNP010000273.1 GCA_028288515.1 Flaviaestuariibacter sp. | reverse complement strand
GGGCCAGTGCGACCAGCTCCAGAAATGGGCAGAAGCGAGCAAGCTGGCTGGCAAATAGGTCCTTTCAGCGAACAGCCCTTTGACGTTCGCCCCGTTCATCATACATTAGACTGCAGCCAAAATCTGAACACGTGTACCGTTCGCCCGAGCATGTCAATGAACCTGTCAGCACGATCCCTCGTGATGAGCAGCTTCATTACCAGGCCACCATCCTCGATAATATCCAGGACGTCCTGATCACCACCGACCTCCAGTTCCGCATTCGCAGCTGGAACCGCGTGGCGCAGCACGTTTATGGCTATGCCGAAGCCGACGCCATCGGGCAGGACCTCAGCGCATTGATCCACCTCGACCCCGTCCGCGACGGGCACGAAGATGCCCTCCTGCAACTGCAGAACACCGGCTCCTGGAAAGGAGAGGTCGCCTATACGAACAAGCAGGGGGAGGTCCGCTATTTTCTCAATACCATCGCCTACCTCCTGGACGAATCGGGCAGCCGTATGGGTGTCCTCCTCATCGGCAAGGATGTCACGGAACGCCGCATCGCGCAGGACCAGCTGCGCCAAAGTGAAAAATTTTACCGAAGCCTGATCGCCGATTCTCTCGACGGCATCATTCTCACCGATACCACCGGCCACATCATCTTCGCCTCCCCCTCCGTCAGGCAGATCCTGGGCTACGAGCCGGCCGAGGTGACCGGCTCCCTCACGTTCGATTTCGTTCATCCCGATGACCGGCACCTGGCCTACCAGACCTTCGAGCGGGAAACCACTGATTCGTCGGAGGTTAAATACATCGTTGTCCGCCTGCTGCAAAAAAGCGGCGACTGGCTCTGGTGCATGCTCCGGGCGCACAACCTCCTTGGTAACCCCTACGTCAACGGCATCGCCGTTTATTTCCATGATGACACCCCACGCCGCATCGCCACCGAGGCGCTGAAGGAAAGCGAGCAGCGCTTCCGGAATCTCGTCGCCGACCTGCGCAACGGGATCCTTTTGCAGGACACGGAAGGCCGCGTCCTTCTCTCCAATAACGTCATGCACGAGATGATGGGAACGACGGAAGAGAAGCTTTTAGGGAAAAAGATCTGGGAGATCTATCCCGATGCGGTTGACGAGAACGAGGAGCCCCTGCCGCTGGACCAGCGACCGGTCTACAAAGCAATGGCCGAACGGATCATGGTCCGCGACCAGGTCATGGGCGTGCGCCACCCGCTGACCGGCCAGCGTATCTGGATGCTCCTCAACGCCGACCCGATCCTGAACAGCAGCGGCGAGGTTCAGTCGATCATCTGTTCCTTCATGGATATCACCGAGCGTAAGAAGCTCGAGGCGAACCTCATTTCAAACAAGCTGCAGCACCAGCGCCAGCTCACGCAGGCGTCCATCGACAGCCAGGAGCGCGAGCGCCAGGAGATCGGCAAGGAGCTGCACGACAATATCGGCCAGCAGCTCACGACCATCAAGCTGTTCCTTGACCTGGCCAAATCAACGGCCGACGATGCCACCGCGGAAATGATCGCGCTGTCGGTGCGGAACGTGTCCGATGTGATCAACGAGATCCGCGGCCTTTGCCGCAACCTGGTGCCTTCCACGCTCGGCGACCTAGGCCTGATCGAATCCATCAGCGACCTTGTCAACACACTGGTTCGCACGCAACGGGTGCAGATCAACGTGTCCAGCGAGTTGTTCGACGAAGAGAAAGTGGCGCAGAACCAGATGCTCATGCTGTTCCGCATCATCCAGGAGCAATTGAACAATATCGTCAAGCACGCCGGGGCTACGGAGATCGACATATGTCTCAAAAACGGCGATGGCACCCTGCTTCTCGAGGTCACGGACAATGGGGCGGGCTTTGATCTCAAGACCGTCAAGCGCGGTCTCGGCCTCTCGAACATGCGCAACCGGGCAGAAACGCTGGGCGGCTCCATGGACATCGTGACGCGCCCCGGCGAGGGCTGCACGGTGCGTGTGACCATTCCCGAAACAGGGATGTCCGCGTAATTTATCGGCCCGGCATCCTGCGCAGTTTCCTACCTTCGCGCCTTCTGAGCCACCCCCATGAGCGACGCAATAAAACATGAATGCGGTCTGGCCTTCCTCAGGCTCCGCAAGCCCTTCTCGTACTACCAGCAAACCTATGGCTCCGTGATGTGGGGTCTCAACAAGCTTTACCTCCTGATGGAGAAGCAGCACAACCGTGGCCAGGATGGCGCCGGCGTTGCGTCGGTCAAACTGAATGTCGAGCCGGGCTACCCGTTCCTGTCTCGCCTGCGCAGCAGCCATCCGCAGCCCATCGCGGACGTCTTCCGCCAGATCGGCGAGGAGTTCAACGAGCTGCAGAAATTCAACCCGGATATCAGCAACCATGCAGGTCTGCTGAAGGGGCATTTGTCGCACCTGGGCGAGCTGCTGCTTGGCCACCTGCGCTACGGAACGCAGGGACGAAACAATGCCGAGTTCTGCCACCCGTTCATCAAGCGCCATACGATCCCCGCCCGCAACCTCGCTCTGGCCGGGAACTTCAACCTCGTCAACACCGAGGAGCTCTTCGCACACATTGGCCTCGACCCGGGGGATTTTCAAAAGCAAAGCGACCTCGCGGCCATGATGGAAGTGCTCTATCATTTCATCTGCAAGGCCGATGAGGACGAGCCCGGAACACTGGACATCGTATCGGTGCTCCGCAAGGCCATTCCTTTATTCGATGGCGGCTTCCACGTGGGCGGCATGACAGGCAGCGGCGTCGGCTTCGTGTTCCGCGATGCGCACGGCATCCGCCCTTCCTACTATTATATCAATGACGAGGTCGTTGTTGCAGCTTCGGAGCGCGCCGCAATTCGAACGACGTTCAATGTCGGCGAGAACGAAGTGCAGGAGCTGATGCCTGGGCACGCCCTCGTAGTGCATGAGAACGGAGAGACGGAGATCGTCCAGGTGGTGGAGCCAAAAGAGCGCAAGGCATGCTCGTTCGAGCGTATTTATTTTTCCCGCGGCAGCGATGAAAAAATCTATAAGGAGCGCAATGCGCTCGGCTACAACCTCAGCCGGCAGGTGCTCGATTCAATCGAGTACGATTTGCGCAATACGATCTTCTCGTTCATTCCCAATACCGCCGAAGTCGCCTTCTACGGACTCCTCAAGGGCTGCGAGGATTACCTGAACAAGATCAAGATCGATCGGATCATGTCCTGGGGCAGCAACCTGTCGGAAGAGAGACTATCGGAGATGATCAACCGGAAGATCCGGATGGAGAAGATCGCGATCAAGGACGTGAAGATGCGCACATTCATCACGGAAGACAGCAGCCGTAACGAGATGGTGCAGCACGTCTACGACATCACCTACGGCACGGTGCGCCGCGATGTTGACACCCTGGTTGTCATCGACGATTCCATCGTTCGGGGCACCACGCTGAAGGAGAGCATTATCCGCATGCTGGCACGCCTGGGCCCGAAGCGCATCATCGTTGTCTCCTCCTCACCGCAGATCCGCTATCCCGATTGCTACGGCATCGATATGAGCAAGATGGGCGATTTCATTGCCTTCAACGCCGCCGTCACGCTGCTGCGCGACCGGAAACAGGAACACCTGCTGAATGAGCTGTACGACCAGTGCATCGCGCTGAACGAAGCCGGCGAGCTGCATACCGTGAACGTGGTCAAGCAGGTCTACAAAACCTTCACCAACCAGGAGATCACCAACAAGATCGCGCAGCTCATCACGCCGCCGGAGCTCAAGATCCCCGTCGATGTGATCTACCAGACCATCGAGTCTCTCCACGAGGCCTGCCCGAACAACCTGGGGGATTGGTACTTCACCGGCAACTACCCCACACCCGGCGGCAATCGCGTCGTCAACAAGGCCTTCATGAACTATATGGAAGGAAAGAACGACAGGGGATACTGAGGGGTGAATAGTGAATCGTGAATAGTGAATGGTGAGTCGTGAATGGTGAACGGTGAGTGGTGAGTCGTGAATGATGAGTGCTCCCAAAATTCTCAATGACAACGGACAGGTCAAAAATCTGCAATCTGCAATCCGCAATTGAACCCGCCATCCGCAATCGAGTCCGCAATCTTCAATCTGCGCCGCGCCGGCTGTTCATCGCTTCATCCCTTCTTATCTTCATTCTATGAAAACCCTTCTCCTCGTCCGCCATGCAAAAAGCAGCTGGGACGATATCACCCAAAAAGATTTTGACCGCCCCCTCAACGATCGTGGCAAGAAAGACGCACCCGAAATGGCACAGCGGGTGAAAGAAAAAGGGATCGAGCCCGACATGATCGTTTCCAGCCCGGCCCGGCGCGCAAAAAAAACCGCCGCGCTCTTCGCCGGCGAGCTCAACATCGACAAGAACGAGATCCTGATCGTGGACGGACTCTACGAGCCGACGCTCGCCGCCTTCGAAACAACCGTTGGTAACCTGCCCGATAAAAAGGACGTCGTGGCTCTCTTCTCTCATAACCCAACGATCACCGAATACGTCAACACGCTCTCCAACGTGCGCATCGACGATATGCCCACCTGCGGCGTATTTGCGGTCCGCGCGGATACCGATTCATGGGCCGCCTTCCGTGATGCCGAAAAGAAATTCCTCTTCTTCGATTACCCCAAGAACCCAATGGGCTAAGGCTTGTTCCCGCGCTGCCTGCCGGCGATGAACACGCCACCAAAGATCAACACCGCGGCCCGCACCCGCGCGAGCGACAAAGACTCACCGAAGAACAGTGTCGCGATCGCGACGGCAAACACCGGCTGCGTGTAGATATAAGCACCGGTGGTCCCCGCGCCCAGGTGCTGGATCCCGTAGGCGTTGAACAGGTAGGCGAGAAACGTGCCTGTCAGCACGACGCTGCCGAATGCCGCCCACTGGCCCGCATCGAAGGACGAAAACCGCACGTCCATGGCCTCGGAGATCCCGATGGGAAAGATGATGAGCAATCCGAACGTGAACACCCACCGCACGACGTGTAATGGACTGTACCGCTGCATGAGGGGTTTTACCAGGATGAAATAAACTGCGTAGCTGATGGCGTTCACGAGGATGAGCAGGTCACCAAAAAGGTAATGCTCACCTGGTGCGCCGCCTTCGCGGGAAGCGATGAGCAACGCCGCGCCGCACCCGCCAAGAAGCAGGCCGGCCCCTTTCGCGGGCGTCAGCTTTTCGCGCAGCGCCCACAGCGCAAATAGTGTGATGAGAAGCGGCGTGGTCAGCATCAGCAGTGCCGCATGCACGGTTGACGTCAGCGTCAATCCCCTAACGAACAGCATTTGGTTGATGGCCACCCCGGTGAGCCCGCAAAGAAAAAATCGACCGATATCCTGCTTCCGGATGCCGGCCGGCCCGCGCCGTGCCGCCCACAGGAGCCAGAAGAGAACGAGGCTGATGGAAACCCGGAATATATTGAGACCGAAGGGCCTGAAGAGCGCCGGCGACACCACCTTCACCAGGCTGAAATTGGCCGCGAAGAACAGGTTGGTGCCGAGGACGGCGAGGTGTGCTTTCGTTGTTGTTTTCATGTGGTCGCGGCGAGTCGTTGAGAAGAGGTTTTTGTTTGTGCCAGGAGGCTTTCCACTGCCTGCTCAAGGGCCGCACCGTTTGTCGCTTCCGGAAACCGATACGGGAAGGAAGCGGCCTGCTCCAGCGCGACGCGAAGCGAAAATCCCGATTGCGGCAGGCATAGCGCATACCCTTGTTCCCGTAGGTAGGTTGCCAGGTATTCCTGCTCGGTCTGCCCCGGCGTGGGGATCAGCACGCTTTTTTTGCGGAGGGTCACCAGGTCCATCACGGTGCTGTAGCCGCTGCGCGCCACGACCATGGCCGCACCGCGCAGAAGCGGCTCGAGCTGCGCCGCCGGCAGGTGGTTGATCAGCGTGATGCCGGGGGGAGCTTGCCGTAGTTCCGCGGTGCCGGGCAGTCCCCGCACAACAACCGCGCGGCTTCCGGAGCCTGCCAGCTCCCGGAGAACAAGGTCCTCCAGCAGTGTGCGCTGTGGCTCCGGGCCGGAGAGAAGCACCAGCAGGTCGCCGCCCGTTGAAGGAGGTGCGGGCCGCAGGCGCGAAAGGACGCCGATATACCGCGTGTGAAGCGGAGGCATCTTTCGCGGGTGCGAGAGCATGCCTGCAAGGGAGCCGGGCCCATCCGCGTCGGGTACCCAGCAGGTGGAAAAACGAGCCAGGAAGCGGTAGTGGATGCGTTGCAGGAGCCGGTTGGCCCTCTTGCCGAGGCCTGTTCTCACGAGCAGCTGGTGTGTGATGATCACGGATGGAACCCGCGCGCAATAAAGGCCGTACCGGTTGTCCGAGATCACGGCATCGATTGAATGGGAGGCGATGACCTGTTGAAGCCAGCGCTGCTCGCGACGGATCGTTCCGAGAATGCCCGGTATCTGCCACACCAGTTTCCCCAGGAGCGCGAGGCGCGTTCGTGCGTAGCGGATGCGGTAGCCGTTGAGCGGAAGGATCGTCACGTGTGGAAATTCGGCTGCAAGGAGTGCGGCGGCTGCTCCTTCCGCGGCGATCAGTACGGTGGCGCCGGCGGCCTCCAGTTGCCGGATGACTGGTACACAGCGCGTTGCATGGCCCAGGCCCCAATCCAGCGGCGCCACAAGCACCCGCGGGGCGGGCGTGGTTCCGGGAATACTCATGTTAAATTTTGAGGCTTTGGACAAACGGCATACGAAAAGGAAGCGTAATTTAGTTTCTTTACCAGACAGAATCTATTTTATGAAAAACAGAATCCTCGCCATGGCATTGTTATTGACTTTGGTTACAGCGATGACCAGTTGTCAGCGGAATTATTATTCGGGCAATGGCAAGGGCAGCAAATGCGGCTGTCCGAGCATGCACTGAGTGTAACTCTTAAAAACGGATCTTGCTATGGAACACGGAAAACGGGATTTGCTCCTTCTTTTAAAGATCAATAGCCTGGACCAGACCGCCCTGAATCACCAGGTCGAATGCCTGCACAGCCTTCTTGTGACCGTGGAATGCAACGATGTCTTCTGCAAGTCCCATGAGCTCGCCACCCGCACCCGCATCACCAACAAGCCGCGCAAGATCCTCAAGGCTGTTTCCTTCATGCAGCTCCGTCCCTTCGAGTT
>JAQBNP010000291.1 GCA_028288515.1 Flaviaestuariibacter sp. | reverse complement strand
CTTCCTACATTGCCAAATAATAGGGATCGCCGTTGTTGGTTTTGCAGCGAGGGAAGAAGCCGAGCGTACCAACAATATATAATGCATCTCTACTAATAATATATTTTCTTCAGTCCCGGCGGGGTTTTCACAAGCTTAAACTTTGAACATAAAAAACCAATCGTGAAACCCCGACGTAGAAAAGACTTAGCATTGTAACAAGCCAAACCTTAAGCTTCGTTCGTGGCACACAAAAGCATTACAAAATCCACTTTCTTCTAGAATTAAATTTAAATGCCAAAAGAGGCGGAAATGCTTTATCTCAAAATTGTTACATCTCCCTTCCGAATAAATTTAGTTCCATCAATTAAAAAATATTCCGCTACATAATAGTATGTTCCATCAGGTATGGGTTTGCCTTTGTACGTACCTTCCCAGTCATTGGCATAATTGGAAGAATTATACACAAGGCTGCCATAACGATTATACACACTTACTTTTATTAGCGTCGTGCAATTTCCCCCATTTGTGAGGAGCCATTTATCATTTATTCCATCGCCATTGGGTGTTACCGCATTCATTGGATTTATACAAAATGGAATTACAGATACCGTAACATTATCTGTACCTACACAACCTTGAGCAGATGTTATTGTAAGTGTGTACGGCGTAGTTACAAGAGGTTTGGCGGTTGTAGTAAGCGTATTTGTTGAAGACAGGCCTATTGGCGGAGTCCATAAGACCGTTCCGGCACTGCCTGCTCCCTGTAATACGGTACTTGCTCCCTGATAAATAGTTACATCCGGGCCCGCATTTACGGTAACGCCATTAAATACAGTTACATTAAAACTCTTGCTAACGGAACAGGCGCCTGTTGTGGCTTTTATGCTGTAGGTGGTAAGTGGCGCAGTAGGCATTAATATCGGGTTAGCGATATTTGGATTACTGATACCTGCTGTGTTTGCAGGCACTGCTGTCCAGGTAAAGCTGGTTGCATTGCTAATTGTATTTGCATTAAAAAATGCTCCTGCACAAATGGAAGTATCAACATGTGCTGTAAGCGTAATTGCTGTTCCTACAGTTACAGTAAAGCTTTTAACTGTGCTACAGTTACCGGTACCAGCTGTAATCGTATAAACAGTTGTTGCTGTTGGGGTCAGTATGGGGCTGGCTATGCCAGTATTACTGATGCCTGCGGTTGCTGCAGGTAACGCTGTCCATGTAAAGCTCGTTGCATTGCTAATTGTATTTGAATTAAAAGAGCTACTAGGGCAAATAGTGGTATCGATATGAGGTGTAAGTGTAATGGCGGCGGCTACAAAAACAGTAAAGGTTTTAACGATATTGCAATTGGATCCGGTAGTGCCCGTTACCGTGTAAACAGTTGTTACAGTCGGTGTCAACAATGGATTGGCAATGGCAGTGTTGCTAATCCCCGCCGTGGCTGAAGGTATTGCAGTCCAACTGTAATTAGCGGCGTTGCTTATGGTGTTTGCATTAAAAGAACTGCCAGAGCATATAGTGGTATCAACATGTGCCGTCATAGTTAAATTGTTGGTAGATGTGATCGTAACAGGAAAAGTGGAAACACAACTTCCTGCATCTGTAATGGTGGCTATGTAAGAACCTGCTGTAAGATTGGTAGCTGTTGCACCTGTTTGCACAGGCGAAGTGTTCCAGCTTATGGTATAAGGCGAAGTGGAACCTGTAATTGCCAGCGACGCACTGCCTGCATTACTGCAAGAAGCATTTGTAACAGTAGGTACAATGTTTTGGGTATAAACTACACCGGATAATGCAAAAAATACTGCATTGGGGTAGGGGGCGTTGTTGCCCGCTGTCGTTGCATTTGTAATAGAAATTTTTTGTAAATCTTTTTGTCTGTTAGCGCAGCTTACAGGTAAGTCGATATAATATAAACGGGGGTTTGTACTAAAAGCATCTGCACCGCTGGCAGGAGTAGCACGGGTACACCTTCCAAAACCCGAAAGTACAAGGTTTGTAGTACCGTTAAACCAGTCACCGATTGTATAATTTGTAAGTACCTGTAACAATGTCCCGTCTGTAAAAAACAAGGTAACATTTATCTGGCTGGATGCTTCGGTAGAAAATGCAAGCAACCTTAATGCAGCATATTTTGCAGGCGTAGGCAATGTAAGATCGCCGCTTTGGCTGCGAGGTAGTAATAATGCATTGTTCGTACTGTATGCCGCCAACTGGTATGTAGATGTGCCGTTTACAATTGTGCCATTGTCTGCTATTCCACCACCCCCAAAGCCGTTGGCTATTTTAAAGGCATTGCTGTACATGACCTTATTTGATACCGTAATACCGTCAAGTGCCATTGTTGTAGTAGATAACGAACTGTTACCCGTTTCAGCAATCACATCTTGGTTAAACCCGGTGATTACTATGGGGGAATAATTTTGCGCTTTTAAACACTGTAAAGAAATTAATAACATTGCAAAGAAGGAAAGTGTAATTTTTAATTTCATATTCTTATGTTTACAGATATATTGCAATTTATAAAAATTTTAACAGATTTTTGATATTATA
>JAQBNP010000106.1 GCA_028288515.1 Flaviaestuariibacter sp. | reverse complement strand
CCATGCCCCTACCGAACTGGGCCCTCACCACCCAACAACTTAAAATCATATTCGGTGACCGTATGCCAATATCTTTATAAAACCCAACTGACACAGTTTAACTGACACTACCGTGCTTCTTTGTGTTCTTTCCGCCTTCGTGGCCCAAACTCCCTTCAAGTGCTTGTTTCGGGTCCCTGCGGGATGACAGCAGGGAGGTGCGGGAGATGGCTTCGTACCTCGCCACGACGGGCAGGCTGCGTAACGCATGGGTTCCCTCGCGGGGCGCTCGGGATGACAGTCCGAAGTTGCAGAGTGGCCAAAAATCCTAAAATCGTAAATCTAAAATCCTAAATCCTCCTTCGTGCTCCTTCGCGCTCCTCGTGTCTTCGTGGTTCAAACGCCTCTCCAAAACGCCCCACTCACGATTCACCATTCACCATTCACTCCCCCGGTATCTTTGCCGCTTCTATGGCAGCACTTTCCTTTTCCCTGCATCACACCGACAGCAAGACCGCCGCACGCGCCGGCACCATCACCACCGACCACGGCACCATCGAGACGCCGATCTTCATGCCCGTCGGCACCATCGGCAGCGTGAAGGCCGTCAGCCAGCAACAGCTCAAAGAGCAGGTGGATCCCCATATCATCCTCGGCAATACCTACCACCTCTACCTCCGACCCGGCCTGGAAACCATGGAAGCGGCCGGAGGCCTGCACCGGTTCATGAACTGGGACCGACCCATCCTGACGGACTCCGGCGGGTTCCAGGTCTTCTCCCTCTCCGGCACCCGCAAGATCCGAGAGGAAGGCGTCACCTTCCAAAGTCATATCGACGGCAGCAAGCACCTCTTCTCGCCCGAGTCCGTCATGGACATCGAACGCACCATCGGCGCCGACATCATGATGGCCTTCGACGAATGCCCGCCCGCGCAGAGCGATCATACCTACGCGCTCAACTCCATGAACCTGACGCACCGCTGGCTGGACCGCTGCATCGCCCGCTTCAACGAGACACCGGACAAGTACGGCCACACCCAGAACCTCTTCCCGATCGTACAGGGAGCGGTGCACCACGACCTCCGCAAAGCTTCCTGCGACTATATCTCCTCCAAGCATGCCGTCGGAAACGCCATCGGCGGACTCAGCGTCGGCGAGCCCGAGCCGGTCATGTACGAGATCTGCCAGCTGTGCTGCGAAAACCTTCCGGCCGACAAGCCACGCTACCTCATGGGCGTGGGCACGCCCTGGAATATCCTTGAGTGCATCTCCCTCGGTGTGGACATGTTCGACTGTGTCATGCCCACCCGCAACGGGCGCAACGCCATGCTCTTTACCACCAAAGGCATCATTAATATCGACAACAAGAAATGGGAGCGCGACTTCTCACCGATCGATGACGGCCTCGACTGCGAAACCAGCAACTATTACAGCAAGGCCTACCTCCGCCACCTGTTCAAGGCCGGCGAATTTCTCAGCCTCTCCATCGCATCCATCCAGAACCTGGCGTTCTACCTCTGGCTGGTAAAAGAAGCACGCAAGAGGATCATGACAGGTGATTTTGAATCCTGGAAAAATGAGATGATACCGGTGCTGAAGAGGAGGCTGTAAGGGGTGAGGGGTGAGGAGTGAATAGTCAATAGTGAATCGTGAATGCGGAGACTTACTTTTTCGTGAGGAAGTCGAGAATGGCTTTGACGAGCTCGGGCGCAAGAGGGCGGGATGCATCGCCATAGCTTTTCATGTTCTCTTTCGTGTCGCTCGGCACAATGCGCAGCACATGGTTCATGCCGGGAATGAGCAACATCCTGGCGCGCGGGTTGGCCGCCTTCAATGCATCCGCATCCTCCACTGTCACCTGCAGATCGTTCGTTCCCTGCAGGACCAACACCGGCATCCGGAGCGTCCTGACGAGCACGCGCGGATCATAACGGAACCACGAGATCAGGTACGGCTGCACACTCGGCCTGAACAGGCTATACAGGGTGATCGGCGCCGATGAAACCGTGTGGCCGCTTTGCAGGCTGTCCACTAAAAGCCGCGACGTTTCCCGCATCTTCTCAGGCAGGCTTGCCAGCTGTTTTTTCAAGACCTCGCCGGCAGGAAAGCCCGCGCCCGCAATCGAAATAAATCCCTGTGTGCCTGCCGCCGATGCCATACCGATCAGCGATCCCTCGCTATGCCCGATCACATAAACCTTTGAAAAGCGCTTGTCCTTCTTCAACAGCCTGATCCACCCGGCAGCATCATTTATATAGTGCTCGAAGCGCAGGTCCGATTCCTTTCCCATGGCCGGCGCGCTGGCGCCGATGCCTCGCTTATCATACCGGAGGGTGGCGATGCCACGCTTGGCAAGCGTATCGGCAAGGAGCTGCAGCGCGGCGTTCCGCGCCATCGGGTTATTGCCATTCCTGTCTGTCGGTCCCGACCCTGCGATCAGCAGGGCCACCACATGCTTTCCACCGGAGCGCGGGATGGCAAGCGTGCCGCGGATCGTATCCTGCGCCGTTGCCAGCACCACCTCGGTTTGATGGTACAACGAATCCTGTGCGCGGCTGTGCAGGCCTGCAGCGAGCAATAAAAGAAAGAGAAGGGAGCGTTTCATACCTGGTTTCTGCCCCCAAATCTAAGCACTGTTATGAATACGATCCGGCAACCTTGTTAGCGGAAGAGAAGACCATAGCTTTCGGAAGCGAGGATGTCCTGCCATTGCTGGATGATGCGTTTATATGCCTTGCCCACCGGCATGATGTTCCGGTCAAGGTCGAACAGGCCGACGTCGTGGATGCGGTTATTGTCTTCGCGCAGCGCCGTATCCCAGTCCATCTGGTGCGTGAGGCTGTACCACGTAAAGCCGATGATCGGCACGCCGTCCTGCCTGAGGCGGTGGAGGTTGGCCCACTGGCGCCAGAGCCATTCTTCCGCACCGGATCCGCGCATATTGGTTTCGGTGTGCATGATCGGCAGCTTGTACCGGCTGTAATACTGGTGGGTGATGACGTAGTAGCCGAAGATGTCGCCGGCCGCGCGGGTGGTACCGTTGGGAAGAACAAGGTGCTCGTTGGTGGCATAGTAGTCGTTGCCCATGATACAGCGGGCCTTCACCTGGTTTCGTTCAAACCAGTGGTACTCCTCTTTCGTCATGCCGTTGCTGAGCAGGTACTCGTACATCATCACGCGGATCGGGTAGCCATAGGTCAGGTCGAGTGCGAGGAAGCGTTTTTGGTTGAGGAAATTGGCAAGCCCCTGCACTTCGGGCCGGATGGGATGAAAGTATTCCGAGGACTCGCTCTGGATAAACGTCGCATCGGGCTGCACCTTGAGGATCTCGTGCATCGCGAGGACATTGGCTTTACACAGGTGCTTGAGAGCTGTTACGAAGGCCTGGTCGGAGCTGAGGCGCTCGTTCCACCAGCCGTACTGGGCCGAGAACATGGCCGTGATAAAGATCTCGTTGATTGGCGTATAGAACTGCAGGTAGGGGAAGCGCTGCGCGAAGCACTTCGCGTACTCGGCGAAGTAGGCCGGGAAATCGGGGTTCTGAAAATTGCCGAGCCAGTCGGGCACGCCGAAATGGCACAGGTCGA
>JAQBNP010000104.1 GCA_028288515.1 Flaviaestuariibacter sp. | reverse complement strand
CAAGATCGAGGAAGATCCTGAGTTCAAGGACCTGTTCAGCGGCGGTGGCGGCACCGGCTTCGACGACGATGAGGACGACGATTTTTAATTCTTTCAATACTCACAGCTGACGCGGACCTATCCAATAACAGACGCCGCCGGGCTGAAGCAAAAAATGTTGAACTGGGCAAAGCCGTTCAACATTTTTTGTTTTCTGGACAACCATGCGTACGACCTGCAGGGACACCGGTTTGATTGCCTGCTCGCCGCCGGCACCCGGGCGATCCTGGATCCGACGCACAGCATCGATACACTCGACGCATTTCTTGCCAGCCATGAGTGGGTATTCTGCCACCTGACGTACGAAGCAAAGGCCCTCTTTTTTCCCGGCGCCCCGCCACGTCCCGATCCGGCCGGCTTTCCTCTTTATTTCTTTTTTGCTCCTGAAGTGGTCCTTTCCCTGGCCGGGGACACGTTGCGCATCGACGCCGCAGATCCCGACGCCATCTACCTGGCATTGATCGCCGGGGCGCCGCAGGCCGCTGCGCCATTGACGTCCATAGCGGTGCGCCAGCGACTCACCGAGGAAGCATATCTCGAGGCGGTCGAAGGATTGCTGCGGCATATCCGACGCGGCGACTGTTACGAAATCAATTTCTGCCAGGAGTTCTACGGTCACGCTCCGACCCTCGATCCGTATGCGGTGTACCAACAACTTGCCGATGCATCGCCGGCACCCTATTCGGCGCTGTATCGCTGCGGGGAGAGCTACCTGCTCTGCGCGAGCCCTGAGCGCTTTCTCCAGAAGCGTGGTCGCCGCCTCATTGCACAGCCGATGAAGGGGACTGCCCGGCGTTCTAAGGGCGACAGCCAGGCCGACGCGGAGGCCAAAAAGGCACTTGTCGGCAGCCAGAAGGAGAGGTCCGAAAACGTGATGATCGTGGACCTGATGCGCAACGACCTGTCGAAGGTCTGCGCGGACGGGTCCGTGCGCGTCAGCGAGCTCTATGGTGTGTATACGTTCCCGCAGGTACACCAGATGGTGTCCACCGTTGAAGGGCTCCTCGGCGAAGACGTTGGTGTGTTGGATATCCTGGCCGCCACGTTCCCGATGGGTTCGATGACAGGGGCTCCCAAGAAACGGGTGCTGGAGCTGATCGATGCGGCCGAAAGCGGACCACGCGGCCTGTTCTCCGGGTCGGTCGGCTATTTTCACGAGGGCGATTTTGACCTGAACGTTGTCATCCGGAGCCTGCTCTACAATGCGCGCACAGGCTATCTATCCTTCCCTGTTGGCTCAGGGATCACCACATACAGCGATCCCTCAGCCGAATGGGCCGAATGCCTGCTGAAGGCGGCGGCCATAAAAAAAGTGCTGACCGGTGGGTCAGCACTTGGATAAATTTTCTTCTTTTTGGATCAGCGTGAGGCGCCGGCCAGGAGCTGCTGGAGTGATTGCTCGAGGATCACCGACTTGCTCGTCTGGAAAGCGACCATTTTGTCTGCCGGCAGGCGAAGGTTGTAGGTGCCGTTCACTGACAGCTGCTGGTCGAATGCAGGGTTCAGCTTGCTGAAGGCAGCGATGTCCATCTGGAGAACGCGGGCGATCACTGAAGCGCTGTACTTACCGCTGATCGTTTGAACGCTACCGTCGGTGGTTTCGCTTCCGAGACCCTGGAGGTGGTTGTCGGTTTCGCTTTTGGTCATTGTCGTCATCCCTCCGTCGCCTTCCATGATATAATGCGTAGCGATGAATTTCTTTACGTGGCCGCGTGTTTCGGCGGGAAGAAAGGACTGGAGCGCCCAAAAGTTACGGCTACCGCTTTTGCGGATGGCGGCGAGGACATTGCCGGAGCCTGTGTTATAGGCAGCGATGACGAGAAGCCAGTCGTTGAATTCTTTGTAGAGAGCGTTCAGGTGCTTGGCGGCGGCGCGGGTGCTTTTGGCGTAATCGGTACGCTCGTCAACCTTGCGATTGACCCGGAGGCCGAGCTCGCGGGCAGTTTCCGGCATCAGCTGCCAGGGGCCAACGGCGCCAACCCATGACACGGCAGTTGACTTCAGATCGGATTCGATGACGGAGAGGTATTTCAGCTCGGTAGGAAGACCATACTGGGCAAGAACGCCATCGATCAGGTCGAAGTAGGGGCGGCCCCAGGTCTTCATCTTCGTCAGGCGGACGGTATTTCCTTCCATATAATCCTGGACGAAGGTCACCGCCTGGCTGTTCAGCTTGAAGGCGAAGGAGGCTGTATTGGATGATTCAAAGAGGTCTTTGAAGGCATCTTTCGGGTTGATGGAAACCTGCTTGGTAGAGTCGGTGAGCGGCTGGGAAGAGCCGTAGGCCTGTTGTTTACCGGCAAAAGAGTAAAGAACGGCGGTCAGGGGCAGGGTTGTCAACAATAAAAGTCTTTTCATGGTACTTCATTTTTTTAAGGAATGAGTCGAAACGCGCTGTTTCGGGTCAACTTTATTGTCGGGGGTTATTCGGTAAGGCGAGGCAAAGATACCACAGATTGTTGACGAACTTCCCTAAATACTGTTAGAATTACGTTAACGGAAACAAAAAATGCCGGCGTGCCAAAAGTGGCGGCGCCGGCATTGAAGCAATATAAAATTTCGTGAAAGCCTTACGGCTGGGTGGTTGTGGTCGTTGTTGCAGGAGGGACAGGACGGTCCTTTTCAGCGATGCCTTCCTCGATCTCGCGACGAACGTTCGTCTTGGCGTCATTGAATTCACGGACGCCTTTGCCCAGGCCGCGCATAAGTTCGGGGATCTTTTTACCGCCAAACAAGAGGAGCACAAGAACCACAATCAGGATTACTTCGTTAGCACCCAAACCAAACATAGGAGTAAATTTTAAATGAGCAATTGAGAGTCAAAGGTAGTAGAGAAACGGATTTCCGGAGATAAAAAAAGCGAGAGTTTGCACTCTCGCTGAAACATACGTTGAATCCGGTTAGGCAGTTTTCTTGACGACCGCGCGCTTTTTCTCCTGGATACGTGCGCTCTTGCCGCTGCGCTCGCGCTGGTAGTACAGCTTGGCGCGGCGGACGCGGCCCGCTTTGTTCACGATGACCGACTCCACGTTCGGGGAAAGGATCGGGAACAGGCGCTCAACACCGACACCGTCGGAGATCTTGCGAACAGTGAAAGACGCCGTAGCGCCGACACCCTGCAGTTTGATCACGTCGCCTTTGAACGACTGGATACGCTCCTTGTTGCCTTCAATGATCTTATAGTTGACAGTGACGTTGTCACCGGCTTTGAATTTCGGAAAGTCTTTTTTGCCTGTAAGCTGCTCATGTACAAAGGCAATTGCGGCGGAGTTCATACTTCTTCAATTTAAGGAGTGCAAAAGTAAGGGAAATTTTCAGATTTCAGATTTCAGATCCCAGATTTTTGTCGCCCGTCTGTTAAAAGACGGCGGCAGACCTGTGGAAAGTTCCCTCACTCAAAGGTAGGGCCCGGCGGCCATAAAAAAAGAGCCTTCGCGGGAAGGCTCTTTGAACATAAGTTTTTGAATGTTGATGCCGGGCATGTCTTACCGCGCCACGTTCACCGCCCGCTTTTCGCGGATCACGGTGACTTTGATCTGGCCGGGGTAGGTCATTTCGTTCTGGATCTTCTGGGCGATCTCGAAGGAAAGCTTGTCGCTTTCGCCATCGGTCACTTTATCCGCCTCCACGATCACGCGCAGCTCACGGCCGGCCTGGATCGCATAGGCTTTCTCAACGCCGTTATATCCCTGTGCCAGCGTTTCCAGCTGCTTGATCCGCTGCAGGTACTGCTGCATGATCTCGCGGCGGGCGCCTGGACGGGCTCCGGAGATCGAGTCGCAGGCCTGAACGATCGGGGAGATGACGAACTGCATTTCCATCTCGTCGTGGTGAGCGCCGATCGCGTTGACGATCGCCGGGTTCTCGCCGTATTTCTCGGCAAGCTTGGCGCCCAGGAGGGCGTGGCTCAGCTCGGACTCCTCATCAGGCACCTTGCCGATATCGTGCAGCAGGCCGGCACGCTTGGCGAGCTTCGGATTGAGACCCAGCTCGGCGGCCATGATGCCGCACAAATTGGCAACCTCGCGGCTGTGCATCAGCAGGTTCTGTCCGTAGGATGACCTGAATCGCATCTTGCCGACGATCCGGACAAGCTCCTTGTGGAGGCCGTGGATGCCGAGCTCGATGACGGTGCGCTCACCGATCTCCATGATCTGCTCCTCAAGCTGGCGGCGCGTTTTCTCAACCACTTCCTCGATACGGGCGGGGTGGATCCGGCCGTCGGAAACGAGACGCTGCAGGCTGAGGCGGGCGATCTCGCGGCGAAGCGGGTCGAAGCAGGACAGGATGATGGCTTCCGGGGTATCGTCAACAATGAGATCCACGCCGGTGGCCGCTTCGATGGCCCGGATATTTCGTCCTTCACGGCCGATGATCTGGCCTTTTATTTCGTCCGATTCAAGGGCAAACACCGTGATGGCGTTCTCGATCGCCTGCTCGGAGGCTGTGCGCTGAATGCTTTGGATAATGATCTTGCGGGCTTCTTTGTTTGCCTTTTGCTTGGCCTCGTCAATGATCTCCTGCTGGAGACCGAGGGCCTGGGAATGAGCCTCCTGCTTGAGTCCTTCGATGAGTTGCGTGCGGGCGTCCTCGGCGGTCAGGCCGGAGATCTTTTCGAGCCGGCGCGTGTGCTCTTCCTGATGCTTTTCCAGCTCGGACTGCTTGACGGCAACGACCTCGAGCTGGCGGGTCAGGTTCTGCTTGATCGTATCGTTCTCTTTGATCTGGCGCTCAAGCTGTTCCGTTTTCTGGCTGATGACCTGCTCTTTTTGCTTCAGGCGGCTTTCGCCTTCAACGACCTTCCGGTTCCTTTCCAGCACTTCTTTCTCGTGCTCGGCTTTCAGCTGAACGAAGCGCTCCTTGGCGGTCAGCTCTTTTTCCTTGCGAATATTCTCAGCGCGTAATTCGGCTTCCTTGATGAGCTTGCGGGCATGCGCGTCGGCCTCCTCAACCTTCTTCGTCGTGTCTTTGGCAAAAATGAACTTACCGACCACAACGCCGATCACGACGCCGACAACGGCTAGTATGAGAGTTAATATGTTGAATTCCATTCGTTTCTGTTTTTATGCATTTTGGTGTGGATAGATGTTTCGTCTGAATCCGGCCGACGGGCGGCAGGGTGGCGAAGATACAAAACCGCCGCAATTGTTGACGGCTTTGCCTCAAATGGATAAACGGCCTTGCGTGAGACCGAATTGCGCTTACCTTGCCTTCTCAATTTTTATATATGAAAAAAATGTTGATATTGCTGGCTTTCCCGGTGCTGGCCAGCGCGCAGGCGCCTAAGGAAGTGAAGATCAAAGGCAGCTTTGAGATCCCCCAAACGATCAGCTGGGTCTATATTTCCTACCGCACACCGGATGCTTCCATCAATGACAGCGTTTCCGTCGACAAGGGCGAATTCAAATACAAATCGACCCTTGCCGAGCCGGTCCTGGCAACGATCACGTTAAAATCCTCCGACGCATTGGCGACGACGAGCCGTGGAAGCTCCAAGACCTGGTCTCTCCCGGTCTTCCTGCAACCCGGGGACATCGATCTAACAGCGAAAGACTCGATCCAGGCGACGAAAGTGACGGGCTCGGCCGCTCACAAGGATTACATGGCATTGCAGGACCAGCTGAAGCCTTATAACGACCAGATGAACAAGCTGTATACCGACTATAGCGCAGCGTCCATGAAAAAAGATAAGGCCGCTACGGATGCGATCGAGGTGCAGCTCGATGCCCTGGACTCGACCATGCGCGAGGCAGTTTATAAGGGCTACGTAAAGACGCACCCGCGCTCTCCGGTTGCTCTTTATGCCGCAAAGCAATATGCCGGCTACCAGATCGACGCGGACAAGGCCGGCGCTGTTTATGACCAGCTGGCTTCACCCCTGAAGGCCTATCCGTCGGCGGTGGCGTTCAAGGAGCTCATCGATATTGCGCGCATGACCGGGGTCGGTAAGATTGCGCCCGAGTTCACGCAAAACGATACGCTGGGCAATCCTGTTGCCCTGTCGTCTTTCAAAGGGAAATATGTGCTCGTGGATTTCTGGGCTTCCTGGTGTGGCCCCTGCCGCCGCGAAAACCCGAATATCGTCAAGGTGTTCGACCATTACAAGGACCGAAACTTCACGATCCTCGGCGTCTCCCTGGACCGGCCGAATGCGCAGGACAAATGGCTGAAGGCGATCCACGACGACAAGCTGGCCTGGACGCATGTAAGCGACCTGAAGTTCTGGGATAACGCCGTGGCGAAGCAATACGGCATCCGCTCGATACCGGGCAACCTGCTGCTGGATCCGTACGGCCGCATCATCGCAAAAAACCTGCGGGGCGAAGACCTGGCCCGGGAGCTTGCGAAGGTGCTGGGAGAGTAGTGAGTGGTGTGGAGTGAATAGTGAATAGTGAATGGTCAGTGGTGAGTAGGGTCGTTTGGGAGGCTGTCATCCCGCAGGGGCCCGAAACGCGCTCTTTGAACCACGAAGGCTCGAAGAGCGCAAAGGGTCACGAAGGAGGAACAATTGAATATTGCACTATAAAGCTGTCATGCTGACGCATGTCAGCACCTTTCCCTCATAAAGACAGCCCGCACCTTCATAACTCTCACCCGCATCTCCCCGGCTGTCCTCCCGCAGGAACCCGAAACGTGCGCTTTGAAAGAATCTGAACCACGAAGGCACAAAGAGCGCCAAGAAGCACAAAGCGACCCCTTTGCGCTTCTTTGCACCTT
>JAQBNP010000075.1 GCA_028288515.1 Flaviaestuariibacter sp. | reverse complement strand
CCAGTCGCACCCCTCTCAGATTGGGAAAGGTGCTGACATGCGTCAGCATGACAATCCTGTGGTAGGCCGCGTCATCAATGTACATGGCCAACTGCTTTTTAGACTCACTGGCGTCCCCAGGCAAGCTCTCTACTTAACATAATGTAGGTTTTCATGGCTTCTGATGAAGTATCCATGAACCAGGCATGGCTCACGGACAGGGAAACAGCCGTAAACGCAAAGGGCGCGGAGGGGCAAAGGAACCGCAAAGAAGTCCCTTTGTGCCCCTTTGCGCGCTTCGTGGCTTCGTGGTTCAGATTTCTCATGCGTGCGGTCCTTGAGCCGACCTTGACCAGCCAGTAAAACAGCCCAAACGAACACGTTCCCCCGTTTCCTACCTTGCAGCCATGTCTCCACTCACCGTTTCCCTCGTTCAAACGCCGCTTCACTGGGAGGACAAGACCGCCAATCTCGCCCAGTTCGATGCGGCGCTCAGCTCGCTGGCGGGAAAGACCCAGGTCGTCATCCTTCCCGAAATGTTCTCGACAGGATTCAGCATGAAAGCTTCGGCGCTTGCCGAAACAATGGACGGTCCTACCGTTGCGTGGATGCGCGACCGGGCTGCCGCGCACCGGCTCATCATCACCGGCTCGCTGATCATTGAAGAGGGGGGCCATTATTATAACCGGCTCATCTGGATGCTTCCCAACGGACAGTACGGCGTGTACGATAAGCGCCACCGCTTCGCCTATGCCGGTGAGGACGATCACTATACGGCGGGCAGCAAGCGCTTCATTGCCTCCGTAAATGGATGGCGGATCAACCTGCAGGTCTGCTACGATCTCAGGTTCCCGGTGTGGGCGCGCCAGCAATTCGACGACGACGGATTTGAGTACGACGTGCTTGTGTATGTGGCCAACTGGCCGGAGCGTCGCAGCACTGCGTGGAAGGCGCTCCTGCAGGCGCGCGCGGTGGAGAACCAGTGCTACGTGATCGGTGTCAACCGTACCGGTGAGGATGGCAACGGCATCTATCACAGCGGCGACAGCCGGGTGATCGATCCGCTCGGCGAGGTGCTGTACGAAAAGGCACACGATGCCGATGTGTTCACAATCACATTGGACCGTACGCATCTCGCTACCGTCCGCGAAAAGCTTCCCTTCTGGAAGGACGCCGACGATTTCCAGCTCCTGCTTTAACGAACACTGATGCTGCGGACGCCGTAGGCATCGGGCATTGTCATGCATTTGCACGCAATCTTTTCGCCGGTGCGAAACAGGCAGGCATTGACCTGCATGCCATCGACACGGAAGGCCTGCGGAAGCGCGTCGCGCACGATGAATGTTTCGGTGCCGATGACGATCGTCCAGCCAAGTCCGTCGACCTTCGGATCACCGGCCCAGTGGACGGTCGCCGGGCCGCACACGTCTGCCTGCTTGCGGATCAGCTCCATCACCTTGTCCGTTTTATAATCGCGGTTGTGCCGGATGGCATCCACGGTCGGACCTGCAAATATTTCGGGCTGCACACCGAAGCCGCGCGGGGCGTTCTTATCGATCACCAGCCGGAAGAGAGGGAGGCGGAACCGAACACCGGTGCGGGGCAGGGTCACGTCGGGGATCAGCCAGGCATTGTTGCCATACGCGCCACCGCCCGTCTCTTCGCCCACAAGCGTCACGTTGGGCTGGGGCCGCACGGCGCCGGCAAAAAGTGTTGAGGCCGAGAACGTATTGCCACCATTGAGGACATACACGTTGCCGTCATAATGGTTCTTCTTCTTTGGCCGAAAGCTGCGGTTCTCAAACCACGTGAAATGGTAGCGTCCGTCGCTGCGGCGGTGTGTGAAGAAGAGAAGAAAGAGGCGGTTCCAGAGCGCCGATTGCTGGTACCTGCTGTAGCTGCTGTGGCGGTTGTTGGCGAAAAGAGAATCGGCGATGCGGAAGCGGCCTCCTGCAATGTATTTCGTGAGGAGGTTGGAGTTGGTGACGCTGCCGCCGCCGTTGCTGCGCAGGTCGATCACGAGGTTGGGGACCTTGTCATGGCGAAGTGTGCGGAAGGTCTTTCGGAAAAAGGAGCGGAGCCGCCCAGTGCGGGTGAACGTGTTGAGCTCCATGAATGCCGTGCCGGTGGCCGTGTCGATGCGGAGGCTCCGGTTGGCCGTCAGCGTTCGGGAGCGGCGCTCACGCCGGGAGACCGTGGGTTGCGGAACCGGACGGCGCGTTGTGTCGCGCACAACGGTATAGAGTGGGATCAGCGCCGACCTCGCGATGCCGTTCGAATCGAGGAAGCCGACCGAAAATTTTTCCCTCGCACCGAAGACGGAAAGGTAGAGGCTGCCGAAGGCTCCGCGGTTGGTGAGCGTCTGGTATTTGTGGGTGCGGTTATAACCATCTGTCGACAGGAATTGAAAGAGCGAATCCACGATCGCGTTCATTGGCCGCCCATCGATGGAGGTGAGGATGGCGCCACGCGGTACGACGGAATCTTTCCGGCTGAGGTATTGTGTTACAATGGCCGTGTCGGGCCAAAGCTTGAGCACAAGTGGAAAGAAATGATTGCGGAGTGTATCGCGGCTGCGGAGCCAGGAGCGCGATGGCATGGTGGTGGTGTGGCCGCAACGGATCTTCGACAGCACGTAGCTGAGCACATTGCGGAAAGCGGGCTCGGTGAGAGAATCGTCAAGGCGGGCGCGGCCCTGGTCGAACGCAAGGTCCATGCTGTCTTTCGGTGTGTACCAGTAAAGACCGGGGTGGTCTTCCTCGAGGATGGCGCGGAACAGGGCGTAGTCCGCCTGCATGGTTTCGGGCGCGATCTTCCGTGCGGAGGTGACCGGTTTGCGTACGGCGCAGCTGCAGGCGAGCAGGGCGAGAAGGAAGGCGACGGTGGTTCTCATCGGTGATGTGGACTATTGAAAAGCGTTCCAGCCCTGTGCTTCGATGCGGTGCTTGCTGCCGCCTTTGGTAATGATGTGGGCACCGGCCTCGCTGTCGGTGATGTAGCCGATGACAGAGATATCGTTGGTGTTGCCGACCTTCTCAAAATCGTCCTGCCGGATGGTAAAGAGCAGCTCGTAATCCTCGCCGCCGCTGAGGGCGCAGGCGGTGGGGTCGAGGTTGAATTTGAAGGCGGCGTTGCGCGTCTCGTCGTTGATCGGCAGCTTGTCCTCATAGAGCACGCACCCGACATCGCTCTGCTTGCAGAGATGCAGGATCTCCGAACTGACGCCGTCGCTGACATCGATCATGGAGGTGGGTGTGATGCCGGCTTCGGCGAAGAAGGCGATGGTATCGCGGCGCGCTTCTGGCTTGAGGAGGCGGCCGACGACGTATTTTTCTCCTTCGAGGTCGGGCTGCACGCCGGGGGTCTCGAGAAAGATCTTTTTCTCGCGTTCGAGAAGGGTGAGGCCGAGGAAGGCCGCCCCGAGGTCGCCTGTGACGCAGAGCAGGTCGCCTTTGCGCGCGCCGCTGCGCTTTACGTATTGGTCGGGCGCTACCTCGCCGATGGCGGTGCAGGAGATGATGAAGCCTTTTTGTGATGTGGTGGTGTCGCCGCCCACGAGGTCGACGCCGTAGTGGGCGCAGGCTGCGTAGACCCCTTCGTAGAAATCGTCGAGGGCTTCAAGGGAGAAGCGGTTGCTGAAGGCGAGTCCCAGTAGGATCTGCGTGGGCGTCGCGTTCATGGCGAAGACGTCGCTGATGTTGACGACGACCGTTTTGTAACCGAGGTGTTTCAGCGGTGTATACATCAGGTCGAAATGGACGCCTTCGATGAGGAGGTCGTTGGTCACCACGACCTGTTTTCCGAAGTGGTCGAGGACGGCGGCATCATCGCCCACGCCGATCAGGGTGGAGGCGTTATTGACCTCGATATTCTTTGTGAGGTGCTCGATGAGCCCGAATTCGCCGAGGGAGGTTATTTCAGTGCGATCAGTCATGAGACAAACGATTTTAGATTTTAAATTTCAGATTTTTGAGCTGTCCCCTGTTTGACCAGTTTTGCCATTGCGGCAGCTTGACGCTGTTTTTCTGAAAATTATTGTTGCTTGTTGCTTTTTTGTTTTCCTCTATGATTTCTCAGTTCCGAGGTTTTTTTGTGTCGCGGTATTTATTGACCGAACGATCATGGAGAGAAGCTCATTGGCTTCCCTGTAAATCTCTCCTATTTCTTTCTTGCGGTCGGGATGAAATTCCGCAAGGAGTTCCAGCCAGAACAGGGATTCATCAGCCTCTTCTTCAACGATGCGCAATTTGTAAATAAAGTCCGGCTTCGACTTTGCGCGGCAGGCAGCCCTGTAATTGGCTCCGACTGACGATGAGCACCGAACCAGTTGGCTAATATAATGCCTCGCAATGGTATCGTGAGGCAGCGTTCTGCAGAAATGACCAATCCGGATGGCAAAGTATTTCGTTCGCTTCCTAAACTCGTCCGCATTCATGCTCTAAAATAAATCTGCAATCTGCAATCTGCAATTGGCGCGGACACAAAGTGCATTGTGAAATTTCACAGCTATCCCTCCGCGCCTTCCTCTCCTTTCACCCAGCGCAGCAGCTCGTCGTGGATCGTGCCGTTGCTGGCGATGATGCCGGGCTGGTAGGGTGAGTAGGTGTCGCCCTTGAGGTTGGTGACGCGGCCGCCCGCCTCTTCAACCATCAGGAAGCCGGCAGCGCTGTCCCATGCCTGGAGCTTGTGCTCGTAGAAGCCGTCGAACCGGCCGGCCGCGACCCAGCACAGGTCGATGGCGGCGGAGCCGAGACGGCGCACCGGGATGCCTCTGCGGATGAAGCGCTCGAAGGTTTGGAGCGGTCCGTTTGGCTCGTCGAGGTATGTGTACGGGAAGCCGGTCACGAGGCAGGCATTGATCACCTTGTCTTTGGCGGAGACCCTGATCGGCTTGTCGTTGAGGGTGGCTCCCTGTCCGCGCTCGGCAACGTAGAGCTCGTTCATGAACGGGTTGAAGACGGCGCCCATGACCATCTGCCCGGCTTTTTCGATGCCGATGGAAATGCAGCAGATGGGGATGCGGTGGGCGAAGTTGACGGTACCGTCGATCGGGTCGATGATCCAGCGGTATTCTGAATCCTGCAGCAGCTCGCCCACTTCCTCGCTAATGATATCGTGGGCGGGAAAGGCGGCGCGGATGGTATCGATGATGGCTTTCTCGGAGGCATGATCGACCTCGGTGACCAGGTTATTGATCCCTTCCTTGTTAGAAACGGCGAAGGAGCGGTCGTCGAAGCTGCGGATCACGGCAGCCGCAGCTTCGATGGCCGTGAGCAGGGTGTTTTTGAGCATAGGCAAAGATAGAACGCGGGAGGAGTTAGGATATACGATATACGATTTTAGATTGCGGATTGCAGATTTTTGGAGAGAATGAGTGGGGGGGATTACGATCTACCATTTTAGATTGCGGATTGGGTATTTTTGGAGAATCTGTGTTGCGGAAGAGTTGCGATGAGAAGCAGACGCGTCATTGGTGTGTTTCCCGGTTTTGCGGAGAGGTGTGAGAACCGGCCTGTTTCCCGTACGGGCACAGGACGGGACCCTGCGCAGGTCTCTGATGTCGACAGGCAGGTGAACCGGGCCCTCCCTTCACCTGATGACTTTCCAAAAATCCGAAATCCGAAATCTGCAATGGCCTCTTCCGCAATCGACCTCCTCCGCAATCGCCTCATGCGTACCCCAATCGTAAATCGTATATCGTACATCGTAAATCCCCCCTCCCTCCCTCCTCCTCCCTATATTTGACGCCTCACCATGGACCTGTCCATCATTATCGTCAACTACAATGTTCGCTACTTCCTCGAGCAGTGCCTTCATTCCGTGCGCCCGGCCGTCAACGGCCTTACCGCGGAAGTGATCGTCGTAGATAATAACAGCACCGATGGCAGCGTCGACTACCTGTCGGCCCGGTTCCCCGAGGTGCGCTTCCTTTCAAACCGCCAGAACACCGGCTTTGCCGTTGCCTGCAACCAGGGGCTTGCGGCAGCCTCCGGCGAGGCGATCCTCTTCCTGAACCCCGACACCCTGCTCGCTGAAGACACGCTCCACGTGAGCCTTCGCTTCCTGCGAGAACATCCCATGGCGGGCGCCCTCGGTGTCCGCATGATCGATGGTACAGGCGCCTTCCTGAAAGAATCGAAACGTTCCTTTCCGGCACCGCTCACCGCTCTCTATAAATTATTCGGTCTCTCCCTGCTCTTTCCGCGCTCGCGCGTGTTCGGGCGCTACCACTTGGGCCACCTGCCCGAGCACAGCAACCACGAGGTAGATGTGCTCGCGGGCGCCTATATGCTCATCCGCAAGAGCGTTCTTGATACAGTGGGCTCCTTCGACGAGAGCTTTTTCATGTACGGCGAGGATGTCGACCTCAGCTACCGCATCCAGGAGGCCGGCCATCGCAATTTTTATCTTGCCGATACGACGATCATCCACTTCAAAGGAGAGAGCACCAAGCGCGGGAGCCTCAACTATGTCCGGCTCTTTTACAGCGCCATGAATAAGTTCGTGCGCAAGCATTATGGCGGCGCCAAGGCCGGCCTTTTCCGCGCCGCGATCCAGGCCGCCATTGCCCTCCGTGCCGCGGTGGCTGCCCTCGCCAAATTCCTGAGGTGGATCGGCCTGCCGATCATCGATGCGGTTCTCATCCTCCTTTCTTTTTGGCTTGTTAAGGAAGTGTGGGTCGGCTCGGTGCGGCCCGATATACAATACCCGAAAGACCTCCTGCGGATCTCGTTCCCGGCCTTTACGCTGGCCTACCTGGTCACCGCTTATTATGCCGGCCTCTACGACAAGGTCTACCGGCGGTCGAACCTTTTGCGCTCGACAATTGTCGCGACTCTTGTACTTCTGGCCATTTACGCCTTGCTGCCCGAAAGCCTTCGCTTCTCCCGTGGCATCCTGTTCTTCGGGGCCGTTCTGGCTTTTTTCGTGATCGGCATCGTCCGGTGGATCCTCCTGCGGGCCAACCTGATCCAGGAGCCGGTGGACCAGATCCAGCGCCCGTTTATTCTCGTGGCAGGCAACGACGCGGAGTTCGCGGATGTGAGCGGCCTGTTGCAGCAGAACGACCTGCACACGAAGATCATCGGTCGCATCGATGCCGGCTCAGCACTTGTTGAAACCGTGGACGCTGTGGACGCAGGTGAGCTGATCCTCTGCGCAGGCTCGATCTCCTACAAGGAGATCATCGCGCACACGGCGGCCCTGCGCGGCCATGTACGGTTGCGCTACCACGGGAGTGGCACCAGCAGCATCGTGGGAAGCGACTCCCGCGGAACTACAGGGGAAGCGATCGCGGTGGCCCCGCTCAACCTCGCGAAGCCCTATTACCGCCGGGCGAAGCGCCTGCTGGATGTGAGCGTAGCGATCGCCGGGATCATAGGCATACCGGTGCTGGTTTTCCTGGTGAGGTCACCGGCGGGCTTCCTGCGCAACTGCGTGTCCGTACTGGCGGGAAGCCGCACGTGGGTAGGCTACCAGGTTGCCGGTGCGCAGCTCCCACCGCTTCGACCGGGCGTGATCGCATCGGGGGGCGCGCGAATCGTAGCACAATCATTGCCACCCGAAAGCCGGGAGCGTGTGGATCAGTGGTATGCGCGCGATTATGAAGTGACGCAGGACCTGCGCCTGCTTCTGAAAAATATCCGGTACCTGGGTCACTGACAGTTCAGTGATGAGCAGGGCTTACCTTTATTCACGGATCAAACGAAACGATGGCGCGAATTATCGACTTTAAAATACCGAAAGCAATTGCAACGGCCCTGCGGATACCGGAGAACGACGCCCGGCGGCAGCAGTTGCGGGTCCTGAAAAAGCTCCTGAAGAAAGCGCGGTTCACGGCCTTCGGCCAGAAATACCGCTTCGACGATATCCTGCTCAGCAAGCACGCCGGAAAGCAGTTCCAGCAGCGTGTGCCGGTACACGACTACAACCGTATTTACGAGGACTGGTGGAAGCAGACGCTCGAGGGCGTGCCCGACGTGGCCTGGCCCGGCAAGATCAAGTACTATGCGCTGAGCTCGGGCACGTCCGAATCGGCCAGCAAGTATATCCCCGTCACCAAAGAAATGCTGCGGAGCAACCGCATCAATTATATCAGGCAGCTGCTGTCCGTCTTTACCTATAGCAACGTACCGCGCAACGCCGTCACCAAAGGATTCCTCATGCTGGGCGGCGCCACGGACCTGCAAAAAGGAAAGGCCGGCTGGTTTGCCGGCGACCTCAGCGGCATCCTGGCGAAGAACAGGCCTTTCTGGTTCCAGACCTTCTACAAGCCGGGTGGCCGCATCGCCAAGATCCAGGACTGGAACGAGAAGCTGAACGAGATCGTGGAGAAGGCGCCGGACTGGGACATCGGCTACATCGTTGGCGTACCCGCCTGGTGCCAGATGTGCATGGAGATGATCGTGCAGCATTACAAGGTCAACACCATCCATGATATCTGGCCCAACCTCGGCTTCTTTGTGCATGGTGGCGTGGCGTTCGAGCCGTACAAGAAAGGGTTCGAAAAGCTTCTCGGCAAGCCCATCATCTATATCGAAAATTATCTTTCCAGCGAAGGCTTTATCGGCTATAAGGACCACGAGAACGCACGTGGCATGAAGCTGATCCTGAACAATAACATCTTCATGGAATTCGTGCCCTTCGACGATTCCAATTTCGACGCGGATGGAAAAATGGTCGAGAACCCGCAGGCCCTCATGATCCACGAGGTTGAGGAGGGCCGCGAGTATGCGCTCCTCATGAGCACCAACGCAGGCGCCTGGCGCTACCTGATCGGCGACACGCTGCGCTTCGTCGACAAGGAGCGGTGCGAGGTCGTGATCACGGGGCGGACAAAGCATTTCCTGAGTCTTGTCGGCGAGCACCTGAGCGTGGAGAACATGAACCGTGCGGTTCAGCTGGTGAGCGAGGAACTCAATATTTCGATCCCCGAATACACCGTGATGGGCTTCCCGCACGAAAACTATTTTGCCCACAAATGGTTCGTTGCCTGCGACGATCGGATCGAGGCTTCGGTGCTTGCTGAAAAGATAGACGCGCGCCTGCGCGAGCTTAACGACGACTACGCCGTGGAGCGGACCAGCGCCTTGAAAGAAGTGTTTCTCGAAAAACTTTCTGAAGACACGTTCATGAAGTTCATGGAGCACAAGGGTAAGCTGGGCAGCCAGCATAAGTTCCCACGTGTGCTGAAAGGAAAGATGCTGCAGGACTGGACGGACTTCCTGGCCGGGAAAGCTTAGATTTTAAACTTACGATTGCGGATTTACCGATTGCAGATTCTTGAAGTGTTACGCAGGGCAGGCATTTGCCTGGAAGAATTTTTTTGCCGTCGTTTTACGAAGTGGCAGTAACATCGCATCGCAAAAGCGAATGAATGAATACCTCGGCAACAGCAAAAATCCGCAATCGGTAAATCCGCAATCGGACACTTGTCAATCAAACCGGAAACAACAATGATCGGCTATGCTTTGGTGAAAGGACTGACCCTCGGACTGCTGCTGAGCATAGCGGTGGGTCCGATCCTGTTCACGATCATCAAGCAAAGCATCAACAACGGCTATAAGGGCGGTCTTGCCTTCGTTGCCGGCGTATCGCTCAGTGACGTCTCCCTGGCGATCGCCAGCAACCTCTTCACCGAGCTGTTCAATACGCTGATTGAAAGGAAGGAAGTGGTTGGCATTACCGGGTCCCTCTTCCTCATCGGTGTCGGCGTGTATTTTCTATTTTTCAAAAAAGTGAAGGTCAACGAGGATGGAAAGCAGCAGCTCAAGTTCCGCAAGCGCGACTATCTCAAGCTGTTCGTTACCGGCTTTCTCATGAACATTCTCAACCCGGCCATCATCCTGTTCTGGCTTGCCACGTCCACTACGTTTGCAGACCACACACTCAACCAGCGCATGATCATTTTTTCAGTGGCACTTGTGCTGGTGCTTATTGCTGACCTCGCCAAGGTGTTTCTCGCGAACCGCATCCGGCAGCGCCTGACGCTCAAAAATATTCAGCTCATCAGCCGTCTCAATGGCGCCGTCCTGATCGGGTTCGGCCTCGTGCTACTTTGCGGCCTTCTTTTCTTCAGCGATAAATTGCCGTCCTGATGGCGAAGAAGAAAAAGAAGGGTGGAAACCGCACGTGGCGATTCATCAGGAGGCTCCTGCTCCTCCTCTTTATTTCTCACCTTCTTTATATCGTACTGCTGCGGTGGGTGAACCCGCCGATCACGCTCACCCAGCTGGGAAGCTGGATCAGCGGTGACGGCCTGCGGCGTGATTATATAGAAGACGATGCGCTGCCCTATAACCTCAAGCTGGCCGTCATCGCGTCGGAAGACCAGCTCTATCCCGACCATGGCGGGTTTGACTGGAAAAGCATCGAGAAGGCGGTCGAGTATAATAAGAAGAAGCCCAACCGCGTGCGTGGCGCGAGCACGATCAGCCAGCAGGTGGCCAAGAACGTTTTTCTCTGGCAGGGCCGCAGCTGGATCCGCAAAGGCCTCGAGATCTATTTTACAAAAATGATCGAGTGGACCTGGGGCAAGAAGCGCATTCTTTCGGTTTATCTCAATGTGATCGAGATGGGAAAGGGGATCTATGGGGCTGAAGCCGCATCACAGTATTATTTCCGGAAGCCTGCCTCGAAGCTGTCGCGGAAAGAGGCCGCGCTGATTGCCGCCTGCCTGCCCAACCCGAAACGGTTCACGCCGCAGCCGGCCTCGCATTATGTCAACGGGCGGAGCAACTGGATCGTGCAGCAGATGCGGTTTCTCGAGACCGATCCGGACGTCGTCACGGTGATCAGGAACCGTGATCCGAAGCCGGCGGGAAAGCCGACTCCAGCGCCGAAACAGCGGCCCGGAGCCGCGCGTCCGATTCGCCGGAAATAAGCGCCCACGGCGTGCCGCTTTCAATCACGATATCCTTGTAGATGTGAAAGAGCGACCGACGCTGCGCGAGGTCCGGGTACTCGCGAAGACCGTCCGCAACCCAGGGCAGGTCCGTATCGCAAAGCAGGTAAAAGTCGTAGCGGCGCTCCGCGATCTGGCGGATGATCCACGGGTGGCAGTCGCCGAACACGACCTCGCACCAGACCTTCATCACGTATTGGTTTGTATCGATAAAATAAAATGGGGGCACGGCACGGTCCAGCAGCTCGTCTTCCAGCGCCTGCTGTCCGCGTGCGATCTGCAGCAGGTCCTGGTAGGTATAAGCGGCGCCATTCTCCCCGAGGTAGACCCGTGCAAACTCGGGGCACCATACGGTCCCGTAATGCTGCGCCAGGTCGCGGCACAACGTGCTCTTGCCGGTGGACTCGGGCCCAATCACAACGATCTTTCTGGGAGGATTACCGGGCATCGCCGTGGCTTGTGGTGAGTTGATTTTCGCCGGGCCTTTCGTCAGCCGTTCCGCTTTTGGCACGTTTCGCTTTTTCCTTCCATTCGGCCAGGCCGAAGAAGGCGAGAATGAGCAGAGCCAGGAAGAGGACGCTGGTGAAAACCAGTCCCTTCACGAAGTACAGCGGGATGGAAGCCATGTTGGTGGCGATCCACCAATGCCAGCTTTCGACCTTTTTCTTTGCCATCAGCCACATACCGGTATACGCCGTTGCCGATGCGAAGGCATCGGCCCAGGGAATGGCGCCCGGCACAAAAACCTTTTTGAGATAGGTGAGCGATGCGTAGACGATGACATAGAAGAACGCGAAGAAGCCCGCCTGCTGCCATTTTTCGCGCGTGGAAGAGAACGTGATGTGCACGAGCGGCTTGTGCTGCCGGTCTTTCTTGGCCCAGAGCATCCAGCCATAGATGCTCATGACAGTGTAGTACAGGTTAACGCTTGCTTCGCCGATCAGGTGGTACTTGAAGCTGAGGTAAACGTAGATGGCGGTGTTGACCAGGCCGACCGGGTAGACCAGGATATTCTCTTTTTTGGAGAACCACACGCTGACCATGCCGGTGAAGACGGCGATGTATTCCAGCGCGCTCGTCTTCTGCATGCCGTCGATGAACTGCTCGAGGAGGGATTGCATGAGATGCAAACCTAGGGGATGGTGACGTTTAAAAGCCAGGAGCCGGGATTTGAACGCCGCAAGCCAAATGCCAGGAGCCAAAATTCAGAAGCCATGAGCAGGATTGAAAGGTGAAGGGGCGGTCAATAGTGAATAGTGAATCGTGAATGTCCAAAAATCTGCAATCTGCAATAGCTCACGATCTTTCAGGAGCTGTGATCGGCCACGATCTTCCATTCGCCTTTGATGCGGCGCAGCAGCAGGTCGTAGTGGCCGCTCAGGTCACCGATGGTGCGTGCCAGCATCCACTTGCCGACAACATAATAGTAGTCGGGAGAGAGCCGCTTCACCTGGAGGATATCGAAGGAAAGCTTGCCCATGGCGGTCTTGTCGGGGTAACCTTTCCGGTAGTTGTCGAGGGTTGTCTGCCAGCCCCATTTGATGCCATTCTTGCCGATGAACATGAGCGAGTCGCTTTTCCAGTAAGTCTGCATGAAGCCGGCGATATCGCCATGGTTCCAGGCTTTGGTCTGCATGGTGAGAAGGCGGCGGATGGCGGCCTCGTCCTTTGATTGGGCGGCGGAGCCGAGCGCGAGCAGCAGGAGGAGAAGCGGCAGAAGTTTTTTCATAACGAAAGGTAAAACGTCAAGGTACGGCATTTTGGAACCGGTCCGGCCCGGTGCCTGCCCTACCTTTGCCGTATGTCGAAAAAGCGCCTTTTCTACATCATCTTCTTCGCGGCCATCGCGGTGGGCTTTTTTCTCGTCATGACGATCCTGATCCCGGGCTATGCCAGGCCGCGCGTGCCGCCGATCTCCGAAGTGAAGCCGTTCGCATTTATCAACCAGGACGGCCAGGTGGTGACGGAAGCGGCGCTGCGCGGAAAGGTGGGCGTGGTCAATTTCTTCTTCACGACCTGCCGGAGCGTGTGCCCGAAAATGAACAACAACCTGAAGCCTGTCTACGAAGCGTTCCGGAATGAGCCGGGCTTCATCATGCTCTCCCATACATCCGACCCCGCGGTTGATTCGCCCGCCGTGCTGAAGCGCTATGCCGATTCGATGGGCGTCGACACACAGCGGTGGGTGTTTCTTACGGGCCGCAAGGACAGCCTCTACCGGGCCGCGCGCCTCTCCTACAAGATCGACGACCCCAACAATAACGTATCCGACATCAACGACGATTTCATGCACACGCAGTTTATCGCTCTGATCAACCGCAAGGGTGAGGTGGTGAAGATCTACGACGGCATCAAAAGCGCCGAGGTGGCGGAGATGTACGCGGACATCCGTAAATTGCTTGCCGAATAATTTTTATGCACGCCCCCGCAAAATCAACAGACAGCAAGGTCGCCGATATTCTCCGGCGGAAAAACCTAAGCATCACCGACAGCCGCCGGAAGATCCTCGCGCTCTTTGTTGCCAGCGCGGATGCACTCACACACAGCGATATCGAGCGGAAAGCCGGTGAAAAGATCGACCGTGTAACGGTGTACCGCACCCTGCAGGCATTTGTCGAAAAGGGGATCATTCACACCATCCCGACTGCGGACAACGCGATCCTCTACGCGCTGTGCAGGGATTGCCAGGAAGGGCATCACCACGACGACCATGTCCACTTCGTCTGCTCGAATTGCAATGCTACCATTTGCCTCGACGATATCGTGTCGCCGCGCATCGAGCTGCCGGAGGGCTACCGCGCAGAATCCACGCAGGTGGTGATCCACGGCGTGTGCCGCAATTGCGCGGGGTGAATGGTTTAGAGCCTGTCTCAATCCCGGTTTGCTGCCGAACGAAGGGCGTGCCTCTTATTTCGGGTCGGCAGGTTTTGCGCCTTCAGCCCGAGCGGATATATTTGGAGAACATGAAACCGTCCCTGCTTTGCCTGCTTTGCGCCTTCATCACCCTTTCTTCATCCGCCCAGCAGCCGCTCGCCGTTCAATGGCAGCGCTCTATCGGCACACCAACCGACGAGCGCTTCGAAACAGTTGTCAACGACCCTAATAATATCATCACGGCCTGTACGGATGGTGGCTATGCCGTGGTCTTGCTGCGCCCTTCGAATCCTGGTACGGTCTGCAGCAGCGCCACCTGGACGGGCGAGCAGCTTTTCCTGATCAAGTTCAATAAATACGGCGTTACGGAATGGGAGAAATGTTATGGGGGCCTGAGCAATAATTTCTGGATGTATAGCTCTCCTGGCGGCCTCATACAAACCGCGGACAATGGGTTCTTGATTGTGGGCGGCACCTCGTTCAACGATGGGGACTTTGCCACGAACCACGGGCAGTTCGACGGCTTCGCGATCAAGACCAGCGCCGCGGGGGTGAAGGAATGGTCGCGCTGCTACGGCGGCGGCGATGCCGAAGGGTTCAGCAGTGTGCTGCAGGCTCCGGACGGGAACTTTATCGTGGCTGGCGAAGCGCGGTCGAATAGCGGCGATGTGTCGGGCATTCACTGGCTTGGCTCCAGCGGCACCGACGCCTGGATACTCAAGCTAAGTCCAACCGGTAGCATCATCTGGCAAAAATGCGTCGACCAGAGCTGGGGAACTGAGAGGTTTTCAGCTGTCAAAAAACTAAATGGAGGCGGCTATATCGCTGTTGGTGAGATCACGGCCCGCATCTCCGAGGCAGGATCCATTGTCTGGCAGCGCGTGGAGCGAAGCACGGACGTGGCCGTCGATGCTCTCGACAATATTTACTCAACGCAGGCGAACCCAGGGCCGGCGCAGGTACGCAAGGAGAAAGCCGACGGCACACCGGTATGGGCCCGGAATCTCTTTCCAGGCCTCGATGGCGGCGCGGCGATCTCGGTCCAGCATGTGAACGACACGACCGTGATGGTTGCCGGCTCAACGAATGACCGGGCCCTGCTTCTCAACGGCTTTCACTGGAATGGCTCTTTCCAGGTACCGAACGATATTTTCTTTGCGGATATGGACAGCTCTGGACGGCTTCGGTGGGTCAACTGCATCGGGGGCTATGATGTTGATGAGCCGGTGAACTTCATCCAGACGCCTGACAAGGGCTTCCTTCTTCTCGCGCGCAGCTGGTCGTCGAGCGGAGATGTGCTTCAGAACGCCGGTGGCGCAGATTACTGGCTGGCCAAGATCGGCAATACCAATACGATCAGCGGCCGCATGTTTTACGACTACAATGCCAATGGCATCCAGGATGCGGGTGAAGGACCGTTCAACGACGTCGTCGTGAGCAGCGAAAAGGCAGGATCGATCAATGGCATGTATGTTTCCGACGGTCGGTTCCGCTATACGGTGGATACGGGGGTGCTCGTGACAAAGCCACAGATCGATCGTCCGTATTTTACCATCACGCCCGCAACGCTGACAACCACACGCACTGGCTATGGCTTTACCGACTCTGTAACCTTCGCGGTGTCGCCCACACCCGGCATTAAGGACCTCGGCGTGTACCTCAGCTCGCAGGCGCCACAGCGCCCCGGATTTTCCAACCGGCTCATCCTCGTGCTCGGCAATCACGGCACGCAGCTGATGCAAACGGCCACCGTTGGCATTCGGCCCGATCCGAAAATGCAGATCCTGTCACACGACTCAACGGGGTTCAGTCGAAGCGGTGATACGCTTCTATGGACAGTGTCGAACATGGCTCCGCAAACGGCGCGCACGATTGTCATCTATACGCGAAACCCGCCACCACCGGCGCTTTCCATCGGCGATTCGCTGTTTCATTTTGTGATGGCTCTGCCCTATTCGAACGATTCAACCGATATCGACAACCGTGACACCATTCGCCAGAACGTTGTCGGCTCGTTTGACCCGAACAATAAGCTTGACGACGTCGGCGGCACCTTTTACAACGACCGCTACAAGAGCGGCGACAGGCTGCTGTACATGATCAATTTCCAGAATACGGGCACAGACACTGCATTTACGGTTGTGGTACGTGATACGCTCTCCTCGTCCTTTACTGTGTCATCGCTGCAGGTCGTGGGTGCGAGTCACCCCTATACGCTTGCGGTGAATGGAAACCGGCTGCAATGGACGTTTACGAACATCAGGCTGGTGGACAGCCTTAGCAACGAATCGAAGAGTCACGGCTATCTCATGTTCCGCATCCGGCCAAAAGCCGGCCTGCCGGTCGGACAGGTACTGTCGAACCGGGCATCGATCTATTTCGATTATAACCTGCCGGTTCTAACTGGTCGCAACGATGTGAAGATCGTGGCGCGGCCGCTGGCGTCACCGGCATTCGGGGGGCTCGCGTCCAGCTATTGCCGTCGCCCGGGCATGGTCACCGGCCGGCTTCTGAACCCGCCCCCCGCGGGTTCGGGCGTCACGATCGCCGTGCGGCTCGATGCGACGCCGCTGACCGTGGGCGCTGACAGCACGTTCAGCTTCGACCCGGGCGTACTTTCCGTTGGGTCTCATTCAATCACCGCCACGTACACACAGGGAAGCGTGACAACGACGACGGCCTGGCCATTTACGGTTGTGGCTCCGGGTGTCCTCGACCTCATATTGACCGCCAACCCGGCGCTTGTCTTCAACATTTCTCAGACCGTGGTGATCACCGGTTCGAACGCTACGGGTGGTACCAACCTGCATTACATTTTTGCGCGCGACCGGGCGTTCACGAACATCCTGCAGGCAGAGAGCGCGAACAACCTGCTGTCGCTTCCTGCCACGAGTCTCTCAGCCGGTCTCAATACGATCTATGGCCGCCTCCTGGCGAATGGCCAGTGCTACACCGAAACGAGCAATACGGACAGTGTGGCCGTGATCCTTTCCGGAACCACGGGCATCGTGGACGTTGACGCGCCGGGGCAGGCGATCCAGGCATACCCGGTACCTTTTCGTGATGAACTGACGGTGCGGGGCCTGGTGGCATCAAGAACATATGAGCTGCGTCTCCTCGATATGAAGGGTCATGTCGTGCTGCGCACGATCGTACGAAACCACCTCACAGGGCGATTGGAAACGGGGGATTTACCGGCCGGTGGATACCTGTTGCAGGTGCGGAAAGATGGTCGGGACCTGGGGGGCATCCCGGTGGTGAAGAGATGATGGATCGAACCAATGGGTCTAACGATTGAGACGTCCAGGATCCGTGACCCAAAGACACAGGAGTCAAGATCTGAAATCCGGATCCCGACTCTCACTCCTCCCATTGGCCGGCGCCTTCGCGTATGACGACTGCCTCGCCCGTTGAGAAGTCGATGACGGTGGAGGGGGTCATGCCGCCGATGCCCCCGTCGATGACCAGGTCCACGAGCTTGCCGAACTTTTCCTGGATCAGCTCGGGGTCCGTGTACTCCTCCACAAATTCGCCGGGCAGCGAGGCGCTCAGGATCGGGTTCCCGAGCTCCTCGACAATGCACCGCGCGATCTTGTTGTCCGGCACGCGGATTCCAACCGTATCCTTTTTTGTTTTCAGGATCTTCGGCACCTGCCGGCTCGCTTCCAGGATAAACGTATAGGGGCCGGGAAGGTATTGCCGGAGGATGCGGTAGACGGGCGTGTCCAGCTGGCGGGCATACTGGCTGAGGTCGCGCAGGTCATGGCAGACGAAGGAGAGGTTTGCTTTGAGTGGATCCACTCCCTTGATGCGGCAGATGCGCTCGACGGCCTTGTGCTGGAAGATATCGCAGCCCAGGCCGTAAATGGTATCGGTTGGATAGACGACGATGCCGCCGCTCTTCAGCACTTCCGCCACCTGCCGGATGAGGCGGGGCTGCGGGTTCTCGGGGTGTATATGGATCAGCATAACGGGGTCTTCAACGACTAAAGGTCAGCATTTGCCAACGAATACCCAGAATCATCGAAATCCTTGCCAACCGGTGTGGGGCGCCTGTACCTTTGTCTAAATCGTATTGCCATGCAACTGCAACCCATCCCCGTCTTCGACGCGATCGACCCGCAGGTGTTCCGGGAGGACTACTACCTTCCTCAAAAGCCCGTGGTGCTGAAAGACCTGGCGAAGTCATGGCCGGCCTATAGCAAGTGGAACTGGGCCTATTTCAAGGAGCTTGTCGGCAGCCAGCGCGTGGGTCTTTACAACAACATCAAAAGCGACGCATACACGCCCATCAACACAGCGGATGATTACAAGACCTTCGGTGAGTATATCGATGTGATCAGCCAGGGGCCCGCGGCCTGGCGCATCTTCCTGTTCAATATTTTCGACCATGCGCCGCAGCTTGTGCAGGATTTCACATGGCCCGAGGCATACATGAAGGGCTTCGTCAAAAAGTACCCGATGCTGTTTGTCGGTGGTGCTTCGTCCATCACCCATATGCATTTTGACATTGACCTGTCGAATATCATGCACACCCAGTTCGCCGGCCGCAAGCGCGTGCTGCTGTTCCCCTATGGCGAGCAGCACAAGCTGTATCGCAAGCCGTTCGAGGTGCTGAGCCTCGCGGATTTTTCCCATTTCGGGACGGAGGGAAGCAAGCTTGATTTCCACCAGTTCCCGGCCCTCAAGCAAGCCCGCGGCTACGAGGTGACGCTCGATCATGGCGATACTTTGTTTATGCCCGCCGGTTACTGGCACCACATGGAATACCTGGACAGCGGGTTCGCGATGAGCCTGCGCGCCTTACAGCCTTCGCTCACGGGGAAGCTGAAAGGGGTCTGGAACCTGTTCGGCATGCGCAGCATCGACACCGTCATGAAAAAGACGGCGCCGCAGTGGTGGTATGAGAGCAAGAAGAAAAAGATCTTCGCAAATGCGGAGCGGGAAATGCACGGCGACAATGCGTAGCGCGCTGCAGGCCTGATCTACGCAAGGAATCTTATCTTTGAAAGAAGTCAAAAAGCAACTGTTATGAAAAAAATACTCTTTTCCCTGTTCGTTCTCTCCGCTGTTTCCGTCAATGCCCAGGAGGCCGACGAGATCAAGCCTGCTGCCAAAGGCGTGGTCTATGGCGCACAGCTTACTGAAACAAATGCCATTCCTGTAGACGACCTCACGGCGAAGCTCGTGAACGGCACATTTGAAGGAAAGGTCACCGGCAAGGTGAAGGAAGTTTGCCAGACAATGGGCTGCTGGATGAAGCTTGAAAAAGCCGATGGCTCAACGGTCATGGTGAAGACGAAAGACCATGCGTTCTTCATGCCGAAGGATATTGTGGGCCGTACAGTGGTTGTGGAAGGAACGGCGTCTGTGAAAGAGGAAAGCGAAGCGAAGCAAAAGCATTATGCCGAGGACGCCAACAAGAGCAAAGAGGAGATCGCGAAGATCAAGGGCGCGAAAAAAGAGGTGCAATTCATGGCCAGCGGCGTTAAGGTTGTCGATTGACCTGACGCAACATAATAAGCGAGAGCCCCGCGACGCGGGGCTTTTTCGTGGCCGTACTGGAAGCGCATCCGCATGTTGGGAAAACTTGGGGAAAAGTGAAAACGCAAATGGCAGGGCTTTTTGGCACACTTCTTCGTTTTATAAAGATGAGACAGCCCGTATTTGACGACAGATAAAATGCTTGCTATGACATTCGATTTGGTCCTTCTGATGATCTTCGCTGTAAACATCCTGTTCTTCTGCGCGCTGACGTTTAAGAAGCACGCCGTTCGCAAATCCAAACCGGACTTCTACGGGGAGTATTTGCATTCCAACTAACGGCAGATTTCAGATGTCAACCTCCACATTCAGAACAGCCGATAAACGCAAAGCGTAGAAAGTGCGCAGAGGAATGGCAAGGGAAAAATCCCCTTAGTGCCGCTTCGCGCTCTCCGTGTCTTCGTGGTTCCAACCCACCCCTCATCGCGCATACCCAATCAATTGCTGCACGATCGTTTTCACCGATGAGTACGTCACCGGCTTATTGATTAAATCGATGCGTGAAGCCCGGAAGCGGGCGATCTCAACGGGGTTGCTTGTCGTGGAAAACATGACCAGGGGAATGTCGCTAAAGCGCTCGTGGGCACGCAGGATCTTCATCGTGTCGCGGCCACTGAGCGCCGGCATATTGATGTCGAGGATGATCAGGTTGGGAAGACGATCGGCTTTTTCGAGATACTGGATAAGTTCCAGCCCGTCGTCGAGCGTCACCAGGTCGTAATCGGGTATGTCCGCAAATGCCTCCTGCAGCAACTCTTTGTCGTCGAAATCGTCGTCAACATATATGATGTATCTCTCAGTAGGCATAGCGGTCGTTACGGGTCAAAGCTACGAACCTCTGCGGTAGAGGAAGCATTCTTTGCGAATGTTTCCCCGGGTGATCCTGCCCAGCGGCGGCACCGTTCTTGCCTTTTTCCCTGTATAAACAAGCCATGCGGATCCTGGCCATTCTTTTCCTTCCTTTGCTCATGGGCATGACAACGGCAATGACCGAACTCGACACAGCGGCACAGGGACTCCTTTTTATCAGCGAGTCCGACCACCCGCTCACCGCATTCGAGCTCAACGCGTCCGGCGACCCCGTTCCGCAGCTCCAGGCCCTGGCCGGGGACCTCGCCGCTCCTGTGGAAACACAGGCGCTTGACTATTTCTTTCGTAACCATACACGCATGGAGCCCGGTGCTCCTTCTGACCAGCAGGAGACAGCCCAAAAATTTCGGGATCTCCAGGGCCTGTTGGAGCGAACGCTGACCGGTATCGTCGTCTACCGGGTTGGCACGGTGCAGGTGCACGCCTTTATCGTGGGTCGCCTTCCGGATGGCCGCTACGCGGGCTTGCGCACGCTTCTCATCGAAACATAAAAAAGCCCGGGCGTTCGGCCCGGGCTAAGATTCCAGTCTTGTCATTAAGAGGTAGGGCCGCTGTCAACTCTCGATTCGATCACGCTTTGGATCGTTGAGGAAACGTTTGACAGGATATTGTACCCGGTCGCCGATTCGATCGCGTCCACTGTGGTGCGATAGCCGCCCCAGGTTGTCGTGGTGTTGATGTTTGGTGTGTTCACGGCGATCACGCGCGTGGAGGTGGTGATCCGGCTCAGGTCATTTGTTCCCTGCGGCAGAACCACGATCACTTTCCAGATGCGGTTGGGGACAGTGACATGGCCGCCGTCGATGGTGCTCTTTGTGCCGGCGCTTCCCGTGCCACCCGTTCCGTAGCTGCCCATGATGATATAGAGCTCGTTGCCCTGGTTGACAAGGGTCCGGCAGTAGTTCTCTAGGTTGGCCCAGGTCTGCTGGTTATTTGTCGGCGCCTGCGGAACCATATTGGTCATCAGGAACGTGGCGGAATTGTCGGCGACGCTGTAGGTGCGATCCGCGGATGGACAGTTATGACCACGGTCGAAGCCGCTGCCACTGTAGCTGGTGCTGCCCACGCGGTACCAGCCGGTTGGAAGCGTAGCGTCCGAGCTGAAATTATCCTGGCGCGGCGTGCTGCCGATCCAGCTTGGGTCGAGATGCCAGCTGACCCAGTTTGGCGTGCCGCGATCGCGGTGATAGGACAGCGAGTATTGCATTTTGGTCATGAGGTAATTGGTGTAGTTCGTGGTGCTGGTCACAGCGCCGCTTGGGTTGCCCATGGCAATGTTGTCCGAGGAGGTACGGCTTAGCGGGTCGAAGTCGGGGATCGTTTGCTGATCGTGCCAGGCGATTGCCGGGGGACGGGCTGCCTGCTGGTCGGCGTCCTTCTTACAGGATACCAGGAGAATGCTCAGCACAAGGCCGGGCAGGAGAAGTTTCTTCATGTCGTGTGGTTTTGATGAATGGTCAAGATAGCGCGCTCTTCCCGACCTATCGACTGCAAACGCGAAATCTTATCCACAGGATTTCTACGAACATGTGTAACGCGCCACAATCACCTCTGCCACGAGCGCAACACAGCTTGTGAAACTGATGCTTTGATGGCCCATAGTGTCCTGTGCATTCCACAAAACAAAATGTTTCGGATCGATTTCGGCAATCACCCGATTTTGGCACAATCATCGATTTATACACCGCATAACCTACTTAAAACACCTACCATGAACCAGAAGACAGCCTCTCTTTTCCCAGCTCTCCGTTTTATTCTGACAACCGTTTTGTTTCTCGCTTTCCTGATGATGTTCCTTAGCTCCTGCGGCACGATGCGTGGCATGAGTCGTGATGGTTGCCCATCGCAAAACATTGGAGCGGCAAAGGCGAGCTACCGCGGACGCTAGGATGGATTGAGCATTCGCCGCAAGAGCGGTGACCGGTAACCTCGTTGATCGCAGGATCCTGTCAGCAGCACCCAGTGCTGCTTTTTCAGGCTATGGCCGAAGCGCGTACATTTGCCGCCCTTTTGAGTTGCTTATGCTTACAGTCATCATCGGCTATATTGCGTCCGTTCTTCTTGCGCTTTCACTGATCGTTACAAACGACCTGAAGTTTCGATGGTTCAACCTGTTCGGCTGCCTGGCCTTTATCGTTTACGGCATCCTGATCAATGCGTTCCCCGTACTGCTGACGAACAGCCTCCTGTTTCTCATCAACCTCTATTACCTCGCTCGCATTTACCGCACACCGGAAGCATTCGACCTCGCGCGGACCGAGCCCCGCAGTGATGTCGTGACGAGCTTCCTTGAATTTTACGGGGATGATGTAAAGACCTATTTCCCGCAGTTCACCGGCAGGATCCCGGAGGGCGCCGTCACCTTCCTCGTACTCCGAAACCTGGCCATCGCTAATCTTTTCGCCGCTTCTGTCGAGCCAGACGGGACGGCTACGGTAATCCTCAATTATACCGTTCCGAAATTCCGCGATTACCAGGTGGGGACGTTCATTTTCCAAAAGGAGAAGCGCTGGCTTCTTTCGCAGGGGATCCGCACGCTCGTCTATACAGGTGCGGTGTATCCCAAGCACGCCTCCTTTCTTCGCCGCATGGGGTTCACCGCGGGTGAGAGCGGCACGCTCGTGAAAGGACTCGACTGATGTGTCACATGCCGCCCGGCCCTAATTTTACCGGATGGATTCGAAAGAAATGTCCTTCTTCCTCGATGCCTGCCGCCGTGGCGATGCGGCCGACGTGGCAAAGATGTGCGAGCTGTTCCCCGAGCTCGTCAACGAAACGGATGGCAAGGGCTTTACGCCGCTGATCATCGCGATCTATAATAACCAGCTGGGTGTGGCGACAATGCTGCTGCAGCAGGGCGCGAGTCCGGATGCGCAGGATGCATCCGGCAACACCGCCCTGATGGGAGCTTGCTTCAAGGGATATGAGGAGGCGGCGGATCTCCTGCTGGCCCATGGCGCCAACGTGAATGTCCGTAATAGCCAGGGCGCACCGGCGCTGACCTTTGCGGCTACTTTTGGGCAGCTCGGTATTGCCCGCAAGCTGCTGGAGCGCGGCGCCGACAAGACTCCTGCCGACACGCGGGGCAAAACACCTCTCGACCACGCGCGGATGCAGGAAAACGAGGCCATGGTGGCGTTGCTTGAGTCGGCCTGAGATGGGCGTTCTAGCTCATTGAGTGAAAAAATGGAAACAGGAATCCGGGTTTAGTTGGGCAATACCGGGCCGTAGTGCCACTGGTCGCCGTAGTGGCGTCCGCGGCGCGGGTAGAGGATGTCATGGGCGGTTTCGTACCCTTCATCGGCAATCGCCTCCTGCATCTGGCCTGCCTTTTTACGGCGAGCGGACCGGATGATGACGGCTGCCAAAACAACTGTAGCTGCGCCAAGGATGAGGGTGATCGTCGTTCTCATGTGCTTCCCGCTTTTTCAAAAAGACGTTGCAAAGCATATACCATCCCCGGCCGTTCGACCGTCAATGCGATCGGCCGCGGATCGTCGGAAGGCGGGGGGCCCGGTTCGGAAAAGGAAAGCAATCGAACGAGAGGAGCTTCGGGTTCAATGGCACCCGGCTCATTTCAGTGCGGCATGGAATCGCTTGAGGTCGGCGAGGTCGGACGGGGACAGGACCTCGTTATTGGAATAGCGGGCCTGCAGGTACAGCACGCGCTTATGGGCCGGGTAGCGCGCCAGGATCGAAGCGATCATCTCGCCGGCAACCTGGTCTTTTTCGTAAAGAGGGGCTGCCACGGGCATTTCCGACTTGCTTCGGACGGGCATTTTCTTGATCAGCGCATCCAGGGTGGCCAGGCGTGCGCCGGGAATGGCCGCCTTCGTGGCTTTGGCAAGAAGTCCCTGTAACTGCCTGCGGCTGAGGCTGCCCCGCTCCACGTACTGCTTGTACAGGCTGACAACGAAGGGCGAATCGGCGCCGGCGCCCAGGCATGCCTCGAGCACCTCATTGACGATATCGATGCCGGCCCGCTTTTTCTCCATGTGGCAAGTTAACGAGGCGGGCCCGCGCTCTGTCGCGCGATGGTAAAAAACCGCAAAAGAAGCCCATTTTAACGTTTAGGTAAAACACAATCTACTACCTTTCGCGGCTATGACAGTAGAACAAATCGAGAATTGGCTGGCCAAAGAGCCGGTTCCCAAAGACAAGATCATCCGTTTTGAACTCAAGAAGCGCAACCCGGTACGTGGGCTGATCGTTGAGGGCCGCGATTATAACGACCTGAAAGCCAAGAATTTCTGGCGTATTGTAACCCAAACAAGACTGGCAGATTATCAAAAGACCAAGGATATCAACCTGGCGCGCATCTTCAGCGGTGCTGATTTCGCCAAGTTGTCCTTCGTGCCCAATAAAGCGGAAGAGTAAAGCGGTGCCGGTTCACGCGCATCGGAAAGCCTGCCTGGCAGGCTCCGGAACATCATGTGCCCGAAAGGGCGGAAAGCAGGCGTTTGCCTGCTTTCGTATTATTGGACCTTCTTCACGTTCACGGCGTTGAGCCCCTTAGGACCGCGCTCCACCTCGAAGCTGACCTTGTTGTTCTCGATCACGCGCTCCAGGAGCTGGTTGACGTGAACGAAAATGCTTTCGCCCGTCTGCAAATCCTTGATGAAGCCGAAGCCCTTCGTTTCATTGAAGAACGAAACGATGCCGGTGCGGACCGGATCCTCTTCTCCCGGGTCGTATTTGGGAAAGCCGATCTCGATATCCTCGATATTGATCTCCCGGCGCTTCGATGGGTCTGGCGGGGTGGACGAGATGTTTCCATTTTCGTCGATATAGGCCATCATTTCGTCAAGTGACTTGCCCTTCTTCGTGTTGGCCTTGCGCTCTTCCATCTTTTCCGCCTTTTCCTGGCGTTGTTTCGCGCGGTGCTTTTCCTTCTCTTTCTTATTGAATGATTGACCGGATTTTGCCATAGTTTCCCCTGAATTGTGTTTGTAGCCCTTAAAGGTCGGCTTTTTTATTGGGACAGCGCGTTTTCTTGGGCCTTTCTACCTGAAAAAAGTCCCTGTTAGCGGTCCTTTCCGCCATTGACATGGTCCATATCCGGCACGTCTGTGCGGTCACCCTCGCCGCTCTTCTCACCGGGCGTGTCCGTCGGCGCGGCACCAGCTACATCGACCTTGCCCGTCTGCCCGGTTGCGGTCGAAGCTGTCGCCGGCTGCTCCTTCTTTTCATTGTCCTTCATGATCGATCCTTTCCGTCAACAGCACAAAGCGCGTACCATTAGGCCCCCAGGCAGGCTTTCAACAGCGCCTGCATATGAGCGAGGCCTTTTTGCCGCGCGTGCGCCACATTGCGCTCAGGGATACCCTCCGGATCGGGGTGGGCCGCTACCGCTTTCTCGACGCTGTCCTCGCGCAGCAGCTGCAGCATTGGGTAGGGCGACCGGTTCGTGTAGTTGCCGGGGTCGTGAAGCGGCGCACCCCCGAACTGGTAGTCGGGGTGAAACGACGCGATCTGGTAGGTGCCCACATAGCCTGCTTTCTTCAGTGCCTTCTGCGCCATGTCCATCACCTGGAGAAAGGCATTGAAGCGATGGAACGCCGCCGGGAAGATGACAAGCGTTGTTTCAATGGCGGGGTCCTCGGTGAGGCGGTGGCATTCTTCCAGCAAAGACTGCAGGCAGGTCTTGCGGTCGGTGCTCCGCTCAACACGGTAATTGACGGAGCCGCGCTTCACCTCGCGTGCCGCAAAGGGGCAGAATTGACAGCCAATGACGACGTCGTCGATCCATTTCTGCGTCTGGCGAATGATATCAGTCGGATTGTGCAAGGTGCGCGAAGGTAAGGAGAGGCGTCTCGATTTGAACTGAACTGAAAGCGCGTTTCGATCGGGATGACGCACACGAAAATGAATGGCCCGTATCGATTTCTACGTGAACGGAACGATGACCCGGCCAGGAGACCATAACGACTGCCCGGGTTCGGGGCGGTCATTCTTCTTCCAGCAGCTCACGATCGGTGATGTCAGACAAAAGCGGAGTATCCTCGGGAAGCGTTTCCACGCCTTTCAGCTTGCGCTGGATGGCGCGCGTACGCTTGCCCACAACGTCGTCAAGCTGGTTGAGGCCCACCTGGATATTATTGTGGGCCTTTTCGAGAAGCCCGCCGAACAGGTTGAATTCTTTCTTGACAGCGCCGAGCACCTGCCACACCTCGGAGCTGCGCTTCTGGATGGCCAGCGTGCGGAAGCCCATTTGCAGGCTGTTGAGGATCACCGCGAGCGTGGTTGGACCGGTGATGACGACGTTGCAATCGCGCTGGATCTCCTCCAGCAGGCTCGCCTTCCGTACCACCTCGGCAAAGAGCCCTTCAAAGGGCAGGAAC